>REDD01000181.1 GCA_007693725.1 Phycisphaeraceae bacterium
GTGGCGACGCCGATGGTGCGGCAGGCGTGGGCGCGGCCACAGGCGATGTCGTGGGGCGTGTCGCCGATGATCACCACCTGCTCGGGGCCGATGCGCCTGGCGCCGGTCCGGTGGAAGCGGTCGATCGCGACGGGCGGGAGGTGTTCGCGGGCGCCGGGGTTGTGCGGCGAATCGCAGCCCCATGCGGCGATGGGGAAGCGGTCCGGGTCGAGGCCGCAGGCGCTGAGCTTGCGTCTGCCCGTCTCGGGGTAGTTGCCGGTGAGGAGGCCGAGGGTGAGGGACTCGATCTGCTCGAGGGTGTCGATGAGTTCGACAACCCCCGGGCAGGGCTGGGCGATGCCGGGGGTGTGGAGGAGCGCTTCGAGTTCCGAGCCGTAGGCGTGGCGGAAACGCTCGATGGCCTCGGGCGTGGGTTCCTGATCGTGCTTGATGAGGAGGTCGGTGATGATGAGGGGGTCGAGGCGTCCGGCGTACTCGACGCAGTGCTCATCGAAGTCGGCGGAGTAGAGGCGTCGCCCGGCCGCGCCCATGGCATGGATGCCGACGCCGGAGGTGGTGAGGAGTGTGCCGTCGATGTCGAAGAGGATGAGCATGAGCACTTTCGATGATGGGTGACTGTTCTTGGTCGGGCTGGCGGTGACGAGGGGTGGTCAGTGGCGCTCAGTGCTTGACGGAAAAGCCCTGTTCATCCGGGATGCTGGAGATGGATTGCTCCTCGGCGTTGGTGATGCACATGCGCATCTTCTGCGCGAGTTCGTCGAGGTAGGCGCGCACGCTGTCGGGCATTCCCTGGACTTCGAGATGGACCGAGCCGTCAGGATCGTTGCGCACCCAACCTGTGACGGGATAGCCGGTTGCGAGTGTCCGGGCGGTGTAGCGGAAGCCGACGCCCTGAACTTTCCCGGTGTAGATGACGCGTGTTCGGAAGTGCATGTGGCTGGTCTGGCTGTGGGGTTCGCAAAGGGTCGGTCGGGGATCTGTAGGGGTGCTCTCGAGTGGTGGCAGACACCCTATTCTGGGGATTCCGAGTGGATTGGGTGGTGACTGTAGATGTTCCGAAAATATGAGGGATTGGTAAAGGAAGATGCCGGTATTTCCGGGTGTTTGTTTGACCCTCACCAGTCCGGGGGTAGCGTTATAGCCAGTCGACGACCTCGCGTCCCACGCCGTCTTTCGCAATCCTTCGGGATATTCCGCGAACGGCCCACGCAGACCGCGAAGCATGAGCGAGGCGTCGTTCGATGGCGGTGGAGGCCGCGATCGACACAACTTACGCGGCGTGTCTTGCCCCAGGAGAGAGACCATGTGGTGGCACACGCTCGGTCGGCGAGGGATCGCTGTCGGGCGCGGTGTGTGATTGTGTTTTCCTGGAACTGGTGCGATGGAATGCAATAAACGACATGCAGAGCGGCGTACACGGTGACTCAGAGCTTTGACAATGATCGGGATCGAGTGGTGGATGCGACCGACATCGTCGGTCTGATCGGGGATCATGTTGCGCTCAAGCCGAAGGGTCGCGAGTTCGTGGGGCTGTGTCCGTTCCACGATGACCGGAATCCGTCGATGTATGTGGTGCCGGGGAAGCAGATTTTTCATTGCTTCGTGTGCGGGGCGGGGGGCAATGCGATCACCTTCATCATGAAGCATCTGGGGCTGTCGTTCCCGGAGGCGCTTCGTTATCTGGCGGATCGCGCGGGGATTGAGCTTGCCCCGCAGTCACGGATGCAGCGGAGCGACGGCGGGGAGCGCGAGCGGGCGACGCGAGCGAGCAAGGAGGAGATCGCGCGGGCCAACGGCTTTGCGCAGGAGTTCTTCCGGGCGATTTTCCAGCACCACCAGCACGGGGCCGCGGCGCGGGGGGTTGTGGAGCGGCGGGGTATTTCGGCGGAGATGGTGGAGCATTTCGGGATCGGCGCTGCGCCGGAGCGGTGGGACGGGCTTGCGCAGACCGCGGAGAAGCGCGGGATGTCGCTCGGGTCGCTGGAGCAGGCGGGGCTCGTCCGGCAGAAGCGCGACGGCGACGGATACATCGATGTGCTGCGTCATCGGCTGATCTTCCCGATCCACGATCCGAGCGGGCGTGTGATCGCGTTCGGCGGGCGGCGGCTGAACGATGAGGATGAACCGAAGTACCTGAACTCGCCCGAGACCGTGCTGTTCAATAAGAGTGAAACGCTTTACGGGATGCGCCAGGCGACGACGGCGATCCGCAGCCAGCGCCGGGCGGTCATCGTCGAGGGGTACACGGATGTCGTGGCGTGTCACCAGGCGGGGGTGTGCAACGCGGTGGCCACGCTCGGGACCGCGTTGACCGAGCAGCACGCGCGGGTGCTCAAGCGGCTGTGCGATGAGGTGGTGCTGATCTTCGACGGGGACGATGCCGGGCAGCGGGCGGCGGAGCGGGCGTTCGAGATCTTCTTCCTCGAACCGGTGGATGTGAAGGTGGCGGTGCTGCCGGGAGGCGCGGACCCGGACGACCTGCTGAAACGGCCGGGCGGTGTGGAGGCATTTGGTGCGGCGGTGGAGGAGTCGCGGGATGTGCTGGCGTTCCGGTTCGACCGTCTGGAAGCGGAGATGTCCGGTGCGGGTTCGGGTGGTCGTGTGCGTCGGCTGGAGGAGCTGGCGCTGCGGATGGTGGAGTTGGGGTGGGATCGTCTGACGCCGGCGCGTCGCTCGGCGATGGTGCGTCGTCTGACGCGGCTCTCGGGGGTGGATGAGCGGGCGGTGCTGGAGACGGTGCGGGAGGCACGGATGCGTGTCTCCCGGCGTGTTCGGGAGGATGGGGCTCTGGGGTTCTCGGAACGCGGCGGGATGCAGCCGGGATCCGCGCGCGAGCATGCTTTGGCGTGCGTGCTGGCGGAGGGGTCGCTGGCGGCGGATTTAGGCGATGAGATCGGAGACATTCTGGATCCGGATGCCTACGGTTCGCCCCTTGTGGCCCGGGTGGCCGGGCGTGTGCTTGAGTTGGTAAGAGCGGGTTCCGAGATGAGTCTGCGTCAAGTTCTTTCGGGGTTGGATGACGATGCGGACGCGTGCGCCTGCGCGACATCGTTCGCGCAGGGAGCGTTACACGCGGCGGAGGGCGATCGAGCCCGCGTGCGTGCTCACCTGCTCGGGAGCGTGCATCGTTACCGGCTGGCATCGGGACGGGGTGGCGAGACAGAACAACCGTCGGGAACGACGGATCGTTTGAGTGAAGTAGTTGCGCGGCGGCGTCGGCTGGGCGGAGACCCAACGGCAACACCGCGCGTTGGATTTGAGGCGTAGCGGAGTGCCGCGGCGGCGGGAGGCCATGGCGGCGAGTGACATTTTCAACGGTTCGTGCGTTCGGAGTTCAGGAACCCTCGCTCCGGGGGCGGGCGTACGAATCGAGACACCAAGCCGACGGCCGTACGGGCCAAGGGGAGGCGACAGTGCTTTGCGACATTCATCCGGCTCTGAACGAACTGCTTGAGTTGAGCCGTCAAAGAACCTGGGTCGGGTACGAGGAGTTGAACGACACGCTTCCGGACGAGTTCATTGATCCGAAGCGGATCGACGACATTCTCGTGCGCCTCGACGGCATGGGCGTGGAGGCGGTGGACCTGCGCGAATTTCGGGCGCGGCGCTGGCGCTACAACCAGAAGCACGGCGAGCCGCTGGACATCCGCACGCTGCTGAGCGCGCGTCTGCGTGCCGCGACGATGGAGGCGACCGATCTCCTGGATGAGGAGGACGGCGATCCGATCGATGGTGAGCCGGAGGAGATGGATCGGACGGCGCAGGAGACGCCGGTCGAGAGCAGCGCGAAGCGCATCGACGACCCGGTGCGGATGTATCTGACGCAGATGGGCACGATCCCGCTGCTGACGCGCGAGGAGGAGATCCGGCTCGCGAAGAAGATCGAGCTGACCCGTTGGATCTTCCGTCGGCGCGTGCTGGAGAGCGAGTACGCCGCGATGCTCGCGGTGGAAACGCTGGAGCAGGTACACGCCGGGAGTCTGCCTTTCGACCGGACGATGCGCGTCTCGACGGCGGAGACGAACTCGAAAGAGAAGATCACGAAACGGATTCCGTACAACCTTCCGACGATCCGGCGCGTCATCGATCGGAACCGGGCGGACTGGAACCTGATGAACGAGGCGCTGGAGGCGGGCGATGAGGCGAAGGCGGAAGACCTCCGCACCAAGATCGCGGCCCGTCGTCGTCGTCTCTCGACGCTGGTCGAGGAATGCTGTCTCCGGACAAGCCGCATCGCGCCGTATCACAAGAAGATGCAGGCGATCGCGCGGAAGATCGAGCAGCTCCGTGAAGAACTCCGTCGTGCCGAGCGCAATCCTTCGCGGTACGACCCGGAGGATGTCGAGGTGATGAAGGAGGAGCTTTCGGGGATCCGCTCGCTCGTGCTGATGGAGCACGATGAGCTGATCGCGAAGGTGCATCAGCTCGACGCGGTGTTCTGGGAGTACGAGCAGGCGAAGCGCGACCTTTCGGCGGGCAACCTGCGGCTGGTGGTCTCGATCGCCAAGAAGTACCGCAACCGTGGGCTTTCGTTCCTCGACATCATTCAGGAGGGGAACACGGGGCTCATGCGTGCGGTGGACAAGTACGAGTACAAACGCGGCTACAAGTTCTCGACCTACGCGACATGGTGGATCCGTCAGGCGATCACGCGAGCCATCGCCGATCATGCCCGGACGATCCGGATTCCAGTGCACATGATCGAGACAATGAGCAAGCTGCGGAACATTCAGAAGAACCTGCTGCAGAAGATGGGCCACGAGCCGACGATCGAGGAGCTGGCCGAGGCGGCGGGGATGAGCGTCGCGGAGACGCGCCGGGTGATGAAGATCAGCCGCCATCCGATCTCGCTGGATCGTCCGGTGGGCGAGAGCGAGGATTCGTACTTCGGCGACTTCATCGAGGACGAACGCCAGGAAGCGCCCTCGGCGGTCGCGGCGAACGAAATGCTCAAGCGCCGCATCGAGGATGTGCTCAAGACACTGACCTATCGCGAGCGCGAGATCGTCAAGCTTCGGTACGGCATCGGCGACGGCTACACTTACACGCTGGAAGAGGTCGGGCGGATCTTCAAGGTCACGCGCGAGCGCGTCCGGCAGGTGGAGGCCAAGGCGATCCGGAAGCTTCAGCACCCCGTGCGGTCGCGGAAGCTCGAATGCTTCCTCGAAACACCGCTAGAGGAGACACCGGCCGAGTCCGGCGTCAAGGAGGCGGTCGGGGCGGTCTGAATCGCTCAAAACATCAAAGGGCTGAAGGGTCCGGGACCGACGGGCGGCCTTCGCGGGCGTGCTGTCGTATGGTTCGGTGCGCCTCGCGGTATGGTGTGCGCATCCCGAGAGGCGGGGAGAACTAAGGAACAGTATGCCGCTACGGTACAAGCACAGACTGATGGCCCATCTCGGGCACAAGACCTATTCACCGATGCCGATCGAGCAGTTGGCGGAGGATCTCGGCATTCCCGAGGGTGAGCGGGAGGACTTCAAGGCGGCGGTGGAGGATCTGTCACGCAACGGTCATGTGATCGTGGGCGATCAGAACCTGGTGACGCTGCCGCCGATCGGTCAGGAGATGGTGGGCACCTTCAAGCGGAACCCGCGCGGCTTCGGGTTCATCATCCCATCGGAACCGACAGCGCACGGCGATCTCTTCGTGCCGGCGCACGGAACGATGGACGCCGTGACGGGGGACACGGTGCGGGCGGAGGTGGTGCGCCAGAAGCGGCCGAAGCCGGGGGAGAGTCCGTTCGTCGGGGAGATCGTCGAGATCCTGCATCGCAAGCAGACGGCGTTCACGGGAGAGCTGGTGAAGCGCGGCGGTCAGTGGCTGGTGTTTCCCGACGGATCGACGCTGACGGACCCGGTGGCCGTCGCGGATGCCGAGAGCAAGAACGCCAAGGAGGGGGACAAGGTCGTTCTGGAGATCGTGCACTATCCGGATGGTGATGCGCTGGCTGAGGGCGTGATCACGAAGGTGCTCGGTGCGACGGGCGAGCCGAATGTCGAGACGCAGGCGGTGATGGAGGCGTACGGGCTGGTGGAGGAGTTCCCGCGCGCGTGCGTGGATGAGGCGCTGCAGCTCTCGATCGATTTCAACGATCGGATGAAGCTCGCGGAGAAGGGCGATGAGCCGTTTGATCCGGCGGAGCGGCTGGACATCCGAAACGACTACATCATCACGATCGACCCTCCGGATGCGAAGGACTACGACGATGCCCTGAGCATCGAGCGGATCACGCTGGCGGATGGGAAGCGGGGCTGGCGTCTGGGCGTGCACATCGCGGATGTGGCGCACTTCGTGACGGTCGGCTCGGCGCTGGATGAGGAGGCGAAGGAGCGGTGCAACTCGGTGTATCTGCCGCGGAAGGTGATCCCGATGTTGCCGGAGGTGTTGAGCAACGGGATCTGCTCGCTGCAGGAGGGCGTGGGTCGTTTCGCCAAGACGGCGTACATGGACTACGACGAGAAGGGGAATGTCCGTGCGCGCGGGTACTCGCAGACGATCATCCAGTCCGCCAAGCGGCTGACCTATCTCGAAGCGCAGGCGATCATCGACGGCGACGAGAACGAGGCCCGCAAGCATGCACGCACGGAGCCGAAGTACACGGACCGTCTCCGCGAGACGCTGCGTGAGATGAACACGCTGAGCCGGATCATCCGGAAGCGCCGCCAGGAGCAGGGGATGATCCATCTGGATCTTCCCGAGGTCGAGCTTGTGTACGACGACACCGGGCGCGTCGTGGATGCGGTTCCGGAGGATGATGCGTACACGCACACGCTGATCGAGATGTTCATGGTCGAGGCGAACGAGGCGGTGGCCCGACTGTTCGAGGACATGCAGGTGCCGGTGCTGCGCCGCATTCACCCCGATCCGGTGCCGGGGTCGATGGATCAGTTGCGGGACTTCGTGAAGGTGGCGGGATTCAAGATCCCCAAGGCGCCGACGCGCGAGGAGCTTCAGGGCCTGCTTGAGGCGACCAAGGGCTCTCCGGCGGCGCCGGCGATCCACTTCGCGGTGCTGCGGACGCTGACGAAGGCGGTGTATTCGCCCGCGCTCGTTGGACACTTCGCGCTGGCGAGCGAGGCGTACTCGCACTTCACGAGTCCGATCCGCCGATACCCGGACCTGACGGTGCATCGTGCGCTGGCGAAGTTTCTGGAGATGACGGACAACGGCACGAATCCGCCGCGGGGCGAGCGTGCGATGGTCGAGTTGGGCAAGCGGCTCAAGGAGACCGAGGCGTGCCCGGACGAGCAGACGCTGGTGGCGGTCGGGGGCAAGTGCAACTATCGGGAAGAGAACGCGACGCAGGCGGAGCGCGAGCTGCGCCAGTTCCTGGTGCTGCAGTTGTTGAGCGAGCATGTGGGCGGGAGTTTCCCGGGGCTGGTGACGGGCGTGGCGAACGCGGGCGTGTTCGTGCGTCTGGACAAGTATCTGGCCGAGGGGCTTGTGAAGTCGGAGGATCTGCCGGCGACCTCCGGGCACAAGGGCGGGATGGGTCGTGCGCTGTGGCGACTGGATCGTCAGGGCGGCGGACTCGTCGAGCAGAACTCGGGGCGGTCGTTTAACATCGGACATCGCGTCGAGGTGACCGTGCTGGGTGTTGATCTGGCCCGTCGTCAGATGAGTCTGGCGATCACGGATGCGGCATCGCGCGAGGTCGGGAAGAAGGCGACACCGGCGCAGCAACTGGCGGGCGCACTGCGGCTCGGCGACATGATCGAAGAGGAACGCAAGAATCAGAAGACGGGAGCGGACAAGCGTGCGCAGCGGAGCAAGAGCCGCGACAAGCGCAAGAGCGACTTCCGCGGCGATCGAAAGGGGAAGGGCAAACGGCAGTAGCGTGCGTGCAGGAAGAATTCGCGATCGGATGCAGTGCCATGGGGAAGATTGCCGGCAGTAAAAATCTTCTGCGCGATTTCGGACGGCAGGTGGACCATGTTGACCACCAGGTGGTCGGCTGGATGCACAAGTGGGGGCACGACCTCGAAGGCATCGGGCTTGCCATCGTCTTCTTCTGGTTCGGCATGCTGAAGGTCATGGGGGAAGTCTCGGCGACCTCGATCATCGCGAAGACGGTCTACTTCGGCGATCCTGAGACGATGGTTGTGGTGCTCGGGCTGTGGGAGGCGATGATCGGCGTGTGCTTTCTCTTCCGGCCGCTGAATCGCATCGCCATCGCGCTGTTGATCGTGCGGCTTCCGGGAACCGCGCTCGCGTTGGTCCTCAAGTTCGACGAGTGCTTCGAGGGGAACATCCTCGTGCCGACGATCCAGGGTCAGTACCTCATCAAGGACATGACGCTGGTGGGCGCTGCGCTGGTGATCGGCTCGACCGTACGCGTCCGGCAACGCGCCCGGATGATGCGCCGGAGCGGACTCGCTCAGAAGCGTTTGGAATCAATCGGGCAGATCGGTGATTCGCAGCGCGATGACGCGTGAGCCGCGCTGGATGTCGCGCCCGAAATTGTCGTCGGCGATCAGCAGCAGCAGTCGCCCCGGCTCGCGGGGATCGTTCGTGAGTTCGGAGATGGGCGGGCCCACCACCATGCCCTCGATGTTGCCGATGCTGATGAGAGGGACTTCGCTGAGGTCGTAGAGCAGACGCTTGCTGAGCACCGGGAACGGTGCCTCGGACTTCTCGAACGAATCACCGGGTATCAGGAAGATGCGCCCGCCGTAGCCCGCGGGGGCGGTCAGCGAGCGTTCCAGCGCGAGCAATCGACCGTCGGGGAGCGTCGTGAATTCAACCAGCGAGTTGATGGAGTGCCGAAGTGGTATCCCGCCGGGGCGCGGATCGGTGCGGTAGGAGTACTGGCGGAGCAGTCGGGCGGTGCGCGGATTCCAGACGAGAACGCGGCAGAGAGTGCCCTCGGCCTCGGTGGCTTCCTCGCCGTCGGAGGTGATGGCGGTCTCGGTGGCGGCCCAGAGCTCAGTGGGGCGTCCGAAGTGGGGATTCGGACGGAGGGTCACGGACTCGAAGGAGCGATTCGGACGCACCCCCTCGCGGACATCATCCGGGAGCGGGAAGGTGATCGGATCGCTCCCGAGGCGCGCAACGGTGGCGGGCAGTTCGTACCCGATGTACCACGCGCCGGTGTTCGGGTCGTACACGATGGCCTCGGCATCCGCCGCGGGATGGTCGAGATGGATCTCGCGCATCACTGTCACATCGAGGTCGTACCCGCGATCACCCCCGCGAACACCGGGCGACAGCGAGAGCGCGAGTTCGTAGAGCATGGGACGCTCGTTGTGATCCGAAACCGCGACGAAGTGCTCGCCCGTCCATGTCAGGCCGCTGAGTCCGCCGATGGTGCCAAGGGCATCGTGCTCGGAGGGGATGCTCATCGTGGCGAGGAAGTCGAGCGTCGGAAGGGGAAGCTCGGGCTGGGGTTGCGATGCGCAGCCGGTGAAAACGATGAGCAATGCGAGGTGGAGGGTTGCGAGTGATCTCATGCGAGGGGCTCCCACGGAAAGTCGGAGGGGATGAGTTCCGGGCGATCGTTGAGCCAGCCGACGAGCCACTCGAAGGCGTCGACCAGTCGCGGCCCGGGGCGGTTGAACATCTGGCTGCCGTCGACGAGGGCGACCTTGCCCTGCCGAAAGGCGGGGAGATCTCTGAACCACGCCTGATCGAGCAGTCTCGCGCCCTCGCGTCGGGTGGTCTCGAGATCGAGGCCGCAGGGACAGAGGATGACCGCTTCGGGCTGAACGGCCTCGCCCTGCTCGGGGGTGATCCGGACGGATTTGCCCGCGGCTCTGGGGACGGTGGTGGCGGCGCCTCCGGTCTCCTCGCGTGCCCGGGTCGGGTTGAGCGGATGCGAGCCGCCGGCACGCTCGATCAGGCCGGGCGTCCAGTGCCCCCCACAGAAAAGGGGGTCGAGCCACTCCAGAAAGAGCACCGGCACCGGATCGGTGTACGGGTTCACACACTCGGCAGCGCTGTGGAAGCGTTCTCGGAGCTGGACGACCGCACTGCCCGCCTGACCCTCGCGCCCGAGAGCCCGTCCGACGCGGAGCATGTCGTCGAAAACATCCTCAAGAGACCACGGATCGAGACTGAGCACCTCCGGGGAGGGGTCCATCGAGCCGGCAATACGCCGGACCGTCTCCAGATCGACCGAGCAGACCTCGCAAAGATCCTGCGTCAGGATGAGATCGGGACGCCGGGCACGCAGCCCCTCGCCATCGAGGCGGTAGAGCCCTTGTCCTTCGCCGAGTGCGTCCCGGACGGCCCGGTCCACCTCGGCACTGGTGGTGAATGAGGTCCGCTGCGAAGTCAGCATGGGCCGATCGAGGATGTCTTGAGGAAAATCGCATTCGTGTGATCGCGCGACGAGCAGATCCGCCCCGCCGATGCGGCAGAGGATCTCCGTCGCGGAAGGAAGCAGGGAGACGACTCGCATGGCCGCCATGCTACGCTCCAAGCTGGTTGTTCCTGCGCGCAGGAGACCGAATGAGCCGATGAGTGGGCGGAGCAGGCCGGAAATGGGTGCACCGAAATCCGTGAATGACCGATCAAAAACCAACCATGCACGCGGAGCGAAGCATGACCAGAGCAAGTGAGCAGATCTCTCGACGGGGTATGACCGGAGCATTGCTGGTCGGGATGGCCGGTCTGGCCGCCGCCCCGATCGCCCTCGGAACCTCGCCGGTCCCCGGAATCGGGGATTTGCCCGTCATCCAGCAGCAGCAGGACGATTCCCCCCGTCAGGAAGAGCGGGATCGCGAGGAGGATGTGCCCCAACTCACGCCCCAGGAGCAGGCGGCGGAGGAGTTCCGGCGGGCTCAGCAGGAGGAAATGCAGCGTCGGCGCGAGCGTGCCGCGGCGGAGGCGATCGGACGCGTGGCTCCCGCCGAACCGGGCGCCGAGCGGATCGCGCTGCGCTTCGATGGACCTCTTGATCTCTCGGCCTTCACGGACTTCGTCGCGCGGACGCTCGAGATCAACATCATCGAGCCTGGCGAGCTTCAGGGGCGGACCGTGCTTTTCCGCGCTCCGCTCAACATCGACCGCGACCAGCTCATGCCTCTGCTGCAGGGTCTGTTGAACGACAACGGCTTTGCGATCCAGCGCGACAATCTGGGGATGTACCGCATCCGTGCCGCGGCGAACCTTCCGCCCGGCGATCTGACCTCGCGTGTGCTTCGCACACCGCTGGTGCGTCCGAGCGTGGCGCAGCGAGCGATCGACAGCCAGGCGGGCCAGACGCTCGGCGTCATTCGCTACACACCCGTCGATGAACTGGGCATCCTGCTGGTCAGCGGTACTCCGGCGGCTCTGGATGCCGTCGAGCGCCTGCTCGGTCAGATCCTCGACAAGATCGATGAGCAGCGGCTGATCCCGTTTCCGTTGCGGTATGTCGCCGCGAATTTCGCCCGCGACCGCGTCGCAGCATTGAGCGGGCACATCGATGCCCGTCCCGGTGCGGGGCCCGCGGCCATCGCCGCGGCGGGTGGACAAGCAGCAGGCGCCGGCCAATCGGTCGACGGTCTGCGCGGCCTCGCCGAACGACTGATCGTCGAGCAGGGCAACACGCTCATCTTCAAGGGCACGATCGAAGAAGCGGCGGTCATCGCGGACCTCATCGACATGGTGGACCGTGACACACGCCTGCGCGTGCGCCGGTATGTCGTGGGATCCGTTGCAGGCGCCGCCGCGGATGCGGGTCGGCGGATCGGTCTCGGAGATGTCACGATGCTGGACGCGACCTTCGATCAGTTCGGAGGCAGCGGGTTCGCAAGAGCAGGCACAGCGCAACCGGGTGCGGAACAGGCGATTCGTCCTGCGGGCAGCGGATTCATCGTGGACATCGATAACGGAGCGATCATCTACTCCGGTACCGAAGAGCAGCACGCGCGCGTCGAGGAACTCGTCGATCAGTTCCGGCGCAGTGCCGCGGCGGACAACATCGAGATCCGCGTTTACAAGCTGCTCTATGCGCAGGCAACAAGCGGGGGCGGCGGACAGCGCGCCGGTCGTCAGGCCACCGGCACAGGCACGGGCGGCACGGGTCTGGGGGGGACCGGAGCGTTCGGCACCGGGGGTGCAACGGGCGGAATCGGCGGCTCTCGTGGATTCGGAACCGGCGGCAGCGTCGGACAGAAGGGCGTCGCTGAAGTCCTTGAAGAACTCCTTCAGGATCCGCGCGATCGGGGACTTGCGCGATCACCTTTCCTTCCCGGGCAACGAGGCACGCAGCCACGCCCACGAGACACCCCCGATGATGCGGAGGTCGCGGGCATTCTGGCCGAGGGTGGGGAAGGAGCACGCCTCGTGGCGACAGCCGAAAACACGGTTATTGTCGCTGATCCCGATCGCAACCAGATCATCATCAAGGCGCCGGCGCGGGCGCAGGAGCAGTTCGCCGAGATCATCGCGCAGCTCGATCAGAAGCAGCCCCAGATCATGCTGCGGGCGCAGATCGTCTCGGTAACGACCACCGATGCATTCAACTGGGCGGCGGATGTGCAGATCAACGCGGGTCAGTTCTCGTTGTTGTCATCCTTCGGCGTCACGGGCGGCGGTACCGATCCGCTGATTACCGATGTGAGGACGATCCCCGCACCGGGTGGAGGGGGAGGACTGAAGGCGGGCATCATCAACAGCAACTTTGTGCCGATCGCCATCGA
>REDD01000002.1 GCA_007693725.1 Phycisphaeraceae bacterium
GCGTGCCCGGTGGATGCGATCGAGCTGACGACGGAGTACGACTTCGTCGGGAAGTCTCGTCAGGAGATGATCTTCGACAAGGAGAAGCTCCTGCACATCTACGATGTGACGATCGACAAGAAGCCGATGTGACCACCGCGCCCCCCAACCGACTGGACTTGAAGAAGGACCGCGGGCTGACGATCGAGTGGGCCGACGGGACGACCTCGTACTACACGATCGCGTATCTGCGCCGGATGTCGCCATCGGCGGAGATGCGCGTGCTGCGGGAGCAGCAGGAGAAGAATCCGCTCACGGTGCTGCCGGCGAAGGCGGCGCGGGCGACGGAGGGGCCGCTGACCGCGGAGAGCGCCGAGTTCGTGGGCAACTACGCCCTGCGGATCCGCTTCTCGGATGGGCACGACACGGGGATCTACTCGTGGGCGTATCTGCGCGAGATCGATCCCGAAGCGAAGCGCCGGGACACGGATGGACCACCCCGATCCGACGCGACGGGATCGAACGGCTGACCCCCCGCCCCCGGAACCCCCGGAACCCACGGAACCCCGATCGGTCTCACGCCCCCCCACCGCTGCGGCCGATAGCCATGGTGAACCCTGCGGTCTGCAACGGGACCGGGGAGGAGTGACGCATGGCGAGCGCCCCGACACGGGTGTTGATTCTGGGCACGGCGGAGAGCTGCGCGAGCGCGATCGAGGTGCTGCACGCGCAGGATCCGCTGGGGCGGCTCTGCGAGGTGGTCGGAATCGCTGTTGCGGACAGGACCGGGGGCGGTTCCGAGGGCGGGGGCGGTTCTGGGGGCGGGATCGACCTGCCTCAGACGACGCTGGAAGGGTTGGACGGGTTCTCGCGTGAGCATCCGTTCGATGTCGGGCTGATCTGCCTGCCGAGCGCGATGACGCGGGTGGCGGGGCGGGCGCGGGCGGCCCTCAAGGCGGTCGGTGTGCCGGCCCGGACGCTGCCGCTGCTGGGCGATGTGCTCGACGGAGCCGATGGGGGCGGGCGGGGCGTCTCGCTGGACCAGATCGACCTGCTGGGGCTCGTGGGGCGGGCATCGCGCCCGATCGACCGGGCGCTGGCGATGGAGGCGGTGGGCGGGAAGCGCGTGATGATCACCGGGGCTGGGGGGAGCATTGGCTCGGAGATCGCGCGGATCTGTGCCCGGTTCTCGCCGAGCGAGTTGATCCTGATGGACCGCTCGGACAATGCGTTGTTCGAGATCGACCGGCAGCTTGCGCGGATCGCGCCGGGCGTGCGTCGGAAGGTGGTGCTGCACGATGTGGTGGACAGCGACAGCACACTGCGCCGGATGGTGGAGTTGCGGCCGGAGGTGATTTTCCACGCCGCGGCACACAAACATGTGCCCTTGATGGAGGATCATCCGGCGGCGGCGGTGAACAACAATCTCTTTGGGACCAAGTCGGTCGCGGATGCGGCGCTGAGCACCGGGGCCGAGCGGTTCGTGATGATCTCGACCGATAAGGCGGTGAACCCGACGAGCGTCATGGGGGCGACGAAGCGGCTGGCGGAGCTGTATGTGCGGTCGCTGAACAGCGAGAAGCGCACGCGGTTCTCGCTGGTGCGGTTCGGGAATGTGCTGGGGTCGGCGTGTTCGGTGCTGCCGATCTGGGCGAGCCAGATCAGCGAGGGCGGGCCGCTGACGGTCACACACCCGGAGATGACGCGCTACTTCATGACGATCCCGGAGGCGGCAGCGCTGGTGATCCAGGCGAGCACGATCGGCGGCGATGCTCCGTTCGCGGATCGGCGCGAGGTCTTCGTGCTGGACATGGGCGAGCCGGTGAGCATCCTCGGTCTGGCGTGCCGCTTCGTGGAGACGCTGGGTCTGGAGCCGGTGATCGAGGAAGATGGCGAGTCGCGGGGGATCGTGCCGCGTCCGGGGCGGGTGCCGGTGCGGATCGTCTTCTCGGGGGTCCGTCCGGGCGAGAAGCTGTACGAGGAGTTGTCGTACTCGGCGGAGGATCTGGAGCCGACGCTGGTGCCGGGGGTGATGGCGTGGTCGGGCGAGCGGCCCGAGCGGGCGGAGATCGCCCGGATGGTCGCGGATCTGTCCGGGGTGCGTGGAACGGACGACCGGGAGACGGTGCTGAGGGCGATTGCCCGCCATGTGCCGGGGTTTGCCCGGGTCCGGGCGGAAGCGACGGTCCGAGAAGCGGAGGAGGCGGAAATCTCCGTCCATCCCCCAAACAAGGGGTCGGTTCAGCACGCCGCTTGATTCCCAGCCCGTAAGCGCGACAATAGGGGGCATGGTCTCCCATAAAGAATGAGGCCCGAAGGATACGAAGACCCGATGGTCTTACTACGCACTCGTCGCCCGGCATCGGCGGACCCGATGACCCTTGGAGCGGACATGATTGAAACCACGAACCAGAACAGCGCGACATCGGTGCTCTCGCCGGAGGCGGAGGGCGCGGATGATGCCGCCCAACTGCGTGAGCGCGCCGAAGCGTTGCTCCAGAGTCTCAAGCTCGCCCAGCAGCGGTGCGATCTGCACCTGCAGCG
>REDD01000148.1 GCA_007693725.1 Phycisphaeraceae bacterium
GTGCGGGCGTAGCTCAATTGGATAGAGCACCTGACTACGGATCAGGAGGTTAGGGGTTCGACTCCCTTCGCCCGTGTTCGTGCCTGTCGTCTCCGGACGGGAGGCGGAATACGGCAGACCGGACGGTGGGCGTACGGTCGTACACGGTCGGATATTTGCAGACATGCCGCGGCGTAGAACGCGGCGAACTCGGAGCAGCGATCCTCATGGCTCATTCTCTTTCGGCGAAGAAGCGCATCCGTCAAGCCCTGAAGCGTCAGGCCCGCAACCGCTGGCGTATGCGGACGCTGCGCGTCTCGCTCAAGACCTTCGAGGAGAAGATGCTCCACGCCTCGTACGACGAGGCGCAGGCGGCGTACCGCGACGCCTGCAAGATTCTGGACCGTACCGCGAGCAAGGGCGTGCTCCACAAGAACACCGCAGCGCGGAAGAAGTCGCGCCTGAACAAGCGGCTGAAGCACAAGCACCAGTCCGCCAAGGCGTGATATTCTGCCTGTGCATCCGGCCATCTGGTTGGCCGGTCCACTGCATTGAGAGATGCTGAAGCAAGCGCGGCCGTGCGAAGCGGGCGTGACCGGAGCCGTTCATGACGCGTGCGGAGCGCGACTCACCTCCAACGAGGCGGGATGCTGCCCCGAGCCACACGGAGCCGCGCGGGCTGGTGGGCTACGCGGAGATCTCTCGGCGACCGCTGCACATCCTGATCTTTCTGCTGCCGATCATCATCGCGTACGAGATCGGCTCGCTGCTGTATCTGCGTGACGCCTCGGGCATCGAGATGCAGACGATCCGGGCGCGCCGGCTGCTGGCGATCTTTTTCGAGACTTTCGGTGTCGGCGGGCTGCATGTGCCGGCGATCGTGATTCTGGTGGTGTTCTTCCTGTGGCACCTGATGAAGCGTGATCGGTGGCGTGTGCATTGGCGGGTGATCGGCGGGATGGGGGCGGAGTCGATCGCGTGGACCGCGCCGCTGCTGGTGCTGGCGCTGCTGGTCTTTGCTCTGCCTGGGAGCAGCGCAAACGGGGCGGCGCTGGCGGCGACGAACGGGCTTGTGGAGGCGTCGTGGCAGGTGCGGCTGACGATCTCGCTCGGGGCGGGTCTGTACGAGGAGCTGCTGTTTCGTCTGCTGGCGATCACGATGCTGCATCTGCTGCTGGTGGATGTGCTGAAGCTGAGCGACCGGATGGGGAAGATTCTGGCGGTGGGGATCAGTGCGCTGGCGTTTGCGCTGTATCACGACCTGCACCTGCGGATGCCGTTCGATCAGGCGCCGGAGTTCTTCTTTTATCTGGCGACGGGGGTGTATCTCGGGATCATCTTCCTGATGCGGGGATTCGGGATTGTGGTGGCGGTCCATGCCCTGTACGACATCGTGGTGCTGCTGAGCCCCTCGTCGGGATGAATGCTCCTGTGGGGCTTGGACCCTCTAGAATCTCCGTATGGCAGGAAAGCCCAGCATCCAGAACATCGAGACGGTCGAGCCGATCGGCCTGCGCATCCTCCTCCGCAAGGATGAGGACAAGAAGCAGACACGCTCGGGGATCCACCTTCCGGACAAGATGGAGATCCCGACGCTGACGGGTCGGATCGTGGCGATCTCGGCGCAGGTGGAGTTGGATGCGAACTATCCGCTGCGCCAGTACGACCGGGTGCTCTTCAATCCCAAGCACGCGATCCCGGTGGACTTCGAGGGCGACAATCGATTGTTCGTGATCCCGGTGGAGGATGTGGTGGCGGTCTTCCGTCGGGAGTCGGATCAGGATGGACGCGCATGAGCGCCTCGTCGGACACCTCGTGGCTCGAAGCGCCGCTGCATGAGCTTCCCGATCCGCTGCCGCTGGAGGTGGTGACGCCGGGCGTGCGGTGCTGCATCGGCGTTCGTCCTCCGGGCTCGAAGAGCTTGACGAACCGTGCGCTGCTGCTGGCAGCGCTGGCGGAGGGGGAGTCGGTGCTGGGGCATGCGCTGACGGATGCGGATGATGCGCGGCGGATGATCGAGGCGCTGAGCGCGCTGGGGGTCTCGGTGGAGGAGCCCTCGCCGGGGCGGCTGCTCGTGCTGGGCGTCGGCGGACGATTTCCGAGGGGCGGGAAACTCTTTCTGAACAACGCGGGGACGGCGACGCGGTTCCTGACCGCCGCGGCGTGCCTGTGCGCGGAGCCGGTGGTGATCGACGGCAACGATCGGATGCGCGAGCGCCCCATCGGCGAGCTGCTCGATCTGCTGCGTCGGCTGGACATCGTGATCGACGAGTTGGGGGAGCCGGGACGCGTTCCGGTGCGGGTGCATCCGCGTCGTCCGGCGGGCGGCGTGCTGGAGGTGGGGCCGACGCTGTCGAGCCAGTACATCTCCGCGCTGATGATGATCGCGCCGTGGCTGCGTGACGGCCTGACGCTGCGTTTCACCGCGCCGCCGACGAGCCCGTCGTACATATGCATGACGGCGGGGCTGCTGCGCGTGGTCGGCGCAACCGTCGAGACGACGGGCGATCCGCTCGAAGCAGTGCGCATCGAGCCGGGGGACCTTCCGGGGCGAACTCCGGGGGCGGGGGGGCTTGCGGGCTTTGCGTACTCGGTGGAGCCGGATGCGAGCGGGGCGACCTATCTGCTCGGCGCGTGCGCGTTGCTGCCGGGCGCGACGGTGCGGATCGTCGGGCTTGGGGCGCGATCGTTGCAGGGCGATGCGAAGTTCGGCGGCGTGCTCGAAGATATGGGCGTGCCGGTGCGCTACGAGGAGGACACGATCACCTGCGCGGGGCCGATGCGTCTGGAGCCGGTGGATGCGGACCTGAGTTCGATGCCGGATGCGGCGATGACGCTGGCGAGTCTGGCGGCGTTCGCGGACGGGGTGACGACGATCCGCGGGCTGAAGACGCTGCGCGTGAAGGAGACGGACCGCATCGCCGCGATGCAGACCGAGCTGGGCAAGGTCGGCGTGCGCGTGGAGGTCTTCGCGGACGGGGATGACGAATCGATCACGATCACGCCGCCGGAGAACGGTATCGACTGCTCGGCGGAGGCGCCGCGTGTGGTCTTCGACACCTACGACGATCACCGGATGGCGATGTCGCTGGCGTTGATCGGCCTGCGTCGGCCGAATGTGCTGATCGCCGATCCGGGGTGTGTGGCGAAGACTTATCCATCGTTCTGGAGCGATTTCGCGCAGTTGTACCGTCACACCGCGAGCGCTCACGAGGTTTCCATGGACCCGGCTTCCGTTGCAGGGGAGGGGCCTCGGCGTGAAGAGGCCTGACCCGAAGGAAGTCTGACCCCTTTCCCGTTCCACCGTCATGACACCTTTCTGGACATTCGCACGAGGCATGCTTCGTTACCGCGCCCGAACGGCCGGCGCGGTGGTGATGGCGTTCGTGTCGGCGGGCGGGCTCGGCGCGGGGATCGTGGCGCTCATTCCGGTGCTGCAGAACATCCTGAACGAGGACGGCAAGACGCTGCCGTATCTGCTGCGGGATGCGAATGCGCACATCGGCGGGATCATCCCGGCAGCGTGGATCGACGCGATGCCGGACGATCGCTTCGCCACGGTGGCGCTGATCATCGGCGTGCTCGGGGTGCTGACGGTGATCGGCGCGGCGGCGAACTTCCTGCACAAGTATCTGTCGCTGACGATCTCGACCTGGACGGTGGCGGACATCCGTCGCGCGGCGTTCCGCCGGGTGGTGCAGATGCCGCTGGGCGAGATCACGGGCGGGAACGCCTCGGACCTGACCAGCCGCATCGTCAACGACAGCAACACGCTCTCGCGCGGGTTTCAGACGCTGACGGACAAGGCGCTCGCGCACATCACGAAGGGGCTGGCGGCGCTCATCGCGGCGTTGATCATTCATGTCTGGCTGACGCTGATCACGCTGCTGGTGGCCCCCCCACTGTTTATCCTGATCCGCAAGATCGGCAAGCGGATCCGTCGTGCCTCGCGCGCGGCGATGAAGAGCCAGGCGCGGATGCTCGGCGTGGCGAACGAGACGATGCTGGGCTTCCGCGTCATCAAGGTGATGGGCGGGGAACGGCGCGAGCTGGGGCGCTTCAGCGAAGCGAATCGCGCGGTGGTGCGGGAGCAACTGCGCGTGCGGACGATGCGGGCGCTGGCGAGCCCGCTGATGGAGACGATCGCGATCTTCGTGCTGGGCGGGATGGCGGTCGTCGCCGCGGGGATGATCATCCGGGGCACGCTGGATCCGGTGAACTTCTTCCTCGCGCTGGGGGCGCTGGGCATCGCGGGGCAGTCGCTGAAGCCGCTGAGCTACATGATTCAGGACATCCAGATCGCCGAGGCCGCGGCGGAGCGGTTGCAGTATGTGATGGACAAGCCCCGCGAGGAAGTACGCGACATCGATCGTCCGCGCCTGGCACGCCATGTGCGCTCGGTCGCCTTTGAGGATGTGCGCTTCACCTATCCGAACGCGGAGAAGTCGGCGCTCAACGGCGTGTCGCTGGAGATCCCGTTCGGCGAGCGGATCGCCGTGGTCGGCCCGAACGGCTCGGGAAAGACGACGCTGATGTCGCTGCTGCCGCGGCTGTTCGAGCCGGACTCGGGGCGGATCCTGATCGACGGCGTGGACATCTCGACGGTGACGCTGCGGTCGTTGCGGTCGCAGATCGGCGTCGTGCCGCAGGAGACGGTGCTGTTTCGCGGAACGGTGGCGGACAACATCGCATACGCGTACCCAAGCGCGACGCGCGAGCAGGTCGAAGATGCGGCGCTCCGGGCGCACGCGGACGGCTTCATCGCGGAGCTGGCCAACGGGTACGACAGCGAGATCGGCGATCATGGGCTGACGCTCTCGGGCGGGCAGCGCCAGCGGATCGCGATCGCGCGGGCGATCATCCGTGATCCGGCGATCCTGCTGATGGACGAGGCGACCAGCATGATCGATACGGAGAGCGAGCGGCTCATCGCCGAGGCGGTGCGGGAGTTCTCGCGGGGGCGGACGGTGCTGGTCATCGCGCATCGTCTGAGCACGGTGATCGACTCGGACCGGATCGTCGTGCTGGATGCAGGGAAGATCGTGGATCAGGGGACGCACACGGAACTGCTCGACCGCTGCCCGCTCTACCGCCAGCTCGCCCAGCATCAACTCAGCCGGGAAGAGCGCCACGCATCGACGGCGTAAAACCTGTGCAGAGGACGGCCACCGGGCGGCTGCGGGATCGTCACAGACCCGCCTAGACTGTGCCCATGGCCCACGACCCCATTTCCGACAGCGTTCTTGACCTCATCCGCAGCCACGACCCGGACGCGGCGGTGATTCTGGAGAAGGAGAGCGATCGCCAGGCGAACACGCTCGAACTCATCGCCTCGGAGAATCATGTCTCGCCGGCGGTGATGCACGCGATGGGCACCTGCCTGACGAACAAGTACGCCGAGGGGTATCCCGGAGCGCGGTACTACGGCGGGTGCGAGTTCCACGACCGGGCCGAGGATCTGGCCCGCGACCGGGCGAAGAAACTCTTCGGGTGCAAGTTCGCGAATGTGCAGCCGCACTCGGGGGCGCAGGCGAACGCCGCGGTCTTTCTGGCGCTCCTTTCGCCGGGCGATACCTTCGCCTCGCTGGAGCTTTCCGACGGCGGGCACCTCTCGCACGGGCTGAAGGTGAACATGTCGGGGAAGTGGTTCAAGCCGGTGCACTACCCGCTGCACTATGGCGAGGGTGATGCCCAGTTCGAGCAGATCGACTACGACGCGGTGGAGCGCGTGTGCATGGAGCACAAGCCGAAGCTGCTGATGTGCGGCTACTCGGCGTACCCGAGGGTGATCGACTTCGCGCGGTTCCGGGCGATCGCGGACAAGTGCGGCGCGCTGCTCATGGGCGACATCGCGCACATCGCCGGGCTGGTGGCGACGGGCGTGCATCCCTCGCCGTTCCCGCACTGCCATGTGGTGACGACGACGACGCACAAGACACTGCGCGGTCCGCGCGGCGGGCTGATCCTCACGGACGATGAGGATCTCGCCAAGAAGTTCGACCGCGCGGTCTTCCCGGGCATGCAGGGCGGGCCGCTCATGCATGTGATCCTCGCGAAGGCGATCGCCTTCGGCGAGGCGCTCAAGCCGGAGTTCAAGAGCTATCAGAAGCAGGTCGTGGCGAACGCGCGGGCACTCGCCAAGTCGCTCACGGAGCGCGGCTACCGCATCACCTCGGGCGGCACGGACAACCACCTGATGCTCGTGGACCTGCGGACGCGCGATGCGGACCTGACCGGCGCGGATGCCGAAAAGTGGCTGGAGAGCGCGGGAATCATCTGCAACAAGAACGGCATCCCGCGCGACCCGCGCCCGCCGAAGGTGACGAGCGGCCTGCGCCTGGGCACGCCCGCCCTGACGACGCGCGGCTTCCGCGAGCCGGAAATGGTCAAGGTCGCCGAATGGATCGACCGTGTGCTGGTCGGAAAGGGCGATCAGAGCGTGGCATCGCAGGTCCGGCGCGAGATCGTCGAGCTCTGCAATGCGTTCCCGCTGCCGGGGCACAGCATCGCGCAGTCGGTGTGAGTGCCGCTCCGGGCGGGGGGGCGATATTCTCTCCGCCATGAAGCACACACCCATCCTCGCCTGCATCGTTGCGCTCGTACTGAGTCCTCTCGTCACGCTCACGCCGTCTGCCCGGGCCGATGAGGGCATGTGGCTCTTCAATGCCGCGCCCGTCGATCGCATCGAGCAGGAGTACGGCGTCCGGCTCGATGACGACTGGCTGAACCATGTGATGCAGTCGGCGGTGCGGTTCGGGCGGGGCGGCTCGGCCTCGTTCGTCTCGGGCGACGGCCTGCTGCTGACGAATCATCATGTGGCGCGGGGGCAGCTCGTGCGGCTCTCGACGCCGGAGCGGGATCTGATCGCCGACGGATTCATCGCGCGGACGCTCGAAGAAGAGATGCCCTGCGACGGGCTGAGTGTGATGTCGCTCCGCGAGATCGTCGATGTCACGGACCGCATCCGGGAGGTCGAGCGTGCGGCGGGGTCGGCGAGCGAGGCGGAGGAAGCGCGCCGCCGGTTGATCGCGCAGATCGAGGCGGAGAGCTTGGACGAGACGGGCCTGCACTCCGAGGTCATCACGCTGTACGCGGGCGGGCTGTACCACCTCTACCGCTTCGAGCGGTTCACGGACATCCGGATGGTCTTCGCGCCCGAGCGCGCCATCGCGGCGTTCGGCGGCGATGTCGACAACTTCGAGTTTCCCCGGTGGTGCCTCGATATGGCGCTGCTGCGGGTGTACAAGGACGGCGAGCCGTACCGCCCGAAGCACTTCCTGCGGGTGGAGCCGCGCGGCGTGAAGGACGGCGAGCCGGTCTTCGTCGCCGGGCACCCGGGGCGGACGCAGCGGAATCTGACCGTCGATCATCTGCGGTACCTCCGCGACCACGACTACCCGCACCGGATGCACTTCATCCACACGCGCGAGGTGCAGTTGCGCGTCTTCGCGGAGGCGGACCCGATGCAGGCACGGCAGGCGCCGCGCGAGCTGGCGGGGATCCAGAACGGCCGCAAGGGATTGGGCGGGAAGCTGGTCGCGATGCAGGATCCGCGGATCTTCGCGGAGAAGGTCACGCAGCAGGAATCGCTGATCGAGGCGATCCGTGCGATGGATGACGATCACGGCGCGCTGCAGGCGTTCGAGGACATCCGCCAGGCGATGCGCACGCTGCCGTCGTACGCGCAGCGGTACTCGATCATCGAGGGCGCACCGCTGGGAAGATCCGAACTCTTCGGGCACGCACGGCGGATCGTGCGGCTCGTCGAGGAGCGTGCCAAGGGCAGCGGCGATCGGCTGAGCGAGTTCCGCGATGCCGCGATGCCGGGGGTGCTCGAAAACCTCAACTCGGTCACAGTGATCCCTCGCGAGCTGGAGATCAACCGCATCGAGAGTGCGCTGCTCTTCGCTGCGGATGTCCTCGGCGGCGATGATCCGACCGTGCAGACGATGCTGGGCGGGGTCTCCGCTGCGGAACGCGCCCGCGAACTCGTGAACGGGACGACGATGTTCGATGCATCCGATCGTGTCCGGCTGCTCAATGGTGGACGCGAAGCCGTGTGGAACAGCGACGATCCCCTGATCAAGCTCGCGATGGCGATCGACCACGAGGCCCGTCGTCTGCGCGAGCGCTACGAGAACGAGGTCGAGGCGGTGCAGCGCTCGGCGTACGCGAAGATCGCCACAGCGCGTTTCGCGGCGTTCGGGCAGGAGCAGTACCCCGATGCGACCTCGAGCTTGCGGCTCTCGACGGGGCGGGTGAAGGCGTACGAGCAGGAAGGACAGCCCGTCGAGGCGTTCGCGACCTTCGCGGGGCTGTACGAGCGCCACGCCGAGCGCGGGCCGAATGAGCCCTTCGATCTGCCGCAGCACTGGCTGGATGCCAAGGACCGGCTGGATCTCTCGACGCCCTTCAACTTCGTCTCGACGAACGACATCATCGGCGGCAACTCGGGCAGCCCGGTGGTGAACGCCGAGGGGCGGCTGGTCGGGCTGATCTTCGACGGCAACCGCTATTCGTTCGTGTGGGATGTGCTGTACACGGACCCGAACTCGCGGGGCGTCTCGGTGGACATCCGCGCGATGCTCGAACCGCTGCGCATCGTCTACCGGGCGGACCATCTGGTGAACGAGATGGTCACGGGGCGTCGCCCGCGATGAGACCGGCGTCGGCGTCGAGGGCGAGCTCGTTCCGTGCGATGCACTGGCGGATGCCCTCGTAGACGACCGCGCAGACGACGGTGGCGACATTCAGGCCGCGTTCGCCCGGGACGAGCGGGAGGCGGATCACCCGTTCGGGGTGTTGGGCGAGGAGATCGCTCGGCAGGCCGCGCGTCTCGGGCCCGAAGACGATGTGGTCGCCGGGTCGGATCGCGCAGTCCCAGGGCGGTGTGCCCTGCACTCCAGAGGTGAACCACAGCCGCTCCGCCGGGACGCCCGTGGCGGCGCGGTAGTCGGCCCATGAGGGGTGCTCGGTGACGCGGAGGCGGGGCCAGTAGTCCAGCCCGGCACGGCGCAGGGCCTTCACGGAGGTATCGAAGCCGAGGGGATGGATGAGGTGGAGGGCGCAGCCGGTGGCGATGCAGGTGCGCCCGATGTTGCCGGTATTATTGGGGATCTCCGGCTCGTACATGACGACATGGAAGAGTGGGTCGGCCATCACGGATTGGACGGTACCGCCGAACCGCGGAGAATGGGCGGATGGACGAGGCGATCCACGAGCGGAAGCGGGCGCTGCGTCGGACGATGCGGGTATGGCTGCGCAAGCTCACGCTGGAGGAGGTCCGCAGACGCTCCGAGCGGCTGTGCGCCACGGTCCTCGGGACCCGGGCCTACCGGGAGGCCCGGACCGTCATGGCCTTCCTGCCCATCCCGGGCGAGCCGGATCTGAGCGGCGTGATCGAACGGGCCTTCGCGGATGGCAAGCGGGTCTGCCTGCCCCGGGCGGAGTGGGATGCGGGGACGATGGAGGCGATCCTCGTCGCCGGGCCGGGGTACGCGGTGCGGACGGGGCGGCACGGCGTGATCGAGCCGGATGGGGACGAGCGGGCCGTGCCGGGATCGATCGATCTGGTGCTGGTGCCGGGGCTGGCCTTCGACCGCGCCGGGGTGCGGCTGGGGCGGGGAGCGGGGTTCTACGACCGGTTTCTGCGAGATTGCGCCGGGCTGCGGCTGGGGGTGGCGTTCGGGGAGCAGGTGGCGGAGGCGGTGCCCCGTCAGCCGCACGACGAGCTGGTGCACGCGATCGCGACGGAATCGGGTGTGATTGTGTGCGACGCGGCGCGTTGGCGCACATAACCTCTTGGATGCGGGTCATGGCGGGGGCCATGCTCGTCCGATAGGCCAGAGGGGATGCCCTGCGCGGGCATGGATCAACCGGATTTCAGCGGAAAGGGAGAGCGATGGCCTTGCCTTCGCAGATGCCACGATCAGGACAGGCGCCGGCACGGGTGATGGGCGGCGGACGCCGCGCGGGATGGAAGGCGCGTCGGCGTCGGCGGATCGTCGGCGTGGTCGTCCTGGCGATCGTGGGCGCGCTGGCCTTCCTCTTCTGGCCGGGGCGTGTGAGCGATGCGCAGGCCAACGGAGCGATCTCCGGCGACGCCGCGGCCGCCCAGCAGGAGACCGCAACGATGCCCGTCGGGCTCGGACGCGGCGCGGACCCCATCTCGGAAGCAGCACGCCGATCCGAGACAACCCCTCGCACCACCTCCCCCGGAACCCCCGGAAGTGCCCCCGGAACCCCCGGGAACCCCGGAACGACTCCCGGCAGTACCGCCGCGCAGAATCCCACATCGACCACTGAACCCACTCGCACCGCGAGCACCCCCCCCACGACGACGACAAACACGCGCGAGAGCGCGGGCAATGTCATCGAGATGGGCTCGGGGCGGTCGGGTACAACCGCAGCACCCGCTCAGCGCCCCGCGGAGCAGAGCGCGCCGGTCCGCGAGACGATCGCGGGCAGTGACAGCGCGGGCGCGCTGTCGAACGCGGCGCGTGCCGCGACGACGCGGGCGGACGAACTGCTGGCGCGGAACCGGCCCGTCGAGGCGCGCGATGTGCTCAACCGGATGCTGCACGACCGCAACGCCACGAGCGCGGACCGAGCGGAGATGCGTGCGCGGCTGGCGCAGATCGCCCAGGACCTGACCTTCTCGGCGCGGGTCGTCCCGGAGGACACCACCGCGACGATGTACACGATCGCTTCGGGCGATTCGCTGGCGCGGATCATCGCGCGTGAGAACTTCGACACCGATTTCCGGATGCTCCAGCGGCTGAATAACATCACCGACCCGGCACGGATCCGTCCCGGGCAGCGGATCAAGGCGCTCAAGGGTCCGTTCCATGTCGTGGTCCACAAGGGCGCGTTCCGGCTCGATCTGTACGCGGACCAGACCGACAGCGCGGGCAACCGGATCTTCCTGCGGTCGTTCGCGGTGGGCATCGGCGAGCTGGACTCGGAGACGCCTCTCGGCGCGTTCCGCGTCCGCCAGAACTCGAAGCTGATCGACCCGCGCTGGGTGAACCCGCGGACGGGCGAGGTCTTCGCGTCGAAGGATCCGAAGAACCCGATCGGCAACCGCTGGATCGGCATCGAGGGCATCGATACGCAGACGGAATCGCTCTCGGGCTACGGGATCCACGGCACGATCGAGCCGCAGTCGATCGGCGCGCGGGGCTCGATGGGCTGCATCCGCATGCTTCAGGCGGATGTGGAGCTGATCTACGACATGCTGGTGCCGCTGAAGAGCACGGTGCTGATCGTCGAGTGAACGCGGCTCAGCCGGTCTGCTTGCCATCCTCGGACTGCTTGCGGCCCGGGCATTGCGCAGCGCGCTTGAGCTTCGATGCGTAGGGATTTCTCTTGGCTTTGGAGAAGTCGTATTGCTGACGCATTTGGTATCCCGATTCTGATCGGCCGTGGTCGGTCGATCTACGGCGCTAACCATGGGAAGGCGAAAAGGTCTCCGAGCAGCCCGATCGTGATCACGAATGTCATGAGTGTTGAGGTGAAGGTGAGCAACACGCTCGCGGTCCACGGATGCGGAATACGGTAGTACCAGCGACCGATGCACCCCCAATACACTGCAAGGGCTGCCGGAATAATCAACCAAAGCGGACCTCTGTATCGGTAGAGTACATCCGCATACAACATTCCGGGAGAGATTCCCGGCTGCTGACTTGTATTCACCCACGGCAAGCTGAAGCAGCACATGATCTCAAGCACAACCAGCATGACCAACATGCAGATGCACGCGGCCACAGTGCTGTACACGCCCGTGCGCAGATGGTGCTGCGCGCTCACCTTGGCCTTCGACAGTGTGTCCGATACCAGGAGGTAGGTGATCGGGATCAATCCGCCGAGCAGGAGTGTCCATCCCGCCATCGAATTCAGTTCCTCATTTCCCCAATAGAAGTAGAGACCGGATTGATAGAAATTTCTTTCACTACGCCACCACCTCGGCGCCCATGACTGATGATTCAAGGGCAGAAACTGGAGCGGCATCGAAATCAGGTACACCGATCCGTTCCATATGGCATGCGATGCGCCGACTCCGGTGGGATCGAATCTTCCTGCGTACCACATCGGGAAATTGGTAGCGGGTGCATATATTCCACGAATGGTCGATCCCGTTTGCGTCCGTATATATCTGCCCGGACCGGGAAACTGCGTCACAGCGAGAGCCAGATCAATCAGAATTCCGGCAGTGAAAATCCCCAGCAACATCAGCACGATGGCGTACAAAGTCAGCCGCTTCTTCCGCACCGGCCAGCGCAGCTCCACCGTTCGCCAGAACTTCCAGGGCAGCAGCGAGCGAAGCAGCGTCCGGAACAGCGCGAAGATGAGCCGGCGCTTCTTCTTGCGCGGCACATGCTCGAAGGACCAGCCCGGGATGCGGTGCATCGGGTCGTAGATGTCGCGCCAGGGGAAGACCAGCCCGCACTCGGAGCATTGGCCCGCGACGGGGCAGCGGTCGGTCCATGTCGGAGGCGTCCCCGAGAGGTCGTAGCGACAACGGGGGCAGGCCAGCGGCGGGGCTGGTTGGGGTTCCGGAAGGGCAGCAGCATTCGGGCGGTTGGGGTCCATCACCGTTCCCTG
>REDD01000001.1 GCA_007693725.1 Phycisphaeraceae bacterium
CTGGTGAAGCGGGAGATTGGCGATGCGTGGAGAGCTGTATCCGGTCGAGCGGGGTGTTTCTCGGCGTACTTTTCTGGCGGGGATGTTCGGCGCCGGAGCTGCGATGGCGCTGCCCACCGGGTTGATGCGTCGCGCCTTTGCGGGTGCGGACGACACGGTCACCGTTTCGATCATGCACACGACGGACCTGCACGGGCGCGTGCTCGGCGACACCGTGCGGGGATTCGGCGAGGGTGTCGGGGGGATGGCCCGCTGTGCCGCGCAGATTCGCAGGTGGCGGCGCGAGAATCCGAACAGCATTCTGCTCGATCTGGGCGATCTGTATCAGGGGACCGATGTCGGCTGGCGGACGGACGGCCGCATCATGATCGACTGCCTGAACGCGATGGACTACGACGCGTGGTCGCTGGGCAACCATGAGTTCGACTGGGGGCTTGAGCCGGTGCAGGAGGCGCTGGTGCATTCGCGCGCACCGGCGATCGGCACGAACATCCTGCTGCAGGGGAAGCGTCCGGAGGATTTCGACGATGCGGACCATCCGTTGTCGCGTGTGCTGCCGTGGAAGGTGTTGACGGTGGGGGGGATGCGGATCGGTCTGCTCGGTTTCACGACGCCGGGCATGCCCTACTGGTTCCCGGAATCGTTCTACGAGGGGATGGAGTTTGTGGATTGTGCGGATCCGGCGCGCCGTGGGGAGGCCGCGTTGCGGGCGATGGGCATCGATGCACTCGTGCTCTTCGGGCACATGGGGCTTCGCCCGGACGGGGACAATCAGTCGAATCAGGTGCGGTCGATCATCGGGGCGTGTCCGACCGCGGCGGCCTACATCGGGGCGCACAGCCATCGTCTGCACGAGGCGGACCGCATCGGAGATGTGATCTACACGCAGGCGAATTTCTGGGGTTCGCACATGGGTCGTCTGGACCTGACCTTCGATCGCAACAGCCGCCGGCTGGTGTCGCGGAATACGCAGATGGCCTACATGGGTCCGGAGGCCCCGATGGATCCGGTGATCATGGACCTCTGCCGCGATCGTCTGGACGCTTCGGCGGAGGCGCTGGCGCAGCCGATCGGCACGCTCGCGCGCACGCTGAGTGTGCGCACCGCGCCGGGGAGTCCGAGTGAGGTCGAGCGGTTGATCGCCACGGCGATCATCAGCGGGCTCGCGCAGCGCGGGCAGCGTGTCGATGGCGTGATCCACGGCGTGTTCAACCGGCGCGAGGACTTTGAGAAGGGGCGCAAGACCGTCGCGGATCTGTGGCCGGTCATCCCCTTCGAGAACTTCACCATCACCGCGGAACTGCTGCCGCGCCAGATCGCGGCGATTCTGGAAGAGTGCTACGCCCTCTCGGAGCGCAACCTCATGGGCATGAGCGCGGCGGCGCGTCGGGACGCCGATCGCTGGCGCGTCGAGCGGATTCTGCACGCGGACGGAACGCCGGCCGACCCGAGTCGGCGGTACACGATCGCGTTCAACACCTGGGATGCACAGTCGGGGGGCGGCCGCCTGATGCGGATGCGCGAGATTCTCCAGGAAGCGGACAGCCGCAACACGCTGCACAAGGTGCAGACGCGCCAGGCGTTGATCGAGTACTTCATGCGCGAGGAGACGGTGGAGCCGTCGCGGTTCGTGCGTGCAGGATCGGTGCTTCCCGGGACAGTGCTGGTGTGAGGCGGGGGCGGGTGGGCGGTGCATTAAAGCATGAAACCCACCGCTCCGGTCTGTTTACGCCAGAGCGGCGGGTTTCACTTCGCGGTATCGATTCTGGAGGTTAGGAAGACAAGTTAGAGATATCCTTGCCCATCCGTGCGAGAGCAATTAGCACCTTGTCGTAGCACTGCACAAACGACGACTCCTTCGCAGCCACCTCCTCGGCGGGGATCTTCGCGTTGTGAGCGCTGACGCAAACGCTGACCATCTCCTTAATGACCTTTGGCAGCAAATCATCAAGCGGAACGCGCCAGTTGAAGTGCCCGGATTTGCCATCCCACTTCGGTTGCTGATCAGGTGGGAGGTCGGGACGATGTGCATATGGACCCAAGTCCCAATCCACATTGGCACGGAATGCAGCGAGCATCGGCAGCACCCAGCCGTTCGACACCTTGTGGTCAACCGTCTGGCCATTGAAGTGCAAAGGTGTTCCTTTGTGCTTCTTGGAACCCGAACGCTCCTTCGCCTTGGGTCGCAGCTTCATGTTGCCTAAGTTGAAGGGGATTTCCTTTGCTGCGGCCGGAACCGCCGCTCGAATGTCATCAGCAAGCCGTAGAATGTCCGGCAATCTCGGGGTGATCAAGTCCATGGGCGTGATCGGGCCCGGAAGGCGTTCTGCCGTATCAGGGTCGAATTCAGGCGAATCGGCCTTGAAAAGCTTATTCACAGTGGCTGCATTGCGGTACAGTGTGTACGGGTGCCTGTTATAGGTGAATCGACTGCAGTTGAACATCTCCTTGATCGTCAAGATCTCGGTGATGTAGACAGGGCCATCGTCGTTCTGGAAGTACGCAATC
>REDD01000164.1 GCA_007693725.1 Phycisphaeraceae bacterium
TGCGCGGGCGTTTGCTCTTCGTCCGCGGTCTCCGTCTCCTCCGGTGCGGGGCGCGGCATCATCCGCGCGACTTCCTCCGCAGTCGCCGCGCGCACATCGCTCGGCAGCACGAAGCCCAGCGCGCCCGAAGGCGGCTGCACGCGGAAGCCCGCGAGGTTCCCGGCGTTGTCGTTCACCGGCCCCAGATATCTCAGCTCGGTCCCCGCCGGGACGGGCGATGCAGCGAAGATCTGCTTGTACGCGTTCTCGATCCGCGGATTCGAGTGATCCAGCGCCCACAGCGCCGAGGCCCGGCGCAGCCGCACCACGCCCTTGTCCCGATCGAGTTCCCCCTCGCCCGGCTTGACGACCGCAGGGATCTCCGACGGATACTCCACGCGCAGCCAGCCGTCCTCCTCGCCATCCACGCGCAGGATCGTTCCTGTCTTCAGCGTGCCGACGCTGTACCACACGGTCGAAGCGCCGCTCCGCATCGAGGCGCCGTCGCGTGTCACCGTCACGAACGCGGACCGCGCCTCTGCGTTGGCCTGCTGGCCCGGACGGGCCGCCGGCGTGCCGGTCTGGGCCAGCGCGGGGATCCCCGCTCCCAAACCGACGATGCAGCCGATGACCACCCCGCGCAGGGGGTTCGATACGCCAAGTCTCCGCTCCGTCGTCACTCGCTGTCCCATCGCTGGTTTCCTTGCCTTGTGCATACTCGGGGGGACTCACAATTCAGGTCGGTGATGCTTTGACCCCACCCGGCGACCGCCGTACGCTCGCTCGCTCATGCGTAAGTCACTACTAGCGTACCGCGCTCTGCTCCTCGCCGCCGCATGTTTCGCGACATTCGCACTTGTCGCGTGCTCCACGCCCTTTGAACGCCAGGCAAACGAGGATCTCCGCCGCTCCATCGTCAGCAGCGCCGCCCGCGAGCTTGCCGAGGCACGCCAGTCACCACAGGTGCGCACCGTCCGGAGTGTCCCCTCGGACCTTGAATTTACCCCCGAACGCCTCGAAGAACTCCACAAGATGGCCGGGCCGGAGTCCTACACCGGGGAACTCCCGTCCCTCGGCGAGGATCTCCTCGGCCGGGTCGACGATCACCCCGCCTTCCTCATCACCCTCGAGCAGGCCATCGCCGCCAGCGTCTCCAACAACCTCGCCGTCCAGATCGCCCGGATCGACCCCGCCGTCGGACAGGCCGGCGTCGTCGCGGCACAGGCCGCCTTCGACTGGGTCTTTTTCTCCACCTTCGAGTGGGCCATCACCGACCAGCCCTCCGCCGTGCCCATCATCAACGGCGTCCCCATCGGCGTCGGCGCCTCGCAGAGCCAGACCGTCTCGTACTCGACCGGCCTCCGCAAAGCCCTCACCTCCGGCGGCGCCTTCTCCGTCTCGCAGGGACAGGTCTACTCCGACAACTCCACACCGGGCACCACCATCTTCCCCGACCCCTCCAACTCCGTCTTCGCCAACTTCCGCTTCGAGCAGCCGCTGCTCCGCAACTTCGGCTCCGCTGTCACCCTCGCCGAGGTCCGCATCGCCGAGAATCTCGAGCGCGATGCCGTCTACGCGCTCAAGGCCTCGATGATCACCGCCGTCGCCGAGACCGAGGACGCCTACTGGGCGCTCGTCGCGGCCCATCGCGCCCTCCAGGTCCGCCAGCGCCTCCTCGAACGCGGCGTCGAGACACGCGATGTCCTCCGCTCGCGCCTCGGCGTCGATGCGCGACCCGCAGAGTTCTCCGACGCCGTCGCGCGCGTCGAATCGCGACAGGCCGATGTCATCCGCGCCGTCAATCGACTCCGCCTCGCCTCCGACCGGCTCAAGCAACTCATCAACGATCCCGAGCTCACCGTCGGCTCCGAAACGCTCCTCCTCCCCATCGACGATCCCGTCGAGGAGCCGTTCTCCTTCTCCCTCGCCGACCTGCTCTCGCAATCCATCGCGCACCGACCCGAGGTCCAGCGCGCCATCCTCGCCATCGACAACGCCTCCATCCGCCAGACCGTCGCCGACAACGCACGCCTCCCACGCCTCGACTTCGCCATCGAAACCACGCTCCGCGGCCTCGATCGCTCCGTTGGCGATGCCTACGAGGATGTCGTCGACTCCCGCTTCATGAACTGGCTCATGACCCTCGCCTTCGAGCAGCCCATCGGCAACCGCGCCGCCGAGGCCGGCTTCCGCGCACGACAACTCCAACGCCTGCAGGAAACCCTCCGCTACCGCCAGGCCGTGCAGAACATCGTCTTCGACCTCAAGACCGTCCTCCGCAACCTCGAAACCAACTACAAGCTCATCCAGCAGACACGCACCAGCCGTCTCGCCGCCTCCGAAAATCTCCGCACGCTCCTCGTCCTCGAGCGCACCATCGCGACACTCAGTCCCGACTTCCTCAACCTCAAGCTCAACCGCCAGGAGGCGCTCGCGCAGGCCGAACTCGAAGAGATCCAGGCCCTCGTCGAGTACAACTCCGCCCTCGCCGACCTCTACCGCGCCACCGGCACCGCGCTCGAGCGCAACGGCATCCGCTTCATCATCCCCGACGCGGGCGAACTGCAACGCGCTGCATACGACAGATGAACGCATCCGCTGATCTCGGCCGCGCGGTCGCCCTCCTCAACGCCGGCGAGTGCATCGGCATCCCCACCGAAACCGTCTACGGCCTCGCCGCCGACGCCACCAATCCCGCCGCCGTCGCGCGCGTCTTCGCCCTCAAGCAGCGCCCCGCCCACAACCCCCTCATCGTGCATGTCGCCGATGCCGACATGGCCAGACCGCTCGTCGCGCACTGGCCCGATCTCGCGACCGATCTCTGCAATCGCTTCTGGCCCGGTCCGCTCACACTCGTCCTGCACGCCTCCGACCGCATCGTTCCCGCGGCACGCGCCCACGGTCCCACCGTCGCCCTCCGCTGCCCCGATCATCCCGTCGCCCTCGAACTCCTCCGCGCCTTCGGGCGTCCGCTCGTCGCACCGAGCGCCAACCGTTCCGGCTCCGTCAGCCCCACCACGCCCGCGCATGTCCGCGCCGACTTTCCCGATCTCCTCATCCTCGATGCGGGGCCATGTCGCATCGGCATCGAGTCCACCGTGCTCTCGCTCGTCCACGATCCGCCGCGCCTCCTCCGCCCCGGCGCGGTCACTCCCGAGATGCTCGACATCCCCCTCGCGGACGATCCGCCCGACGCCGCCGATCCGCACCTGCACTCACCCGGGCGTCTCGCATCGCACTACGCCCCGACCGCCCCCGCCTCGCTCGTGACAGCAGCCGATCTCCCGCGCCTCCTCCAGGAGCAACGGAAGCCCTGCATCCTGCTCGCGTATTCGACGACCGCCGCGCCGGCGCTGCACACCATCATCGCGATGCCGACCGATGCCCCTGCGTACGCAGCGCGCCTCTACGCCGCGCTCCGCGAGGCCGATGCCCACCACCCTGCGCACATCTTCATCGAGTCGCCGCCCACCGATTCGTCCCTCTGGCGAGCCATCCACGACCGCCTCGCCCGCGCCACCGCTCACTCCTGACGCGTCAGCGCCCGCACCTGTCCCGCCTCGTTCTCGACAAGCACCTCATCCGCCTCGTCGAGAAACAGCCCGTGCCCCACCACGCCCGGCACGCTGTCCAGCCACGCGCCCAGTCCCTCCAGATCCTCCTCATCCAGATCCCCGAGCGCGACATCGAGCACCGGGTTCATGTCATCCGTCCGCACGATCCGCCCATCCCGGTCGCGCCGCACAGTGGCCTCCAGCGACAGCTCATCACGCAGCAGCCGTTCCAGCATCCGCGAGGCGCACGCCAGCACCTCCACCGGCACCGGAAACTGCTCGCCCAACCGGCGCACCAGCTTCGCCTCCTGCACGAGGTACACGCGTCGCTCGCTCATCCGCGCGACGATCTTCTCGCGCGTCATCGCCGCGCCGCCGCCCTTGATCATCCGCAGCGAGCCGTCCACCTCATCCGCCCCGTCAAACAAACAGTCCACGCGATCCACGCGGCTCAGACTCTCCAGCGGGATCCCCAGTTCATCCGCCTCCTGCGCGGTCCGCAAGCTCGTCGCCACGCCCGTGATCTTCAAGCCCTCCGCGCGCACACGCCCCGCCAGCGCCCGCACCCCCCGCATCGCAGCCCGTCCCGTCCCCAGACCGACCACCATCCCCGACTCGATCGTCTCAACCGCCCGCATCGCCAGTTCATCGCGTTCGCTCATCACGCCAGCGTACCTCACACCCGCGCCAGCCGATGCAGCGCGATCCCCGACGCCACCGCCACATTCAGCGAATCCACCCCCGGCGCCATCCCGATCCGCACCCGCGCATCGGCGACACCCATCACCCCATCGCTCAGCCCCGGCCCCTCCGCGCCCAGCACCACCACCGTCGGACGATCATCGCCCCCCCGCACCAAATCCCCGATTTCTACGCTTTCTTCCCCCGCCCCCGGAAGTCCAGTCCCCGGCGTCATCGCCAGCACACGCCATCCCACCTCCCGCGCCCTCTGCAGCGCACCGCACAGATCATCGCACCACGCAAACCCGACCCGCAGCGCGCCACCCATCGAGACGCGGATCGCCTTCCGATACAGCGGATCGACGCACCCCCGATCCAGCAGCACCCCACGCACACCGAACGCCAGCGCGTTGCGGAAGATCCCGCCAATGTTGTCGTGGTTGTTCACCCCCTCCAGCGCCACCACCAACCGCCCGCCCGCACTCAACACCGCCTCCGCCTCGATCGCCGGGCCCCGCTCACCCTCCGCCAGACACCCCCTATGCAGGTGGAAGCCCGCGATCGCGTTGAGCACATCCTTCTCCGCCTCGTACACCGGCACCGCGTCATCCAGCCCCTCCAGCACATCCGCGAGCGCTGCACGCACCGTCGGCGTCACCAGCACCGACCGCGCCCGATACCGCCCATCCTCCAGAAGCGTCCGCACCACCAGCCGCCCCTCCGCCAGAAATGTCCCACGCCGCGACAGGCGTTCCCCATCGCGCAGATCGCGATACCCTTCCACCCGCGGATCATCCAGCCGTTCGATCCTCTCAACGCGCAAGAGCACCTCAATTCGGAAGGCAGGTCACAACCATGCGCCGACACGACACATCCTCCCCCATCCTCTCAATCTTCCATCGCCGCTGCACGCGCCTCCTCATCATCCCCGCCATCCTCTGCTCGCTCAGCGCCTGCTCGCGCGACGACACCCCCACCGAGTCCACCCCCGTCGCCGACCTCCCCGCCGGACCCCTCGCCGATCCGCTCGGCCGATCCCCCTCCTTCGTGGGGGAGGCATCCTCCACCGATGCCACCATCGGCACACCCGCTCCCGGCGGCGGCACGCTCCTCGTCTCCGAGGGCGTCGCCATGACCGTCCCCGAAGGATGGGTGCAGGAAACACCCGAGAGCACCATGCGCGCCGCCCAGTTCCGCCTCCCCCCGGCCGACGGCGCTGCTCCGGGCGAGATGGCCGTCTTCCGCATCCGCGGCGGCGGCGTCGAGGACAACTTCACGCGCTGGATCGGCCAGTTCTCCTCCATGCCCGGTGAGCCGCAGCGCGGGCGACGCACCGCCGGAAATCTCGCCATCGACTGGATCAAACTCCGCGGCACCCTCACCGTCGCGCCCATGGCAGGCGGCACCGGTGAAGCACAACCCGACTCCGTTTTCTACGGCATCATCATCATGGGCGCCCCCGTCCCGATGCAGATCCGCATCTCCGGCCCCGCCGCCACGCTCGACCGGCACGCACAGGCCATCACCGACTTCATCAATTCCATCGAACCCTCCAACTGATCCCGCACACCGCGACAAGCACATGCCCCCCCAGACCTACACCCTCGCCGGGCAACGCATCAACCGCTACGACCTCTACGAGATCGCGGCGCAGATGCCCGACATGCAGGCGCGCTTCCTCCGCGCGGTCCACGCGGGCGGCCCGCTCCGCCTCGCCGAGGACTTCTCCGGCCCCTCCGCCATCGCCCGCGCCTGGGTCGCGCTCGGCAGCGCCTTCCACGCCATCGTCACCGACCGCGACCCCGAGCCCATCGAGCACGCACGCGAACGCCTCCGCGAACGCCACCCCCAGGCCGAGTCGCGCTTCCACGCCATCAACGACGATGTCCTCGCCGCCCGCGGCACCGTCGATGTCATCGCCGCCTTCAACTTCGCTCTCTGCGAACTCCACGACCGCAAAAAACTCGTCACCTATCTCCGCCATGTCCTCATGCGCCTCGATGCACTCGGCATCTTCGTCGCCGATCTCTACGCCGGGCCCGGCGCCTTCGTCCCCGGCATCACCGAGCAGGAGATCGACTACGAGGATGAAGTCATCCGCTACGAGTGGGAGCAGGTCGAAGCCGACCCCATCAACGCCCGCGTCCGCAACGCCATGCACTTCGTCCTGCCCGACGGGAAGCGCATCGACAACGCATTCACCTACGACTGGCGGCTCTGGTCCATCGCCGAACTCCGCGATGCATTCCGCGAAGCGGGCTTCCGTTCCACCGAGGTCTACCTCCAGCTCGCCGAGGCCATGACCGGCGACGGCGAGATGCTCGTCCGCCCCGTCTCCACCGACGGCTCACCCATCGACCCCGAAGACCTCGACCCCGACGAAGACTTCGTCGCGTACATCGTCGCTCGCGCCTGATCGCCCCGCTCACAGAGGACGGTACAGGTCGATCACACCCTTGATCCGCTTCGGGTGCGGCAGACTGCGGACATGGATCTCGATCCCGCCCTGCCCCGCGCTTGAGATCCCGATCTCGCCCACACGCAGCACACGGTCCACGAAACTCTGATCGATCGTGATGTTCCGCACATGATCGTGCATCACCTCGCTCGATCGGCGCGACAGCAGGCCGTGACGCTCGATCGTCCGCTTGTTCGTGATCTCCATGCTGACGCCCATCGTCGAGAAAAGCCACCACACGAACAGCGGGATCCACGCGACCGCGGCCCCGATGCCGAACGCGAGCGCTGCGTACCTGAACCGTCCCCCGCTCGCGAACGCCGCCGTGATCCCAGCCACCACCAACGGCGTCAGCAACAGCCCGACGCTCTGCCACGGTGACCCGCGCCAGATCGACGGACGCACCAGCAGCACGCGCTGCTCCGGCTCGCTCTCGGCGGGCAGCCCCGCCTCCTTCGCGCGATCCTTCCGAGCGGCCCGCACGCCCTCGCCCTGGTCCTGTTTCGCCTCCACCCGGTTCATGTCCCCGCAGAACGGACACTCGATCTTCCCGTCCGGACCGGCATCCGCACCGTCAATCATCCGCTCGCAGCGATCACACGGAAACTTCGACATCGCCCGGCCTCCTCAGAATCGGCGACCAAGCATACCCCTTTTTCAAAGCATCCTCCTAAAACCCGAACACCAGACGCACGAAGTAGTCCAAGTCCGACCGCTTCTCCGCCGGACTGTCCGTGTCGTACCGATGCTCCGCACCGATGCGCAGGAAGACATCCTTGCTGTTCTCCAGACGCAACTGCCATTCGGCTCGGAGAATCGAGCGGAAGTCGTCGAAGGCATCGACCTCCGGAAACACCTCCGCCGATGCGACCAGCAACTGTCGATCCGTGAACCGGTGCGAGAGTTCCAGCCCGGTGATCACCTCCGGGTTGTAGTCGTCATCCAGCCCGCCGAAGTCCCGCGCGAACCCGAAGCCCAGCCGCCCGCGCAGCACCGTGCTCGGCGTGTTGATGAACCGATAGCCGAACCCGCCGCCCCCCGTCCACCGCGCATCGAACACCGCGAATTCATCCAGTTCCACACCAGACTGCAGAAACAGGGACCAGTCCGGATGCGAGAGACCCCAGTCGTTCCGTGCGTTCGCGAGGAACCGGTTCGCGGTGCGATCTCCCCCGGAGGTGTCCAGCCGGTAGCGCGTGTTGAGCTGGAAGGTGTCGGCATCCGTTGTCCGAGACATCCGGAATCCGCCCTGGAAGTTCGCCCGGTCCGAATTCCCCTGCGCACCCGTCAGGCCCAACTCGATCTCCCGCAGCCACTTGGCGCGTGATTTCTCGGAGACCACGACCACGGGCGGCGGAGCCGTCGCGAGCGCCGGCACTTGCTCATCCGGAGGGGCCTCGGGAATCTCGATCTCCACAACCGTCGGCTCACCCGGCTTGACCGGCGATGGCTCCACCCGCGTCCGCCACGCCCCGGCGAACGCCTCCGCGATCCGCGTCCTCGGGATCATCACCTCGCCCAGCACCGCGTGCTGAAGCAGCACCTCGCCCTGCGTCACGCTCGCGATCGTCCCACGCAGGACATCCCCGTTGTCCAGCCGCAGCGTCACGAACTGGCCCAGAATCGAACGATCAGACAGCGACACCGTCTCCCGCGTCGGTTCGCTCGATCCGCTCCGGCCCCCGCTCTCGGTCGCGATGGCCATCTCGGCGCGCCCAACGCCCGTGCCCAGCGACAAAGCCGCCACCGGCACAGCGCAAAGCAGCACGCTGCGGATCTTCAAGGACACGCGATGCAGGGTCACACCACGCTACATCGGCGCGCGACCGTCTCCGTGTCGAACATGCGCACGAGTTCGCGTTATTGGTCACTCAGAACTTGAAGACGACCCGAGCGAAGTAGTCCAGATCGCTCCGCTTCGCATCGCCCGGCTGCGTGTCGTAGCGATGCTCAGCGCCCAGACGCAGGGCCAGATCGCCGTTGTCCGTCAGGTCGATCTCGTACGCCGCGCCCGACACCGAGCGGAACTCGCCGAAATCATCGAGCGAAGGGAAGAGCGTGCCGTACGCGGTGATCCGCTGGTTCTTCGCCAGTTGGTGAGCGAGATCGAAACCGATGAGGCCCTCCGGCTCCCAGGCATCGTTCCCGCCGCCGAACTCGCGGCTGGCGCCGGCACCGGCTCGCACCCGCAGCGTCGTCGTCTCGTTCTCGATCAGCCGATACCCGACGCCCCCAAAAAGCGAGACGCGGTAATCCCAGTCCTGAAACTGGTCATACTCGTACTGCCCCTGACCGAACAGCGACCAAGGACTCCCCTCGGCGAAACGCCAGTCGTAACGCAGCAGCGTATCGAAGCGGTTCGCGGTGTCCTCACGCTCTGTCTGGGTGTAGCGGTAGTTCGTCAGCGAAAGAACCTCGTCACGGCTCGTCGTCCGCTGCAACGACAGCAGCGCCGAGAAGTTTACATTCTGGCTGTTCCCCTCCGAGCCCGTCAGACCCGCCTCGAAGCGGTTCTCCCATACCACCGCCGGCTTCTCCTCCGGAACCTCCGCCGGGGCCGCGACCGGGGCTGCCGGCGCCTCCTCGGGCAGGTCGATGAACTCCTCCACCTCTTCCGCGGTCATGGGTGAGTCTGGATCGAACCCACGCGCCGAGACGATCCGGCTCCGCGGCACACGGATCTCTCCGAACACATCCGATTGCAGAACGATGAAGTCCCGCTGGACAGCCGTCACAGTGCCCACCACAACCTCGCTGGTATCCAGCTTGAGGAACATCACCCTTCCCACCGCGCTCGGAGCCACCTCAACGACCTGTGCTTCCGCGACGGAGCAAGGCAGCGCGCCTCCGGCCAGAGCGGTCAGAATTGCGGGTACACAAAACAGCGACGGCTTGTTCACGATGACTCCTCCAAGGTTGACGGTTCGTAAGATGAGCGGTTTGTAGGGTGTCCCGCCCTCCCTTGCAACACCCCGAGACACCCACCGCGTTAGGACTTTCCCGTGGCACGCAGGCAACTCCACGACGCCTACTTCCGACAGGCCAAGGCCGAGGGCTACGCCGCGCGCTCCGCCTTCAAGCTCAAGCAGATCCAGGATGCCAAGCAGCTCATCCGCACCGGAAACCGTGTCCTCGACCTCGGCTGCGCCCCCGGCGCATGGCTCCAGGTCGCTGCCGAACTCGTCGGCCCGAGCGGCTCCGTCGTCGGCCTCGACCTCCAGCGCGTCCGCATCCCCTTGCCCCCGACCGTCCAGCCCCTCGTCGGCGATGCCTGGGAAATCGACCCGATGCTCCTCCTCACCGCCGGGACCGACAAGCCCGCGAAGTTCGATGTCGTCCTCTCGGACATGGCCCCCAACACCACCGGCCACGCCGACTCAGAACGCTCCATCCAGCTCTGCCACCAGGTCCTCACCCTCCTGCCCGCCCTCCTCAAGCCCACCGGCAACCTCGCCATGAAGGTCTTCGAGGGCGCCCTCTACCGCGACCTCCTCGACACCACAGCGATGGTCTTCTCCTACACACGCGGCTACAAGCCCAAGGCCTCCCGCGATGTCTCCCGCGAGATGTACATCATCGCCTACGGCTACACCGGCGGCCTCGGCGAGCGACGCGAGGGCTGAACCCACCGCCCCCTACCCCCAAAACGGCCGCCGGCCCTCGGGGGGCTCCCAAGGGCCGGCGCTCTGGTCGGGCGTTGACGATACACCGGATGCTGTCCACCGCGGGCCCTTGCGCTCCCGCGGATGGGCGACCGTTTCTCTCGCCGCGCCGTTGCCGACGCGATCATCAGCGGTCCACCCGCCCCCATTCCGACCGGACAGGGCGTTGCCGGCCGAGGCCGACACGGGGGCTGTATGACCTTGCACGCGGTGGGGTTTACCGTGCCCCGACTGTCACCAGCCGGGCGGTGCGCTCTTACCGCACCGTTTCACCCTTACCTGTGATCGCTCGCGCGATCCATCGGCGGTCTGTTCTCTGTGGCACTTTCCCTCGCTCGCCGACCGCGAGCGGGTGGGCGTTACCCACCACCGTGTCCTGTCGTGTCCGGACTTTCCTCCGTCGCGCCGCTCACTCCTCACGGAACAACCGTGCGACGGCGGCCGCCTGTCAACGCTCTGCATCAACTCTATCCACAACCCACATCTTCCGCCCCGGTATCCTCAACCCGTGCCCTCCACGCCCTCATACACACGCACCATCCTCTGGCTCGACCCGCAGCAGGTCGCCTTCGCGCACCACATCGCCCAGACCGTCCCCCTGAAGGTCATCGCCTGGGGCTTCCCGCCGGGCGCTCGCCCCTCCGCCGACGACCCCAGCGAGGCGTTCCCAGACGCGGCACGCTTCGACAACCCCCGGCGCATCCTCCGAGACAACGAGCCCGCCTTCTTCCTCCAGCTCTCCGGCGCACCCGCCGCCGATGCACCCGGAGACGGTCCCCCCTCCGACGATCCCGAGTTCATGGAGGAGTGCCGCGACCGCGCCATCACCGTCGCGTCCCTCGAACCCACCCCCGCCACCGCATCCGCGTGCTCCGAGTTCTCCCACGGCGGCGCCCCCGACCCGGCGCACATCATCCCCCTGATCCGGGATACCTCCGCCTGGCGCGACGCCGCCGAGGCCATCGAGCACTTCGGCCCCATCCGCACCGTCACCATCTCCTGCCGCGCCCCCGCGCGGACCGGCTCCCTCGCCGCACGCCTGCTCGACGCCATGCATCTCTTCCACGCGCTGCTGGGACTCCCCGAGTCCATCGACGCCGCCCACGCCGCCCCCTCCGCGCCCGGCGGCGGACCACCCGTCACCTCCCGCTCACTCCGGCGCATCCGGGGCGACCTCACCGCGAACCTCCGCGTGGGGCTCCAGCGGGCCGCATCGCTCACCGTCTCCGACCGCGCAGGCCAGTGGTTCCGCGGCGTGACCCTCCTCGCCGAGAGCGGCTGTCTCCGCCTCGACGAACGCGGCTTCGAGCATCACGACCCCGAAGGCGCACTCATCGACTCCTCATCCGTCGAACCCGAACGCCTCCACCCCGACGCCGCGGTCGATGCCGTTTCACACACGCTCCGGCGTCTGCTCGATCATCACCGACCGCCCATGGCACCCATCGACCACCGCACCATCCTCGCCATGTGCGAAGCAGCGGTCCTCAGCGCCGCCACCGGACAGGCCGAGTCCCCCCAGACCATCCTCCAGATCGCTCGCGGCGGACTCTGACCCCCCCCCGGAAAACCCCCGGACCCCACCCGGATCAGGAGGCGACCATCTTGTCCGCCATCTCGGCGAACTCGAAATCCTTCTCCGTGATCCCGCCCGCATCGTGCGTCGAGAGCGTCAGCGTGACCTTGTTGTAGCGGATCAGGATGTCCGGATGATGCTGGCGCGCCTCCGCGGCATCCGCCACCTCGGTCACGAACTTCATCGCGTGCACGAAGTCCTTGAACTGGAAGGTCCGCTGTATCG
>REDD01000112.1 GCA_007693725.1 Phycisphaeraceae bacterium
AACTGCTATCTGGTCCGCGTACAGGGTTCCCACGCCTGCTGGATCATCGACGCCTCCTTCGACCCCGAACCCCTCATCGACCGCATCCGCAGCGAAAAACTCGCCCCAGAGGCCATCATCCTCACCCACGCCCATGTCGATCACATCGCCGGACTCGACGAACTCCGCGCGGCCTTCCCCGGCGTCCCGGTCCTCATCCATTCCGATGAGGCCCACTGGCTCGACGACCCCATGCTCAACCTCTCCGTCGGCTTCGGCCAGCCGATGACCTTCGCCCCCGCCGATCGCACACTCACCGCCAACCAGACGCTGGAACTCGCCGGTGCCCCCTTCCGGGTGCTACACACGCCCGGCCACTCGCCGGGCGGAATCACGCTTTACAACGCGGAAAACGCGATTGCGCTGGTCGGAGACACCCTTTTTGCGGGGTCGGTCGGGCGGTTCGACTTCCCCACCTCGGACGAGGCGGCGCTGGTCCGCTCGATCCGTGAAACGCTGTACGCACTACCCCCAGAAACAAGGGTGTTGCCGGGGCACGGGCCGGAGACGACCATCGGGCGGGAGATGCGCTCCAACCCGTTTGTACGCAAGGATTAAGCGATTTCGCGCCTCCACAGACGCGGCATCGGCAAGGAGATAAGCTGGCATGGGTACGCTCTTGATGGTTCTGTTGGCGGTGCTGCTGCCGCCATTGGCCGTCTTCCTGAAAGTCGGCATCGGCAAGCACTTCTGGATCAACCTCATCCTGTGCCTGTTTTTCTATGTTCCCGGGCAGGTCCACGCCCTGATCGTGGTACTCACGGATGTGAAGTGACGGCGCTTCTGCACGGGGAGTAACCTGCGCGGATGGATGCGAGGTTCGCCAAACTGCCGCGGTTTCTGGAGGAGCGGGCGCGGTGGGTACGGATTGAGGGTGCCGCAGATGCAGGGGGCGAGGGGCTCTTTGGAGGGGTTCAGGGGCAGATCCCGGTCCTCCTTGCCCACCCGGATCCGGGGGCTCTGGATGCCGATGGCGGCGTGATCGGGGGAGGCGCCACGGCACCCCTCATGATCTGGATGCACGGGCGCACCGCCCACAAGGAGCTCGATCCGGGGCGGTATCTGCGGTGGCTGCGTGCGGGGATCGGGGTGTGCGCGATCGACATGCCGGGGCACGGCGAGCGGCGCGACGATGCGCTCCAAGGCGCGGATCGCAGTCTCCAGATCGTCGAGCATGTCGCGCGACACGAGATCGATCTTCTGCTCGCAACGCTCCGGGCACGCGGGTACGGGAAGGTGTTCGATCTGGAGCGTGTGGGGATCGGCGGGATGTCGCTGGGCGGGATCACGACGCTGGTGCGCTTGTGCCGCGAGCATGGGTTTGCGTGCGCGACGGTGGAGGCGTGCGCGGGGGACTTTCGAGCGATGCGCGATCGGCACGGATTCCGTTCCGCGGATGGGGACGGGCTGAGTGAACTGGCGCGGCGACTGGAGCCGCGGACGCATCTGGAGGCGTGGCGGCCGATCCCGCTGCTGGCGCTGCACTCGGAGAAGGATGCGTGGATCCCGGTGGATGGCGTGCGCGGGTTCGTGGAGGCGCTGCGCGAGCACTACCGCCAGCAAGGTGCTGACGCGGAGATGGTCCGCCTGCAGACCTGGCCCGAGACGGGGGCGGAGTTCGAGCACATCGGCTTCGGGAAGGTGTCGAACGAGGCGAAGAACCTGCAGACGGAGTTTCTCAGCGAAACGCTCGGAACAAAGGCATAGTTGCTCGCGTGGGCTTTGCTGGCGAGAGAATCAGATTGTTTGGACTCAGAGGCCAGGGCCGGAGAAGGTGCTGCCGCCGAAGGCCTGTCCGGCCTGGTTACGCAGTGCGGCGGCGGCGGATTGCTGGCGTTGTGCCTGTTCGGCCTGCTGGGGCGCGGTCGCAGGCTGTTGCGGCTGTTGTTGCGGTTGCTGCTGCATGGGTGCTTGGCGTGGCGGCGGCTGCTGGACATTGACCTGCGGCATGACGCGGGCGCGGAAGACCATTTCGGTGACGCGATCGCGGATGCGCTCCATCATCTGACCGAAGAGGCGTGAGCCCTCGCGCTTGTACTCGATGCGCGGATCCATCTGGGAGAAGGCGCGGTAGTTGATGGTGTCTCGGAGCTGGTCCATGCCGTAGAGGTGGTCCTTCCAGATGGGGTCGAGGACCTGGAGGAGGATGGTCTGCTCGAACCAGACGAGTTCGGAGCGGAGGATGCCTTCGATGCGAGCGCGGATGGCATTGTCGCGTTCCTCGCCCTTGATTCGGCGCATCCAGAGGGGGAGTTGCGCGTTGTACTTCTCCTTGAGGTGTGCTTCGAGCGCATCGTCGTCCTTGCATGCGAGGGCCGCTTCGGTGGCCTTCGCGATGCGATCGGACTTGACGAAGTTGCGCGATGCCTCGACGAGCTGCTCACGGATCTTCTGCGGCGGGGTGGTCCGGAGTGATTCGGGGGTCCAGTCGAGTTCGAAGCGGGTGTTGGCCCAGCGGACGAGGTTGTCGGCGGCGGCCTGCGGGCTCTGGCGCATGAGAGCCATGGTGAGTTCCATCATGAAATCGACGGGGTACTCGACCTCGCGCTTGTCGTACGCCTCGGTGACGCGGTCGAGGATCATGTCGATGACATCCTCGCGGCGCTCGTGCTTGTTGATGTCTGCGGGCGTGAAGTGGAGGTCCATGGTGCGGCGGAGCCAGTCGCACAGCGCCTGCTCGCCGAAGTTGGGGACGGTGAACTGGGAGATGCCGGAGAGGTCGGCGTGCTCGATCTTCTCGAACGCGGCTTCCTCGATGCGTTCGGCGATTTCCTTGGTGCTGAGATTGAGGACATCCTCGGAGGTGAGCTTGGCCCCGTAGCGGGACTCGGCCCAGGCGATGAGTCCGGCGGTGTCGATGTCCTCGACATTGGCCTCGTCGGGGATGTACTCGCCGAGGGTGACGGTGATCTCGGCGCGTGCCTCCTCGCGTGAGACCTTGTGGATGATGGGGACGATCTCATCATTCTCGCGCGAACGGAGGCGCTCCATCGGGATCGAGGCGCCGATCTGCTCGCTGGCGTACAGCGCGATGCACTCGGCCTTGTACCCCTTTTCGAGGTATCGCTCGACGGCGGTGAGTGCGGCTTCTTCGATGTACTCGAAGATGATCCCGCGGATGTCGCGTCCGTCGAGGACGCGCTGGCGCACGCCGTAGAAGTCCTGTCGCTGGTGCTCCATGACTTCGTCGTACTCGAGGATGTTCTTGCGGATCTGGAAGTTGCGCTCCTCGACCTTGCGCTGGGCCTTGACGATGGCCTTGGAGAGCATGGGATGCTCGATGGCATCGCCCTCCTTCATGCCGAGGCGGGAGAGGATCTTGAGGGTGGTGGGTCCGGCGAAGAGCTTCATGAGGTCGTCGTCGAGCGAGACGAAGAAGCGCGTGGAGCCGTTGTCGCCCTGACGACCGGAGCGCCCTCGGAGCTGGTTGTCGATGCGCCGGGATTCGTGGCGTTCGGTGCCGATGACATGGAGTCCGCCGAGCTCTTCGGTGGTGCGGATCCATCGGAGTGCGTGGAGACCGCAGCGGCCCGCCTCGTCGAGCATCGCTCGCATCTCATCGACGGAGAGCGACTCGACACGCTTGGGATCGGCCCAGGTGTACTCGAGCACCCACTTGCGGAGGAGCGCGAGCTCGATGTCCTGATCGGACATGGACTCGACCTCGCGCTTGTTCTCGGTGAGTTCCTTGGGTGCGATCTTGCGGTAGACCTTGGCGCGGAGGGTGGCGTCGTCGTCGTCAACGGAAAGCTCGCGCGGCGCGAGGCCGCGTCGGAGGAGGAAGTCGAGCTGCTGTTCGCGCGAGACTTTCTGGAGGCGGATGTCGGTGCCGCGTCCGGCCATGTTGGTGGCGATCATGACCGCGCCGAGGGCGCCGGCGTTCTCGACAATGTGTGCTTCACGTTCGTGCTGCTTGGCGTTGAGGACCTCGTGCTTGATCTTGTGCTTCGAGGTGAGCATCCGGGAGAGCATCTCGCTCTTCTCGACGCTGGTGGTGCCGACGAGGATGGGGCGCCCGATGTCGTTGAACGCCTTGATCTCCTCGACGATGGAGTCCCACTTGTCCTTGACGGAGAGGTAGACGACATCGTTGAAGTCACGCCGGATGACGGGGACATTGGTCGGGATGACGACGACTTCGAGCTTGTAGATGTCGTGGAATTCCTGCGCCTCGGTGTCGGCGGTGCCGGTCATGCCCGCGAGGCGCTTGTACATCTTGAAGAAGTTCTGGATGGTGATGGAGGCGACGGTCTGCGTCTCCTGGCGGATGCGCAGGGATTCCTTGGCCTGCATTGCCTGATGGAGACCATCGGACCACTGGCGACCGACCATGGGGCGGCCGGTGTTGGTATCGACGATGACGACATCGGGCTCCATGCGTCCGGTCTGCGGATCCTGCGAGGGGACGACGACATAGTCGACATCGTGCTCGTAGATGACATGGGCACGCAGGGCCTGCTGGAGCAGGTGGGGCAGATCGGTGTTCTCGCCGACATAGAAAGACCCGACGCCGGCACGCTTCTGCGCTTCGGCGATGCCGGTGTGGGTGAGGGTGACCTGCTTCTTGTCGCGCTCGACCTCGTAGTAGCGCTGGAAGCGGTCGCGCTCGGCTTCGAGATTGGGGAGTTGGTTGCGGAGTTCTTCGAGGCGCTTTTCGAGCTCGGGGACCTGAGAACGGTCGCGGGTGGTGCGGATGTCGCCCTCGGTGCCCTTGATGCGCTTCTTGCAGTCGTCGACCTTGGCATCGGCATCGTCCCACGGCTTGTTGAGCTGGACGAGATGTCGAGCAAGCTGGTCGGCGGTGTCGTAGCGGGGTGCATCCTCGTGCGCGGGGCCGGAGATGATCAGGGGCGTACGGGCCTCATCGACGAGGGTGGAGTCGACTTCGTCGACGATGGCGAACTCGCGGACGCGCTGGACCTGCTGGTCGGCGTGTCGCTTCATGTTGTCGCGGAGGTAGTCGAAGCCGAACTCGCTCGTGGTGCCGTAGACGACATCGCAGGCGTACATGATGCGCTTCATGTCTTCGGGCTGCATGTGCTGGGGATGGATCGCTCCGACGGTGATGCCGAGCGAGCGGTGGAAGGGGAAGACCCAGTCGCGGTCGCGCTGGACGAGGTAGTCGTTGACCGTCACGACATGGATGCGAAGACCCTCAATCACGCCGAGATAGGTGGCGAGCGGGGCGACGATCGTCTTGCCCTCGCCGGTCTTCATTTCGGCGATCTTGCCGGAATACAGGACGATGGCGCCGATGAGCTGGACATCGAAGGGCCGGGCGCGGAACGGCGGCTTCGACATCGGATAGATCTCGCGGACGGCCTCGTAGATCTCGTTGGGGATGTCCATCCAGACCCACGCGGGGATGGGCTCGGTATTGCCGAGGAGATCGTCCACCGGGTCGCGCGGCCCGGTGGCCTCCATGGCGGCCTTGGTCTCGTCGTAGAGACGGCGGACATGATCGGGGAGCTTGCCGATGTCGAAACGGTCGGCGAGGGCGGGGTTGAAGATGTTGCGGATGCCGACATTGCGGTCCATGGCCTCGCGTGCGACGGCGAGGGCATCGTTCATGACATCCGAGATCCGCTCACCCTTCTTGACGCGGGCGCGGAACTCGTCGGTCTTGGCGCGGAGCTGTGCATCGGTGAGGGCGCGGATCGAGTCTTCGAGTGCGCTGATCTCGTCGACGCGCTGGGTGTATCGCTTGACGGCGCGCTGGTTGGTGGTGCCGAAGATCTTCTGGATGAAAGGACCGATCAAGGGGATTTCGGTGGAGGCCATGGTGCTTCTGCCTTCTGCAATGATTGGCGTATCGGACGCATCGGAGGCCGCCGGCATGGGGCGGGAACGGATGCGCGAATGTTCTTTGGATCTGGAATGGTGTGACTGGTTGCGTCGATCGGCGGTACGCCTTGCTCGACGCGGATGGGGCGCGGTTCCGGTTACGCGCGGGGCGGCGGGAGCGCGCCCGTACCGGCCCGTGTGGCCCAGATCCGGAGTGTGCAGCGCGACGATGTGTCGGCACCGAGCGCCTCGCACGCGATGGTGCGAACGGGAATTGGGGCAGCGGCGGCGGGGCGGCCTGACTGATCGGTGGCCATGGACCGCACGCGAGCGCTGCGGATGAGACTGATGGTGCGCTGGACGGGCTCGCGGAGGGCGGTGCGAGCAGCACAGTTCGCCTCGACGGCGAGGCATGCCGCGGCGCCGGGCGTGATGGTCAGGAGGATGAGCAGCGCGAGCAGCGTCGAGCCACCGATCGCGGGGGCGGGACGCCAGCGGGCTTGTGCCTGTTGCTCAGGGTGTACGGATGCGATTCGCATACAGTGGATGGGATTGTATCGGCCAGAGTGATGCCGGAGCGTACGAGTGGTTGATACCGATGAATTGCATGGGGATTGCGGTCGGGGAGCGCGGATTGTGCGCGTGGTGGAGCGGGATGTGGTGGATTCCACGAATCTGGAGGCGGAACGGGCCATCGGGGGCGGTGCGCTGGATGATCTCGGACCCGGCGAGTGCGTGCAGTTCGTGGGCGGTGTCCAGACGGGGGGTGTGGGGCGGCGTGGAGAGGCGTGGCAGAGTCCCCGGGGGGGGCTGTGGACGACCGTGGTGCTGGCTCTGGAGGGGGGCGAGGGGGGAATGCGGGTGCTGGATGGACTGGGGCTGCGCCTGGGGATGGCGGTTCTGAGGGTGTTGCGGGAGGTTTCCAGGGGGCGACGGGTGGCTCTGAAGTGGCCGAACGATCTGCTCATGGAGGAGCGGAAGGTGTGCGGGTGTCTGGCCCGCCATGTCACGCTGCGGGGTCGGGGCTGGGTGCTGGCGGGCGTGGGGGTGAATGTGAACAACCCTATTCAGTGGGTTGAGGGGCTGCGACGACCGGCGACCTCGCTGAGCGAGGAGCTTGGGCGGGTGGTCGATCTCGGAGCGTTGCGCCACCGGATGGGGGCGGGCATCGCGGGGGCTCTGGCGGAGCGGGGGATCCCGAGGGCGGATCTGGAGGAGGCGCGGGAGTCGCTCGCGCTGGTGGGGTCGTGGATGCGGGTGCGGGCGGGAAGCGAGGTCATGGAGGGAATGCTGGAGGGCTTGTCGGAGGAAGGGACCCCCCTGCTGCGTACGGCGTTCGGAGCGGTGGTGGCGACGCCGTCGGGCGTGGAGCCGCTGCATGAATGATGGGAATCGTGCAACGGGAGGGGGCGGGTGAGCGAAGGCAAGCCCATGCGGATTCTGCTCGCGACTGTGGGTTCGTCCGGCGATGTCCATCCGTTCATCGCGATCGCTGTGGCGTTGCGGGCCCGGGGGCACGAGGTGGTGCTGGCGACGAATCCGTATTTCCGGGAGGTGGTTGAGGGTGCGGGGATCGGGTTTGCCTCGATCGGTGAGCGGATCGTGCCGGAGGAACTGGCGGCGGAGATGCCGGGTGCGTTCAAGCGATTCGTGGGGGCGTATGTGCTGACGCGCCGGGTGTTCCTCCCCCACTTGCCGAAGACATACGAGGATCTGCGGGCGTGCGCGCGGTCGTTCGGACCGGATGTGATCGTGGGGCATCAGATCGCGTTCGGTGTGCCGTGGATCGCGGAGGAACTGGGGATTCCGTGGGGGACCTGCGTGCTGGCCCCCGCGACGATGCTGAGCGATGAGGATCCGGGGGTGTACCCGATCGGGATGGATGTGCGCGGGGCGCCGATGGCGGTGCGGCGGATGCAGCACTGGTTTGCGCGTCGGGCGATGTCGGTGTTTCTGGATGGACCGATGAACCGGTTTCGGAGGTCTCTGGGGCGCGGCAAGCGGTCCGACACCTTTTTCGGGGAGATGCTGTCGGGCTCACTGATACTGGGGATGTGGTCGAGCGCGTTCCGCGGGAGCGCTTCGGACGATCCGGAGACGCTGAGGATCTGCGGGTTTCCGTGGTTTGACCGGAAGGGCGGGGAGGATGGGCTGGAGCCGGGGCTGGAGGCGTTTCTGAGCGACGGCGAGGCGCCGATCGTCGTGACGCTCGGCTCGGTGCTGTCGCATGTGCATCGGCATGTGTACGAGAACGCGGTGCGTGCGATGGAGGATGTGGGCGTGCGGGCGGTACTGGTGACCGGGCACGAGCACGACGGCGCGTTCGTGAATTCGGAGCGTGTGTACCGGGCGGACTATGTGGCGTATTCGCAGTTGCTGCATCGCGGCGCTGCGACGGTGCATCACGGCGGTGTGGGGACGACCGCGCAGGCGCTGCGGGCGGGGAGGCCGGTGCTCGTGCTGCCGCACGCGCACGATCAGTTCGACAACGCGGCGCGGTGCGAGGCGCTGGGGGTCGGGCTGCGGATGGATGCCTCGCGGGCGAGTGTGAAGCGGCTGCGCAGCGCTTTCGAGCGGTTGATCGGCGATGCCGGGATGCGATCGCGGAGCGCGGAGGTGGGTCGTGCGGTAGGGCTGGAGGATGGGGCGGAGGGTGCCGTGGAGGCGCTGGAAGCGAATTTCGGGTGACGATGCGGGGTTTCCCGGGCGAATCGGGTGGTTGGGGGCGGGATTGTGGGGCAATATGGGTATGGGCGGGTGCGTTGGATCGACGGCCCGGCGGTGTTTCTCCGATGAGGAGGAGAGCGGCCGGATCGTGAGGAGCGGTGACGATGGGCGATGCCATTCGCAGAGCACCGACGGCTTCGATGCGGGCCATCTCGCGCGATCGCTTCGGGGAGGGGGAGGCACGACATCTGCTGTGGCGTGCGGGGTTCGGGGGCACGGATGCGCAGATCGCGACGCTGGCGGAGTGGGGTCCGGAGCGTGCGGTGGACCATCTGCTGGATGTGGACAACGCGGCGGGGTATCCGGGGGTGCGGAGCGATGCGTTCGATGCGGGCGTGATCCGGGAGTTCACGCGCGAGGAGCAGCGGGCGTATCGGATGGCGTTGCAGCAGGGCGATGAGGCGGCGGTGGCGCGGTTTCGCGGGCTGCGCGAATCGATGCAGCGGGCGGATCGCGACCAGATGCGGAGCGTGCAGCGCTGGTGGCTGACCCGGATGATCGAGTCGTCGCGACCGCTCGAAGAGAAGATGACGCTGTTCTGGCACGGCCATTTCGCGACCTCGTACCGAACGGTCGAAAACTCCTACCACATGTTTCTGCAGAATCAGTTGTTCCGCTCGCACGCGCTGGGGAACTTCGGCGATCTTCTGTTCCGCATCATCCGTGACCCGGCGATGCTGAAGTATCTGAACAACGATCGGAACTTCCGCGCCTCTCCGAACGAGAATCTGGCTCGTGAGCTGATGGAGTTGTTCGCGCTCGGGGAAGGTCAGTATCAGGAGCGGGACATCCGCGAGGGAGCGCGGGCGCTGACGGGATACACCTATTCGGGGAATGAGTTCGTCTTCGATGCGAACCGGCACGACGACGGCCAAAAGCAGATTCTCGGCACGAGCGGGAACCTGAACGGCGACGATTTCGTGAAGGCGATCCTGGCGCGTCGGGCGTGCAGTGATTTCATCGCGACGAAGCTGTATCGGTGGTTCGTGGTGGACGACATTCCCGCACGCGGAACGCCCGCGCGGGCCTCGATGGAGCGGGTGATCCGCGATCTTTCGGGCGCGTTGCGTCGGCATCGGTACGAGATCAAGCCGATGCTCCGGATGCTGTTCCTGTCGGAGCATTTTTACGATTCCGCGAATCGGCACATGCAGATCAAGTCGCCGGCGGAGCTTGTGGTGGGGACGGTGCGGTCACTGCACACGCCGGTGCGCGACTTGAACACGCTGCTGGATGCGATGGAGTTGATGGGGCAGCGGCTGTTCTTCCCGCCGAATGTCGCGGGCTGGGCGGGCGGGAGAGCGTGGATCAATACATCGACGGTGTTTGTGCGTCAGAACACCACCGCGTTCCTGCTGACGGGCATGACGCCGGGGAGCGGACCCGCATTGACGGAGCGCGCATATGATCCGGCCATGGCGATACGCGATTTCGTGACACGACGACCCGAAGCGGCCCGCGATCCCGAGCGCATGGCGGGGCGTTTGCTGGAAGTGATGCTGGGGATGGAGATCGGCGGCGCGCGGCGCGAGAGCGTGGCGCGGGTTCTGGGCGCCGACGGGAATCCCCTTTCGAATGATGGGATATTGCAGGCGATGATGCTGATCTCGGCGATGCCCGAGTATCAGTTGTGTTGATTGGATCATGCCGGTGCCGCGAGGGCGCGCACCTGTGCGGGAAGGAAAGTCGGGAATGGATCTGCACAACTCGAAGGCGTACACACGGCGTGCCTTTCTGGTTCGGGGGGTCACGCTGGCATCGGGTGCGGTGACGATTCCGTACTTTCTGCAGAAGTCCGGCGTCGTGCTTGCGCAGTCGAGCATGCTGAATCCGACGGGGGCGGGGGTTCCGACGGATCGGATTCTGGTGGTGATTCAGCTCGCCGGCGGGAATGACGGCTTGAACACGGTCGTTCCGTTCGCCTCGGACGAGTATCACCGGGCGCGTCCGGGGATCAGCATCCGCGCCGAGCAGGTGCACCGGCTGTTCCGCCAGAGCGATGTGGGCCTCCACCCGGCGCTGGAAGGGATGAAGGCGCTCTTCGACGACGGGATGCTGACGGTGGTGCAGGGCGTCGGGTATCCGAATCCGAATCGCTCGCACTTCACCTCGACGGACATCTGGCACACGGCGGATACGCGGGGCGTCGGTGCGGGGTGGCTGGGGCGGTACTTCGACAATCAGTGCGCGGGCTCTCCCGCGGCGGATGCCGGGGAGGAACTGGCCGGGCACGCGGGGATTGCGATCGGCAGGAACGCGCCGCTGACGATGCAGGGGCGGGCGTACCAGCCGGTTTCGTTCGAGTCGGAGGAGTTGTTCCGCTGGACGGGCGCGGAGGCGAGCCGCGAAGTGGCCGAGGCGTACGACCAGATGATGCGCGGCGAACTGGACCCGACCGTCGATGAGACGAATCCGACGGCGGCGTTCCTGACGCGGACGGCGATGGATGCGCGGATCGCGAGCGACCGGATCCGGCGTGCGGTGAGCACGACGCCCTTGACGCGTTATCCGCGGACCGGGCTCGGCAGGCAACTCGCGATGATCGCGAGCATGATTCGTTCGGGGCTGGAGACGCGCGTGTACTACGCGACGCTGGGCGGGTTCGACACGCACGCGGGCCAGGGCGGGGCGCAGGGTCAGCACGCGAACCTGCTGCGTCAGTTGGGTGATGCGGTGCGCGCGTTCTACGCGGATCTCAAGGCGCAGGGGAATGACGGACGGGTGCTGTCGATGACCTTCAGCGAGTTCGGTCGGCGGGTGCGCGCGAACGCATCGAACGGGACGGACCACGGCGCGGCCGCGCCGCTGTTCCTGATGGGGCCGATGGTGCGAGCGGGGATCCACGGCAACCATCCTTCGATGACGGAGCTTGAGGATGGCGACCTGAAGTTCCACACGGACTTCCGGCGGGTGTACGCGACGGTGCTGGAGCAGTGGTTGAAGGCGGACAGCCGCGCGGTGCTGGGCGGGCGGTTCGCACCGATCCGGGTGATCAAGCAGGGCTGAACAGAACCGGGCAGAGGGACCGGGGGATCGGCTTGACCCGATTTGTAGCCGACGCTACATTCCGAGCGACGCCGTAGCAGTGGCTACGGTTTTGCCCCTGCTTCGGAAGGATCGGGTCGATGAGATTGCTGAGAGGGTCGTGCATCGCGGCGAGCGTGGGATTGATGGCCGGAATCTGCGCGGCGGATGTGTTCGAAAGCGGCATCACGCTGGAGGATCCGGACTTCACGCGGAGCGCGAGCGTGCTGACGCCGGGGCGGCTGCAACTGGAGATGGGCTTCGGCTTCGCGTACGGCGGCGGCGGAGCATCGACACGATCGTGGACCTTGCCCGAGGCGCTGGTGCGGGTCGGCGTGGTCGAGGGGTTGGAGTTGCAGTTCGGCGCGCCGAGCTGGGAATCAACGCGAGAAGGCGGCGATCGGCAGGAAGGCGCAACGGATGCCGCCATCGGAGCGAAACTGCAGCTTCTGGAGCAGGACGGATGGATCCCGGATGTCGCGGCGATCGGATTCGTCACGCTGCCGACGGCGACGGACGGTCTCGG
>REDD01000090.1 GCA_007693725.1 Phycisphaeraceae bacterium
GCGCTGCGCTGGCGGAGCGGCTGATTCCCTCGACGCTGGAACTCTCGGGGTGCGACAGCGCGTTCGTGCTGGACGATGCGGATGTGGAACTCGCGGCGCGGTCGATCTGGAACGGCGTCACGATGAACGGTGGGCAGACCTGCATGGCGCCGCGCCGGGCGCTGGTGGATCGGCGGGTGTACCCGGCGTTTCTGCGGGCGCTCGCGCCGTTGGCATCGGGTGCGCCCGAGCGCCGATTGATCTCCGCGGATGGCGCGCAGCGGGCGTACGCGCTGGCGGTCGAGGCGGTGGAGCAAGGGGGACGGTCGATCTCGGGCGTGTGCGAACCGACACGGGGGAGCATGTTGCGGCCGCTGGCGATCGTGGATTGTCCGGAGCACGCGGGGTTGGTCGGTGGGGACCACTTCGGGCCGGTGCTGGCGGTGGTGCCCGTGGAATCAGTGGAGCACGCGCTTGCGATCCATCGACGGTGCGCCCAGCACCTGACGGCGAGCGTGTACACACGGTCCCGCCGGCGCGGGGGCGCGTTGGCTCCGACGCTCGGGGCATCGATCGTGATGGTGAACGACTGCGTGATTCCATCGGCGCACCCCGGAGCGGGGTTGGCGGGGCATGGAGCATCGGGCTGGGGTGTCTCGCGGGGCGCGGAGGGGCTGCTCGCCATGACGAGGCCGTTGGTGGTGAGTAGGACAGCCTCGCGGCTGCGTGTGCCGACGGACCCGCCGGACGAGCGAGGTGTCCGGATGCTGCATCGTGCGATGCGGTGGCTTTACGGAGTCGGGGGGCTCGGATCGGTTCGGGCGCAATCCGGAAGGGCGATCCCGTCGAAGACGGGGGGCATCCCGGGCGGCATGCCGGATCGGGGAACAGGTATCGGAACATCCAGCCCGCGGTACGCGGAGGAGTCTCGCCAGTGATCGCCCCTCACACATCGTCGAAAGCCAATGCTTCCTCCTCGGGCGGCTGCCATGTCGCGGTGGTCGGGGCCGGGCTGGCCGGTCTCGCGGCCAGTGTCGAGCTGCTGTCGCGGGGGCACCGCGTCACGCTGATCGAGAAGAACGCGCATCTCGGCGGCAAGATGAACCTGCTGGATGAGCAGGGATACCGCTTCGACATGGGACCGACGATCATCACGATGCCGCAGGTGCTGCGGGGGATCATCGGACGGTCGGGGCGGCGTGTGGAGGAGTACATCGATCTGGTGGCGCTTGACCCGCAGTGGCGTTGTTTTTACGACGACGGGGTGATGCTGGATCTGTGGGGGCAGCCCGAGAAGATGCAGGCGGAACTGGACCGGCAGTTCCCCGGGACGGGCGCGGGGGATGGATACCGGAAGTTCATCGAATACTCACGCCGGATGTACCGGCTGTCGGAAAAGGTGTTCTTCTACAAGGATCTAGGGGCGATCGCGGACCTGATCAAGTCGCCGCCGTCGGATCCCGGTCTGCTGCGGGATGTGCTGACGATGCGCATGCACTCAACGGTGGGCGCGACCGCTCAGCGGATGATCCCGGAGGCGCACATCCGGCAGTTGACGGAGCATTTCCTTCAGTACGTCGGGTCGAGTCCGTTTCTGGCGCCGGCGATTCTGTCGCTGATCGCCTCGGCGCAGACGGATCAGGGGTGCTGGTATCCGATGGGCGGCACGCGGATGGTGGCGCGTTCGCTGGAGCGGATCGTGCGCGAGTACGCCGAAAGCGGACAGGCGACGATCCTGACCAACACGCGGGTCGTGTCGATGGATGTACGGGACGATCGGATCGCCGGGGTGCGATTGTCGGATGGAGAGGTTCTGAGTGCGGATTGCGTGGTGTCGAACTGCGATGTGCAGCGGACCTACCGGGATCTGATCGCGAGCGATACCGCGATCGCGCACCAAGGCCGTATCGCGCGGAAGTACACGCCGGCGTGTTCCGGGCTGGTGCTGTATCTCGGGCTGAGCCGTCAGTACGAGCATCTGGCGCATCACAACTTCGTGTTTTCGGGTTCCTCGCATAACGAGTTCGACGACATCTACAGCAAGGGCATTCCGGCTCGTGATCCGACGCTGTACATCGCCGCGCCATCACGGACGGACAGCGAGCAGGCGCCGGAGGGCTGCGAGGCGTTGTACATCCTGATCCACACGCCGTATCTGCGCCACGGGCAGGAGTGGCACGGCGCCGGTGGCCTGCTGGAGAAGTATCGTCCCGTGGTGATGGACAAGCTCCGGACGACGGGCGGCATGCCGGACATCGATGAGCACATCGTCGTCGAGAAGCATCTGACTCCGAACATGATCGACACGATGTACAACGCCGAGGGCGGGGCGATCTACGGTCTGGCATCGCACGGGAAGCTCGCGGGCGGGTTCAAGCCGAAGAATCGTTCGCGTCTGTACAAGAATCTGTACATCGCGGGCGGGAGCGCGAATCCCGGGCCGGGCGTTCCGATGGTCCTGATGTCGGGCGTGACGGCGGCGGTCGCGTTGTGCGAGGATCAGGGGGAGACGATCGACTACAGCGCCTTGACGACAAGTGAGCAGACCCCATGGCACACCCGCGTACGGACGCCGAATCAAACACAGCAGCCGGCAGCGATCGCCTGATCCCTGCGCGGACAAGCCCGATGGTGATCCGATTCTTCGGGCGGCATGTTCGCTCGCTGTATCGCATGCGGTTTCACGCGGTGCGCATGGTGAGCGAGACGATGTCCACGCTGCGAGATGCGGGCGCCGATGAGCGGCCGCTGATTCTTGCAATGAATCATTCGTCCTGGTGGGATCCGTTGGTGCCGTTGCTGCTGCATGAGAAATTTCTGCCCGGGAGAACTCCGTTGGCTCCGATGGACCGGGCGCAGTTGGAGAAGTTCGGATTCTTCCGACGGCTCGGGGTCTTCGGGGTGGATCCGGATGATCCGGCATCGCTGGAGGTGATGGGCGAGTATGTCGGGGAGTTCCTGCGGCGTGCGGAGCGTGCGGCCTTCTTTGTGACGCCGCAGGGACGGTTCGCCGATCCACGGACGCCGATCCGTCTGCGTCCCGGTGTGGCGGCGATCGCCGCGGCGGCGGTGCGGGAGGGTCTGTCGCCGAATGTGATCTGCCTTGCGATCGAGTACGGCTTCTGGATCGATCAGAAGCCGGAGGTCTTCCTTCGGGTCGAGGCGTGCCCGGGGGCGCATGACAGCACGACCGGCTGGCAGCGGGCGATCACGGGCGCGATGCAGCGGAATTCCGACCAGCTTGCTGGGGCGGTGATGGCGCGTGATCCGGCTGTGTTTACGGTCTTGAGCGGGGGCGATTCACGGGTGAACCCCCTCTACGACCTCTTTCTACGGCTGCGGGGGAAATCGGCATCGCTGGATGATCGGGGGCGGGCACTTGGGCACGGAAAAAACGCGTCCAATGGGGCTTCCGGATCGAAGACACCACGATCGGAGGGTGTCTCATGACGGTCCTGCTCGTGGTTCTGGTCCTCGGAAGCATCGTGGCAGCGGGTGCGCTGACGATGACTCTCGTGAATCTCGGCGTCTATCGGCGGAGCCGCAGGGATGCCCCGGCTGCAGAGCCGATCGAGCGGATCTCGGTCTGCATTCCGGCGAGGAACGAAGAGGAGAACATCGAGGGCGTGGTGCGGTCGTTGCTGGAGAATAACTGGCCGGATCTGGAAGTGGTCGTGTACGACGACGAGTCCACGGATCGGACGCCGGAGATTCTGGAACGGTTGCATCGGAAGGATGGGCGCGTGCGGGTCGCGCCGCGGGTGGCGTTGCCCGAGGGATGGGTCGGGAAGCAGCACGCCTGCCAGCAGTGCGCGAATCACGCGACCGGAGCGTGGTTGCTGTTCACGGATGCGGATGTGCGGTTCGAGCGCGATGCATTGCGGCGGACCATGGACGCGACGCGCTCGCTCGATGCCGACATGACATCGACCTTTCCCCGTGAGGTGACTGGCACGCTCGCGGAGGCGCTGATCGTTCCGATGATTCACTTCATCCTGCTGTCGTATCTGCCCATGCCGCGGATGCGTACGACGAAGGATCCGTCGGCGAGCGCGGGGTGTGGGCAGTTTCTGTTCGTGCGTCGGGAGGCGTACAAGCAGGTCGGCGGGCATGGCGCGTGGCGTGACTCGATGCACGACGGGATCCGGATGCCCCGGGCGTTACGCAAGGCGGGGTTCCGCACGGACCTGTTCGACGGGACTGATCTCTGCTCGTGCCGCATGTATCGGGGCTTGGGCCAGACCTGGCGCGGGTTTGCGAAGAACGCGTTCGAAGGATTGGGATCGGTGCCATTGCTGTGCATCATCACGGTGCTGCACCTGATCGGGCATGTGCTGCCGTGGATCGTCTTCGGGTTGTGGGTCGTTGGCCTGGCGCCCGCATGGCTGGCTGCGCCGGCGATTCTGGCGATGATTTTCAATCTGGCGCAGCGATTGATTCTTGCCCACCGGTTCGAGCAGTCGATCGTTTCAGCGGTGCTGCACCCCGTGGGCGTCGTTCTGATGACCCTGATCCAGTGGCACTCGCTGTGGCTGCATGTCAGTGGGAAGCGGTCGTGGCGTGGACGCGAGGCGGCGCATCCGGCGTAGCGGCCCGATCGGCGTCCTTGGGAGCACCGACTACTTCCTCCAATGCGGCCGCGGTCGCCGCGGCGCCATCCTCTCGGCTGAACCCGTCTGCCAAGGTGCGGCAACGCGTGCGCATGGCCTCGTCGCCGAGCGTTGTGTTCAGAATTTCAGCGAGTCGATCCGGGGTGGCGCGGTGGGCATCGATTGTGCGGGCACAGCCGAGCATGCGGGTTCGGCGAGCGTTGTCGAACTGGTCGTGAGCGTGCGGGAGTAGGACCGCCGGGATGCCGGAGCGGAGCGTCTGGGCGGTGGTGCCCATCCCGGCGTGGTGCAGGATGAGAGAGCATCTCGGGATGATCGACGCATACGGCGCGTAGGAAACGGTACAAACCGAAGCGGGGTCCTTCGAGAGGCGGCGTGCCGCATCGCTGGGCGCGACGAGGAGGATGCGTTCGCGGAGGAGCGGGAGCGCCTGCTCGATCAGTTGCATGGCGCGTGCGTCGGTGCGACCGATGGAACTCCCGAAGGTGATGAGGATCGGGGGCGGTCCATCGGCGAGAAAGGCATCGAGACGCTCCTGCTCATCGGTCGGCATGCAGGCGGGATCCGTTTCGAGCATCGGCCAGCCGGTGATCCGAGATCGCGGATGGTCATCGGCGGCGGGGGGACGAAAATTCGGCGACCACAGACCGAGGTTGACGACGCCGGAGAACATCTGCTCGAGCATGGTGTGGCGTTGTGCCGGTAGACCGAGCTTGCGTCGGAGACGGTTGACATGGGGATCGACCATCATCGCGGTGGCCCATCTCCCGAGTGCATTGCCCGGTCGAAGGAGCCACGAGCGGTACGCATCGCGATCAGGCATCATCGGGTAGCGGTTCGGGTCCGCGAAGGACATCCACGATGCGGGGGCTGTGGCGGCCATGCCCCACGCGACCCCGGCCTGCTCGCATGCCCACGGGATGCTGAAACAGACATGGTGCATGATCGCGATATCCGGCTTCTCGGTGGCGAGTATGTCGCGTGCGGCGAGGTAGAGCGGTTCGAGGCATGGGATGAGCATGTCACGGAGGAAGACTCCGGTGCCGCGTGTGGGATGGAGGAAGTCGGGGTGTTCGCTCGCCGCATCGGGGTGAATCCCGGTAGAGAGGGTGCGTGTTTCGAGCCCGAGCGCGGTCGCCCGCGAGGCGTGGTGCGGATCGAGGAGGAGGATCGGATCATGGGCGCGTGCGCGCAGGGCGAGTGCAATGGCGAGGAATGGGTTGATGTCGCCCGATGATCCGAGGGCGCTCAGGAGAATGCGCATGGGAGTGAGATGGTAGAGGGTGCGGAGGAGCCGCGCATCCCCCAGACCGGTGGTGTCTGAGGGTTGACTGGAGGATCGCTGCTCCCGTACCGTCGCGCAGAGAATTTCCCTCCCGGCGAGCGTTCCGTGCAGGTTCTGGCGGCTGGCCGGGCTCTTCCTTCCTCGATTCACGGAGACGCATCATGGCCTTTGAACTGCCGAAACTGGCGTATGCCTATGACGCACTGGAGCCGCACATCGACGCCCGGACGATGGAGATCCATCATTCGAAGCACCATCAGGCGTACATCAATAATGCGAACAATGCCCTTTCGGGAACGGCGTTCGCGGATACTCCCGTCGAAAAGTTGTTGAAGAACATCCGCGAGGTACCGGACAACATCCGTCAGGGCGTGATCAACAACGCCGGTGGACACGCGAACCATGCCCTGTTCTGGCAGATCATGGGGCCGGGCGGCGGCGGGGCACCATCGGGCGCGCTGTCGAAGGCGATCGACAGCCAACTCGGCGGATTCGAAGATTTCAAGGAGGAGTTCGCCAAGGCGGGCGCCACGCGCTTCGGCTCGGGCTGGGCGTGGCTGGTGGTCGACGGCGGCAAGAAGCTCCAGGTGATGTCCACGGCGAATCAGGACTCGCCGCTGATGGACGGCCACACCCCGATTCTGGGGCTCGATGTCTGGGAGCACGCGTACTACCTGCACTACCAGAACCGTCGCCCGGATTACATCGCGGCGTGGTGGCAGGTCGTGAACTGGTCGAAGGTGGACGAGTTGTACAACAAGGCGATGGGCTGAGCGGCCTTTCGCTCGGCTTTCTCGACATTGGTGCACACCCCCGTCGATGCCGGCGGGGGTTTTTGTTTGCGCATTTGCTGTGAAAGCATCGCTGTCGGATCAGCGGAGCAACTCGGCAGGAATGGCCGGGTCGAGCAGCGCGTATGGGCGAAACCGCTCGATGTCCGGGCTTTCCTCGGTGAAGAAGATCGCGCGCTGGAGGCCCAGACGGGAGGCCGCGGGCGAGTCGATGAGCGAGGCGGAATCGGTGGCGCTCATCTGGAGCAGCACGCGCTGCTCGAATTCACGCAGCGCGGATCGGTCGAAGCATCGCTCGACGGTCGCGAGCGTGTCCGCCCAGGCGATGGTGTGGATGCCGAGGGGTGGGCCTTCGGCGAGGATGGTTGCCAGCATCCGGTCCGGCTTGGGGGGAGCGTCCGGATCGCTGCTCGATCCGAAGCCGAAATCGTCCTCCGACCGTCGGAGCGAGCGGACACGATGCAGGGCATGGATGAAGAGGAAGATGGGGGTCTGCGGCGAGGCGGCATCCTCCTGGCGCACGGTCAACTCGGCGTGGATCTGCGCGATGGCGGACTCGGCGGTTGCGTGATCCGCGAACGAGACGGGTGTGGGGAGCGATTCCGCGATCGAGCGCAGCGTCGAAGCCAGAGACGAGTCGCTGGGCGTTGGATCGATGATGGCGAATCGGGACTTTGTGCCGCAGTGCAGAGAAAGGGAGACGAGTGCGCTCGCGACGAGCGAGGTCGCGGTTTCGTCCTGCTGGCCGACGATGAGCAGGTTTGTCCCCCCCTGCTTGCGGAACGCCGCGCCGATGGGCTGGCGGATGGAGATGGGCTCGCCAAGGTACGCCACCGGAACTGGGGGGCGCTCGACCTCCCCCGCTCGCAAGCGGCGGAGCGGGGCGTTGTCCCGGATGTCCGCGGGCGCATTGCCCTCGAAGACGATCGGCGATTCGGGGTGCGCTGGGAGACGATCCCGCGCGGCCTGCGAGACGGTGTTCAGGGCCTTATCGCGTACGGTTTCCGGCAGCCAGACGATCTGGAACGGGGAATTCCCCTCGATGAGCCCGCCGGCATCGTTGTAGATGGCCTCGCCGGGGCGGGAGAGCAGGCGGGCGGCGGCGTTGTCCTCGGAAAGGATGAGATACGAATCGGCCTCGGAGCACTGGAGGGCGATGCGGACATTCATCTGGCCCATGGTCGCGCGGTTGAGGGTGTACGCGCCGCCGAGGGTCTGGCTCCCGAGGATGACATGGACGCCGAATGCGCGGCCCTGGCGCACGATGCGATCGAGCAGGAGCGCGCTGTCCTGAGCGATGCGGTCGTCTTCGGTGAAGAGTTCCTGAAACTCATCCACGATGAGGAGCGAGCGGGGCATCGGTTTGCCCGTGTTGGCGCGATAGCCGGAGAGGTCCTGCACACCCGCCGCGCGGAACAGCTCGGCGCGTTGCTTGAGTTCCTCGTCGAGCCGTCGCAAGACCGAGAGTCCGAATTCTCTGTCGGTCTCGACGGCGACGACACGCGCATGCGGCAGCTTGTGCGTCGCGTAGGTCTTGAACTCGACACCCTTCTTGAAGTCGACGAGGTAGAACTCGACCTCGGTCGGGCTGAACCACATGGCGAGATTCGTGATGAGCACATGGAGCAGTGTTGACTTGCCGGACCCGGTCTTGCCCGCGATGAGCGCGTGCTGAGCGGTGCCGCGCCCGAGGAGCAGCTCCTGCAGCTTGGTGGCTCCGGAGCGTCCAAGCGGAACTCGGAGGTCTTCGGCGGCGGATCGGGACCAGAGCTTGTCCGGATCGGGCGCGATGGCCTCGAAGGGCACCTCGACGCGGGATGCATCGGATGCCGCCGCGCCGACGCGGTTGAGGAGTTCGGTGGATGCCTCGTCCGGTGTGGGGGGATCGAGAACCAACGGAAGATCGGCGAGTTCCTGATCATCCACGACGAATTTACCGTTGCGATCGGCGATGACGACGGCGTTGCGTTGGAGATCCGCGAGGTCCAGATTCTTCGGCGGTTCGGAGGCCGGGTCCATGAAGATGAGCATGTGGACGCCGCAGCGTGCGCCGGAAGTCGCGATGGAAGCGAGGCGTTGCGCTGCGTTGTCGGAGATGTTGGTGGGGAAGTCCGCGATCACGAGGAAGCGGTACGGCTCGGCGATCTCTCCCGCCTTCTGGTTGTAGGCATCGAGCGATGCGTACTCGTTGCGGAGGTATTTCTGGATGACCTGCTCCATGTGCTCGGTGAGATCGGCGAGCCGCTGCTCGATGTGTCGCGGCTCGGTCCAGATGCGATCGCCGACGAGTGCGGGCAGGTGGTCGGCGAGGTGCATGAAGCCCGCGAAGTTCTGACCGAGCCCGACCGGATCGATCAATGTGAACCGAACCTTCGCCGGCGGCAGGACCGTGAGCAGACGCAGCATCGCGTTGCGCAGAAGATCGAACGCGCCGGCTCTGGCCTCCGGCCCGGCCTTGATGAGCAGAGACCCGCGACCGAGCAGGTCGATGGCGACGGGAAGCTCGAAGTGCGTTCCCTCGGGCGCGGGAAGCTGGTCATCGCTCGGCAGTCGACCCGCTCTCGGAAGCGCCCCGAGATCGAGACGCAGAACACCGATCTCAGCGCCCGGCGATGGGCTCATGGCGTTCGGCGGCGACCAGGCCGCGATGTCCGAATTCTGTTTCCATGCGGGGATCAACGCGGACCGAAGTGCCTGGATGGATTCGGCCTCCCGAACCAACTCCGGCAGCTCCTTGTTCCAGCGATCCCGCAGTCTTTGCCAACCCTCGTCCCGCGCGGCCCGTGCGTGGACGGTGGCATCCTCGAACGCCTTTTCTGCTTCTGCTGCGGTCGTATCTCGACGCTGGGTAGTCTGTGCTGAGAGTGTTGCGCGGCGTGACTCCACCTGCTCGCGCTCCTCGGCGATGCGCTGTTCGAGTTTCCGGATCTTCGGCGCGTACTCGGATTCGAGGTCGGCGAGCTGCGATCGATTCTTCTGTTCACGCTGCTCAACGCGCTTGGCGTATTCATCGCGTGCGCGCTGCATGTCTCTATCGCGCCGATTCCGGAGTGATGCGGTCTCTTTCGCCCGTTGTTCATCGATTTGTGCCCGAGCGGCAGCTCCGAAGGCCATCGCCGATTGGGCGGTATCGGCGAGTGAATCGATGTCGGCCACGAGCCGCTTCCGACCGATGGTTTGCAGGGCGAACCAGACGGCGCACGATGCCGCGAGCAGCGCCACCGGAACGACGATGGCGTAGATGGTCCACTGGAGGTTGTTCAGAACGAGCACAAGGCCCGCACCGATTGCCACGAGCACTCCGGTCCCGATCCACCATGCGAGCGGCGCGGAAGCGCGCAGGGCGGGGTTCCGGACGAGTTGGTCGGCAACCTCACGAACCGTACTCGCATGCGAGGCATGATCCGCAACGGGATCATCGGACTTAGGCGCTGCTGCGGGCGGGGACACGGCAACGGATCGCAGGTCACGGTCGATCCAGCGACTCCAGCCATTGGCCTCGATCGCATCCGCCGTGCTCTCCAGCGCGGCGGTGATGTCCTTGCTCGCGGCGTCGAGGCGCTCAATCTCGCTCTGATGGCGCTTTCGGGATTGCGATTCGTCCGAGTCGTAGATGGTTTCGGCGAGCCAGATCGACTCATCGCGTTCCTTGCGGATCGCTTCGAGCTTGGCGGTGTGATGCTCCTCGGCATCGGCCCGAGCGGCCTTGTACGCGCTGCACAGGCGATCGACCTCCGGCTGGAGGGACTCTTCGATGCGCGCGAGCGAGGACTGCGCCTCGTGCTCGATCCCCTCGCTGTCGGAGGCGAATCGCCGCTCGGCCTGCTGAACCGCCTGATCGCGCTCGGACGCGGCGGATGAGGATGCGGTTTCCCACGCCTGCTCGATGTCGCGCTGGGTCGACTCGCGCCAGGTGAGGAGCGCACGGAAGGCCGCGACGAGTCGGCGTTCGCGATCAAAGAGGTGCGGGTCGGTCATCGTCGAGGGCTGGGTCGAGGGCTGGATGGTCTAGAGAAGTGATCCGCGGTCGCTGCACTCGTGGCGGGCTCTGACAAGGATTTCCTGCATGCGCTCCATGGCTCCCTGAGCACTTCGGAGGTGACGCTCGATCGGATGGATGTATTCCTCATCGAATCGGCGACGGACTTCATCGTCCCAGCGATCTCGGGAGCTGTTCCAGACGAGCAGGAAGGACTTGGTCTCGTCCTGGAGTCGATTTTCGGCGATTTTGAGACTCATGCACCATCCTCTGCACGCGTCGCCCCAGTGTCCTTCTCAATGGTACGGGAAAGCTCGGTGCCCTGTGGATCGAACGCCGCGAGCACCATCTGCCTCTGGACGACCACGAGCGAGCCGACCGGAGCGGCCTGCAACAGGGCGAAGACACTGACCGAGCGTGCCAATTCGCCCACCTTTACCCTGCCGGTGGCGAGCGTGTCTTGGCGCGGAACCGCCGAATAGATCCGCCAACCGGAATCCTGCGGATCAGAGGCACTCGCCGACACGCGCTCAAGGCAGAGTGGATCATCCGGATCCTCGGAGATGGCGACATCAACCATCGACTGATCCATGGGGAACGGGCCCGATCCGAGCGACGCGGCATGACGAGCGACCGGCGCGGTGGCGCCACGGAGCAGTGTCGCAAGCCGACCGAGCAGGGCGGGTGACTCCGAGCTTTGTTCCGCCGCGAACTCCGGGCGGGCTCGACGCCAGTCGTCGGCGGTCCTCGCGCGGTCCGCCCCCCCCACGCTCATCACGGATTCACCCTCCGCAGGACCGGAGCTTGCCGCCCCCTCCGACTGCTGGGAAGGAGCGCTGAGGGCGACATAATCGTCGAGACTCTGCGAGAATCTGGCGAGCAGGGTCAACGCTCGCTCGATCGGGCCTTCCAAGTGCGTGCGGAGGGGCTGGGTCTGTCCTCGGTAGATCTGGACTTCCTTGTCGAGCGTGCGTGCCCATCGTGCAACGATCTGCCGCTTTTCCCGCGCTTCCTCGACCGCTCGCTTGGCTCGCTCGAGGGCGCGGCGCTCATCCAGCGTGGACGGCTTGCCCATCTCTTTTTGTGCTTCGGCCCGTGCGAGGTCGGAGCGTGCCTGGACCACGACATCCTCACGCCTGCGGAGTTCGCTCTGCCAGTAGGCCGCCTGCTCCTGACTCACCCAGCGATAGGCGCGCTCGACCTCGGAATCTGCGTTGTCAAGGATCGAGGCCGCTTCCTCGCGGTAGGCCAGAAGGCGCGCGCGAAGCTCGCCGATGAGTTCGATGGAAACGACGCGGGCGCCGCGGGCCATGGTGCCTCCGTGGCGGATCAGCGCTGATTCAGGTACTCCTCAGCACGATCGGCCTTGCGAAGGAGATAGGGTATCTGCTCGTCTGCCACCTTGGAAAAGCGAGCGAGCACCCGCAGGGCCTGATCGAATTCCTCCGCGAAGC
>REDD01000146.1 GCA_007693725.1 Phycisphaeraceae bacterium
AGCGGGACGGCTCGGGCAGGGCCACCGGGCTGCTGCTGGAGGGCGCGGCGAACGCCTTTCTGGCAGCGTTGCCCGCGAAAACGGATGCGGAGGTGCGCGGGCACATCGAGCGTGCGCAGGATGATCTGCTGTCGCGCGGGATCGTGGAAGTCCACGACATGTTCACGACCGCCGCGATGGCGCGGGCGCTGCGGGCCATGGAGCGGGAAGGATCGCTGCGGATGACGGTGTGGCTATACGCGACGCCGGAGCACTTCGACGAGGTGTGCGCCGAATTGGGCAGGCCGGTCGGGATCGGGCGTGGGGACAACGCCGGGCGCGTGTGTTTCCGCGGCATGAAATTGTTCACAGATGGCACCTTGAACTCGCGGACCGCGCACATGCTGCATCCGTTCGCCGATCCGATCGCCGAGCACCCGTGCGGCACGCCGTTGCTGGAGGATGGGTTCATCCGGGAAGCCATGATTCGCGGGGCGCGGGAGGGGTTCGATGTGACCGCGCACGCGATCGGGGACGGCGCGGTGCGCCGGATGCTGGATCTCTACGAGTCGCTGGATGCGGATGAGCGAGGACTGACGCTGCGGATCGAGCACGCGCAGTTTGTGGATGAGGCCGATGTCGAACGCTTCCCCCCCGGAAGAAGAACCCCCGAAACCCCCGGAAATAGAACCACCGGAAGCAACCCCCCCGGCCGGGTGATCGCCTCGATGCAGCCGTGTCACCTGCTCGCGGACATCGAGGCGTTGCATCGATTGGTTCCCGGGCGGATCGATCGCGCGTTCCCGGTGCGCGATCTGGTGGAAGCGGCGGAGGCGCACGGCGTGCGGGCGGAGGAGGTGGTGTGGTTCGGGTCGGACACGCCGGTGGTGGATCCGTCGCCTTCGGACAATGTGCAGGCGGCGGTGCATCGGAGGCGTGCGGGGATGCCCGCGGATGCGATGGTCGCGCCGGGGCAGGCGGTAGATGAGGCGACGGCGGTGCGACTGATGCGTTCGGCGGAAGGTTGAGTCCCGATCGCCTAGAATCGCGACCCACCGACGCGGGCGACGGCTTGCCGGTGCAACGACGGACCTTTCTGGAGCAATGTTGTGGCGAAAAAGCACTTCGATCTGGTTGTCATCGGCGGCGGTCCCGCCGGGTATGTGGGCGCGATCCGTGCAGCGCAGCTCGGGATGAAGGTGGCGTGCGTTGAGCGGTCGAAGCTCGGCGGCGTGTGCCTGAACTGGGGCTGCATCCCGTCGAAATCGCTGCTCGCGAATGCAGAACTCTTCGAAAAGGTCTCGCACGCGGAGGAGTGGGGTCTTTCCTTCGGCGAAGTGAAGGTGGACTGGTCGAAGGTGATCGGGCGTTCGCGCGGGGTCGCGGACAAGCTCAACAAGGGGATCGCGTTCCTGCTGAAGAAGAACAAGATCGAGCACATCGAGGGCAACGCGAAGATCGTGAAGGGCAAACGCGGATCATCGCCCTGCGAGATCGAGATCTTCGACTGCAAGGTCGAGGACACGCGGACGGAAGCGCCCGCCGATATCGCGAAGTCGGCGCGTGAGACGATCACCGCGGACAACATCCTCGTGGCGACCGGTTCGGTCGCGCGGGATCTGCCGTTCGCGAAGTTCGACGGCGACAAGATCATCGGCGCCCGCGAGGCGATGACGCTGAAGGAGAAGCCCAAGAAGCTGATCGTCGTCGGCGCGGGGGCCATCGGCATCGAGTTCGCCTACTTCTACCACACCTACGGCACGCAAGTCACTGTGGTGGAAATGATGGACCGCATCCTGCCGGTGGAGGATGCGGACATTTCGAGCGCGCTCGAGAAGATCTACAAGAAATCCAAGATGGACCTCCGCACATCGCACACGACGACGAAGGTCGAGAAGACCAAGAGCGGCGTGAAGGTGACGATCGCTCCCTTCAAGGACGGTAAGGCGGACGAATCCAAGTCCGAGACGATCGAGGCGGACAAGGTGCTGCTGGCGATCGGCGTGAAGGGTCGTTTCGACGGGTTGTTTGATGAGTCGCTCGGGTTGCAGACGGTGAAGGATCACATCAAGACGGACTTCGTTCCGGGCGATTTCGAGGTGAAGCCGCTGACCTACGCGACCTCGGTGCCGGGCGTGTACGCGGTGGGCGATGTCATCGGCCCGCCGTGGCTCGCGCATGTGGCGAGCGAGGAGGCGGTCGTGTGCGTCGAGCGGATCGCCGGGCACGATCCGATCCCGATCGACTACTCGGTGATCCCCGGCTGCACCTACTGCCATCCGCAGGTGGCCTCCGTCGGGTACACGGAGCGGGCGTTGCAGGAGAAGGGCCTGAAGAAGGACGAGGACTACGCGGTCGGCACCTACCAGCTCATGTCGCACGGCAAGGCGATCGCCGCGGGCCACAATCAGGGCATGGTGAAGATCCTGCGCGGCCTGCCGCGTGGCGAAATCCTCGGCGCGCACATCCTCGCGGATCAGGCGACGGAACTGATCGCGGAGTTGACGCTCGCGCGCCGACTCGAAGCCACGACCGAGGAGATCAATGTGACGATGCATGCGCACCCGACGATGCACGAGGCGGTGCACGAGGCATCGCTGGCCTCGGAGGGGCGCGTGATCCACGCGTGAATTGTGATTCAGATCAGGCCCGGCGGAAGTCGGGCTTTTTCATGCGCCGATCAACCCGCTCGGTACCGCTCGCTGATGCGCGGCACGAGGACATCGCGCATCGCGGACTCCAGCGTATGCGACGGCTTGAAATCCCAGTCGCTCGCGGCGGCGGAGCAATCGACATCCTCGGGCCAGGTGTCGACGATGCCCTGGCGCGCGGTGTCGGGGGCGAATGTGATGTCCGCATCCGGGAAGAATCTGCGTGTCATGTCGGCGAGTTCCGCGGCGGTCGGGGCGAAGGCGCCGAGGTTGTAGACACATTGAGTCAGTCGGGATTCATCGGCCTGCGCGAGCGCGAGCGTGGCGTCGATGGCATCGCCCATGGTCATGAACGGAATCCGCGTGTCCTCGCGGACAAAGCAGCGGTAGGGCGTTCGCGCTGCGCCCGCGTGGATCATCTCCGGCGCGAAGTCGCTGGTGCCGCCGGAGGGGAGCGTCTCGGCGCTGATGAGCCCGGGGTAGCGCACGCAGCGGAAGTCGAGCAGATCGTGGACGCGGTCCTCGGCGAGCTGGCGGTAGTGGCGCGCGTAGTAGCGCCCGAGGTGCTCGGCGTAGAGCTTGTTGCAGCCGTACATGGTGGTGGGCGTGAGGTATTGATCTTCCTTGACAGCGCCGACGGACCGCTTGGTCTTGAGGTCCGGCATGCCGTAGACCGCGATGGAGGATGGATAGATGAAGCGGACGCGCCGGCCGTGGGAGCGGGCCTGATCGACCGCGAGGCGGAGCATGTTGATCATGCCGCCGACATTCACATCGTGCGCGGTCTCGGGGATGAACTCGGAGCGCGTCGAGAGCAGCGCGGCGAGGTGGTAGATCTCGGTGAACTCGAACATGGCGTTGAGACGACCGATGAGCCCCTGATCGCAGATGTCCCCCGCGAATGTCTCGCGGCAGAGAGCGCGGAGCTCGGGATCGATCTCGCGGAGGTCGATGGCGACGATCTCGGTGTGCCCGGCCTCGCTGAGCGCACGGATCAGGCCGTGGCCGACCTCGCCGCCCGCGCCGGAGATAAGGATGCCCGCGGAGCGACGACCGCCGCGACGCTCGGCTTGTGCGGAGAGTTCGGAGTGTGGCGTCTCGCTCTGCCCAGACATGCTCATCGATCCGTTTCTGCGCCGACACGCGACGCCATCGTGACAGGAGCAGGAGTGTACCCGGCGTGCCGGACGATCCGGATGGCTCAATCGAGGATGCGGGCTCGCGTGTCGTCCGATGGCATCGGGCAGGCGTCGGCCCGACCGAACCAGCGGTAGCGCCGGGCGGCCACAAAGCGGTAGCCCGCATCGCGGAGCGGCAGCGGGATCAGCCACAGCAGACCGCCGAGCAACGCCCAGACGCCGCCGATGGACCACAGCATGCGCACAACCCCCGCGCTGCGGAGATACACCTCGCCATCGCGGACGAGGATGAGCGTCGAGCCCCCTTCGGAAGCGCCGGGGCCGCCGAGGCGCGTGTGCGTCGTACCGCCGAGCGGCGCGAAGCGGAGGGTGGCGCGCCGATCGTGGCGGAGCACCCACCGAACCGTGCGCGAGCAGAGCCCGCAGTCTCCATCAAAGAAGAGGATGGGATGCCGGGGTGTGTCCGGCTCATGCTCGGTCATGGATGCGCCTCGACGAGTTTCCAGCCGATGACATCGAGCGTGTCGCTGTGCCACGCCAGCGGATCGCCGCCGACTTCCACGCCGCCGGCCTGCACCAGCCCGTCCTCAAGATGCAGCAGTTCCGCGCTGCGGAGCGGCCACGCCTCGTGCGCGATCCGGCCCGCCATGAGACGCCCGCCCTTCACCGTGTACAGCCAGTAACGCTCCGTCAGAAAGTGCTCGATCGATCCCGGTTTCGACGGCTCGATCGGCTCGCCGCGACGCCACACGATGCGCGAGCCCACGGATGGAGTCGCCCGGCGCGCCAGGCGATAGTCCGTCTCCCGCTCATCAGCGCTGCGCGAAACCTCGAACCGACTATGGACATAGTTGAGCTTCCAGAGCCACCGACCGCCGAGCACCGGCAGCAACCGCTCGGCATCCAGACTCATAAACCACACCCCCGCCCCCGGAAGTTCCGCCCCCGCCCCCGGAAGCCCCGGAAGCACATCCCCTGCATTGCGTTTGTCCGTTTCCGGCATTCGGACATAGGTTCGGACATTGCACTCGTAGAACGAGCCGAGGCCGGGCAACGGCGGATAGCCGCGGAAGCGTGTCGCCTCCATGCGGAAGGGCACGAGCGCGACCCACGCCGTGCCGTTGTAAAGATCGACCTCGAGTGGTTCGGGCACGAGCGGGCGGATCACCTCGGCGGGCACCGGCCAGTGGAGAAACAGCAGATTGTCCCAGCGCATGCGGACAGCGGGCGGCGCTGCGGGGATGGTCGTGGACATGCCGGACTTTACGGCATCGGATGTAATCATGAACGGCGGCTCTCGACCGCCCGACGGCCCGCGAGTAACATTTCGGGATGTATCGCTGAGACTCCACCCACGCCGAACCGGGTGCGGTCGGCCGGGAGAAACGGGGCGCAAACAAGGAGCAATCTCATGCACCGGATCATCCAATCAATCGTCTGTCTGCTCGGCATCAGCGCGGCGGCGGTCGCGGGAGACGCCCAACCGTCCGTCTGGATCGACGCATCTCCATCGGAAGCGCGCCGACTCGCCGCGGAACAGGAGCGCCTGCTGATCGTGATGGGCACGGCGTCGTGGTGCGGTCCGTGCCGCCACATGAAGGCGACGACATGGAAAGACGAGCGGGTCGTCTTGTGGGTCAAGGAACACGCGATCGCGGTCCAGCTTGATGTTGATCAGTACCCCGGACTGGCGCGACATCTGGAGATCCGTGCGATGCCGACGACGGTGCTCTTCCGAGGCGATGAGGAACTCGGACGCATCGGCGGCGCTCGTCCCGCCGAGCCGTTCGTCGAATGGCTGACCGCGCTGCGCGAGGGCCGCGAGCCGGAGAACTTGGATCGTTCCGCTCGCCCGAGCATCCCCGAGTTGCGGGAGCGAGCGGCCGAAGACGATATGCAGGCACGGCTCAACCTCGCGCGTGCGCTCCGTGATGCCGGTGAGCTTGAGGAGGCAACGGACCACTACGCCTGGCTCTGGGACAACATGACGCGCGTCAGCCCGGCGATGCGAGGCGTCCGTGGCTCATTCATGGTCCACGACATGCAGCGGCTCGCCGAGCAGCACCCGCCCGCGGCGGAGCGGTTCCGCACCCTGCGCGATGAAACCGAAGCACGGTTGCAGCCGCCGCCGAACATGGATCACGATGTTTATCAGGACTGGATCGCACTCAATCGCATTGTCGGCGAATCCGATCGGACGGATGCCTGGCTCGAAGAGCACATCAACCCGAATCCGGAACATCTCTGGGCCACTTCGACGCCACGCCGGATCATGCAGATGGTGAACGATCGGATCCGCGAAGGGAAGCTTCGGGAGGCGAGTCTGCTCATCGAGGATTGGGCCTACACAGAGCGGGATTTCGTGCAGATTCTCGAGTCGCGCCTCAAAAGCCTGCGTCAACCTCAGACCGCCGAAGTGCAGGACTTTGTGCAGAGTGTCAAGTTGCGCCTCAAAGCTCAGACCGCCACAGACGGCGAGGATGACAATCCGTTGAATCAGGTGGCTCGGGATCATTTGAATCGTGTGTTCCAGGAGACACTGCTGCAGATCCACATCGAAGATGGTGCGAATCTCATCACCGTCGCCCTCCTGGGCGATCAGCCGCGCACCGCCCTTCGGCTCGTCGAGGTTCTGGAGCAGCACATCGACGCCGACGACTTCATCCCAACGGTCGTGACCACAGCGCTCCGCCACAGCGCCACCCACCCGATGCTCCTGGAACTGCTCGATCGGACGGAGCACCCGGACGAGGCGCTCCGCCGGCGCGTAGAAAACGCACTGGCCGAATGACCAGTGCGTTGAATGAGTGCTTGGGTTTTCCGAGACTTCCGAATCAGGCCGTACGACGCCGACGCGCCGCGAAGAGACCACCGAGCGCGAACATCGTCGCAGCACCCGGAGCCGGAACAAGCAGCATCGTGTCGAAAATGTAATTGCCGACCTGCTGGCCGAGCATGAAGCCCTCGTAGCCATCGATGTCCCAGTGGACGCCGATGTAGACACGGCTGCGCCAGTTCTCGATCGCCGCTTGCGTGAAGCTGTCAAAGTGACGCGGCTCGACCTCGCCGGGCGGGAACAACGCGGCGTAGAACGGATCCTCGCTGGTGATGCTGAAGGAGATGTTGTCCGTGCCGAAGAAAGCGGCCATGATCGCCGCATGCGCTGCGCCGAAGGTGGCATGGCCCGAGACCCACGCGGGGAATGGCGGGCTGAAGCCGTTCAGCGGCTCCCAATCCGGATCGGCGATCGTGTCGGGGTTGCCGTCGGTGTCGGCCTGCTGGATTCCGGTGATGGGACGCCACAGGTCCATGCCGATGCCGTACTTCCCATCCCAGGCGGCGATGCCCGCATCCGCCATCGCAAGATGCACCAGCGCGAGCAGCCGAACCCGCTCGCCCACAGAGAGGCCCTGCTGATCAGCAACCTCGCGCGTGATGTTGTTGAGGTGTCCCGGCGGCTTGTAGGTGCCGTTCACATCGTTCGCCCAGAAGAAACCGGTGCGGGTCTGATCGACGGTCCGCGTCGCGCTGTTGACGCCGCCGAGTTCCTTCACCTCGTTGAAGTTCTGTGTGTAGAGATCGCTCGCAAGGAACGAAGGCATATCGGTGTAGCCACCGATGCCGTTGGGCCGGAACTGACTGCCGCTCTGGAGCCCCCACGGCGTCACCTCGCCCCACCGCGGCGTATACGGCGATGGGTTGTAGTCCGGCCAGGTCGGCTGATAGTCGCCCGGATTCGTCCCGTGCGTGTAATCCGTCGGAAGGTCGGAGTTGTCATTGGCACGGTTTGCGATGACGCCGCTTGCAACAATGCCGCCCAGCGCCATGCCCTCGTTCTTCGAAGCCCCGGGGGCGATGGCGGCGAGTGAGGATGCAAGTTGCGCATCGAAGACCGCGGTCCTGCCGGGGTAGAGGTGGGTCAGCACGCCGTGCGCAGCGACGGCCATGGCCGCCTCCTTCGAAGCCGTGCTCGATGCAGGCGCCTTCACGATGCAGTGCTGGTGCGTCTTGGCGATGTTCATGTACGCGTCGTACATCGCCGTAGTCAGCATCGCACCCTTGCGCGAGATCTCCGTCGGGGGTGTCGGATTCGTGCGCACCGCATCCAGCCACAGGTCATTCCAGATATTGATCTCGTCCGCCTTGGCGGCACCGGCGCACATCACCACCGCCGCGGCGGTCAACAGCAGTCCACGCTTTCTCTTCGACATAACAAGACTCCTCTGCCCGGGCAGCGAAGTTCGGTGCGCTGCGCCAACACAACAGACGCACACCGCCGACGCCGACCGCCACGGGACATGACTCTCCTGATTGCGATACCCCGGCCCTGTGCAGGAGCGGGTTCTGACTCAGAAATACAGCATCTTCCAACTCAGGAATACAGCATGGGGCGCAAGAGTCAAGAGTTGTCCCGCTCACCGAACCAAAACCAGTCTGCAACCCCGGGCAAAAGCTGCTCGACCGAACCGATCCGGTGAAATCCACGGGGTCCGGTCACCCCCGGAAGGGCCCCAAAGACCCCGGAACAACTCAGGGAGAGCCCCCGGAAGAGCCGCCGATGAGTGCCCGCCAGACATCGCGCCAGGTGATCCGCTCGGCCTCACGCTGGGCCTCCTGCTCGAACTCCTCGAACTCACGCATCGGCGGGGCGGGTTCGAGCGAGGCGGGCGATGACAGCGGGGCCTTGCGGAGCCCGAGCGAGCCGTCGCCGGTGACCGTGACCACCCAGCGCCCCTCGCCGAGCGATCGGTAGACCGCCTTGCCGAGGGTCGGGCCGGGTCCGATCTGCGGCTCGCCCCCCCACTGCACATCCGCCAGCTCGGGGTCGATGAGGACTCCCTTGGACGGGGGGGTGCGGGCGTCGAAGATCCGCCGGATCCAGATCCGTCCGTCGCGGACCACATAGTCGGCGTAGATCTCGCCCGAGGGATCGAAGGGCGTCGGGATGGTGCGCTCGACGCCGTCGGCGGCCCGGATGCGGACGCTGAGCTGGCCCCCCTCGACGACGAGTTCGGTGACGGCGGTTCGGCGGACGGCCTGGTTGTAGTGACCGCGCAGGTTCTCGTACTCGGCGGTCATGGTCCGGAGGCGTTCGCGGTAGACCTGCGACTCGACATCGGCCCGGACGAAGCGATATCCCATCATGCCGACACCGATCGCCAGAACCCCGACCGCCGCACTCCAACCGACCCTGACGAGGATCTTGACCATCGCGCTGCTCCAGACTGCTCCGCAAACGAGAAAAGAGCCGTCGCACAGGATTGTGTGTGCGGCGACTCTCTTTCTATCGGTCAACGGCGGCCTCGCTGCCAATGGCGGGGCGAAGACCGGGCAACGCCGGGATCAGTCGTAGCGCCGGAAGACGCCGATGACGACGCCCTGGATCTTGCAGTCCTTGACGATGATGGGGTCGAAGGCGGGGTTCGCGGGCTGGAGGCGGATCTGGTCCTGCTCGCGGTAGAAGGTCTTGAGGGTGGTCTCGCCGTTGGGCAGGAGGGCCACGACGCGCTCGCCGTTGCGGGCGGTGTCGCGACGCTCGATGATCACATAGTCCCCGTCAAGGATGCCCTCGTCGCGCATGGAGTCGCCGTCGACGCGGAGGGCGAAGGAGGCATTGGCCTGTCCGATGCGTGGTCCGAAGACCTGCGTCAGGTCGAGCGTGTCGGCATCCTCGTACTTCTCGATGGGGTAGCCCGCGGCGATCTTGCCGACGAGCGGGAACGAGAGGGCCTGCTCCTCATCGGGCAGCGAGATGCCGTCAGCGATGGACAAAGAGCGCGCCTTGTTGGCCTCGCGGACGAGCGCGCCCTTCTTGATGAGTGCCTCGACATGCTCGAAGACGGTGACTTTGGAGACGCCGAGGTGATCGGCGAGCTCCTGCATCGTCGGGGAATAGCCATGCCGAACCCGACTGTCGCGGATGAGTTTCAGAATCCGCAGTTGTTTGGGCGTGAGATTCATGTTCATCAGTCTCCTTCCTCGCGGGCGTCGTCCCGGACGCCGGCTCCGGTGTCCTGCCGAATGTGTCGCTGATCGCGCCGCTCTGCACTTCATGTCCCAGCGCCGGAACCGGCGCCAGCAATCTTCCGAACGAGCGGGCCAACCGCTCGATTACTTCCGCCTGACTCTCCAGCAGACGCGCTGCTCCCGCGAGCAGGCCGACGCGTCGCCCGGCATCCGAGATCACGACGCCGTCGCGATGATCCGCGCCGGCCGCCCCATCGCCCCGATGGTCGGCGGACAGGACGACGCGATCCGCGCCGCGCCTGACGCCGCGCTCATCCCCGCTGCGCCTCTGGCGAGATCCGGTATCTCGCCACGCATCCGAAGGGGGGGCGCTCTGCACGAGATGTCTGCCGTCCGGAGAAGCGCGGTACTCGGTGGCGAAATCACCACCGGGACCGAGACGAAGCAATGGTGTCGAGAGCATCTGCATCATCCACAAGCCCTCGATGCACCGACCGGACCGATCCAAATCGACCGGGGTGCATCACTGGGGAGATGCTCGAAGAATCCTGTCCGAGCATCTCGGGTGGGTGATCCCCCTTCTCCGCCGGGGGCAACCAACTCACACAATTCTGAATGCCCTGTCTGCCGAGCCGCCGTCAAACAACTCGTGGGCGTTTGGTATACGGTACCCGATCATCGACCGCACGGCAAGAAAATCTTGGAAAATTTTCGGCGTGCGTTTGGGAAACGCGTTTCCGGCTCCCCAGACAGGGTTTTCACCCACTCCGCCCACCCAAAATCCGCCCACCGGGGCTACTCCCCACGGGCAAATCGGCTGCCACGCCGAACGATCAGACGCCGGATCTCCATCAGTGTGAGGTCCGCCAGGAGGGTTTCCGCGGCGATTCCGGTCGATTGGGCCAGATCGTCGATCCCCGCCTCCGTCGCAGCCAGCGCTTCCCACACCGCTCGCTGGGTCTCGGTGAGTTGCATCGAGACGGCGGGCTTTGCCTCGGCCACGGTGGACCCGGAGGGGCCGCTTGTCTCGAACAGCATGCCCGGACGCGGCGCGTACACCGCCGCACGGGTGCCCGCTTGGAGGTGTTCCGCCTGACGCCGGAGCGCTTCGACCACATCACCCGGCTTGAGAGCGAGCATCGCTCCCCCGCTCTGGATGAGTTCGTTCGCACCGAACGACGGCGCGGAATCGATCCGCCCGGGAATGGCAAAGACCTCGCGCCCGTGGTCTTCGGTCGCGTGCTTCGCGGTGATGAGCGCCCCGGAGCCCTTGGGCGCTTCGACCACCAGCACGCCGATCGCCAATCCGGAGATGATGCGGTTGCGTCCGGGGAAGTTCTCGCTGATGGGCGGCGTATCCGCGGGAAGCTCGCTCACGATCGCGCCGCCGCGCTCGACGATCTCGTCGAAGAGTTCCTTGTTCTCCGGGGGATAGACATGCGCCAGCCCGCACCCGAGCACCGCAGCCGTGCATCCGTTGACGCGCAGCGCGGCCCGATGCGCTGCGGAATCAATCCCCCTCGCGCCGCCCGAGATGATCGCGATGCCTGCCTGCGCGAGCACCGCGCTGAATCGCTCGGTCTGCTCGATGCCGTAGGCGGTGCATCGGCGGGATCCGACGATCGCCACGCTGTGCCCGTCGCACACGCCCCGCAAACTGCCCAGCACGCTCAGAGCCAGCGGAGCATCCGGCGTCTCCGCGAGCAGGGCCGGATACTCGTCATCGCCGAGGACGACATGGTGTCCACCGAGCGCGCCGATGCGCTCGATCTCTCTGAACGCGGCCTCCTCGGAGGTGCGCAATCCGGCGTGGATCTCCGTCGCCTTCTTTTCACCAACCCCCTCGACACGCCGGAGATCCGCCTTCGATGCACGGAAGATCCGCTCCGGGTCTCGGAAGAGCTGGAGCATGCGCCGTCCGATCGCGGGCCCCACGCCGCGCGTGAGGTGGAGTCGGAGCATCGTCAGAACCCGGCTGTCTGAGTCGCTCATGGCGGGCAGAGGGTAGCGGGGAGATGCCCCGCGCAAAAGAAAAGCCCGGCGTGGCGGCCGGGCTGGTGGAATGCGTCGGTTGGTCGAGGCGGCTTACGGGAAGATGCCGCGGAGCTGGTACACCTGCGTGATCTGGTCGAGCGCGGCGATGTACGCGGCGGTCCGCATGTCCGTATCGAAGCGATGGCGGGCGAGCTGCGTACGCCGAGCCGCGAGCACCATGTGACGGTTCAGCTCGTCATCGACCTTCTCGGCGTCCCAGTACGCGTTCGAGCGGTTCTGCACCCACTCGAAGTACGACACGGTGACACCGCCCGCCGAGCACAGGATCGCCGGGAGCACTTCGATGCCCTTGTCGAGCAGC
>REDD01000222.1 GCA_007693725.1 Phycisphaeraceae bacterium
GCAAGTCCGGCTGAAGACTTCGCTCCGGATGGCGGGCGTGTGTTTGACAGCGGCGAGACGGGAGGACTAGTATTCGGGTCCGAAATGTAGCCGATGCTACATTTCATCCGATTCGGAGGGAGGCGTCGTGCGACTTCACCTTGTGCTCGTGTCTCTGATCGTGCTGCTCTCGGGGTGTGCGCCTGATGATTCGCAGTCCGCTCAATCCTCAGCGGAACCGAACGAACCCTTGCGGATTGTCGCGACGACGGGCATGATCGCGGACATGGTGCGGAATGTGGCGGGCGAGCATGCCGAGGTGGTTGCATTGATCAAGCCGGGAGTCGATCCGCATCTGTACAAGCCGACGCGGAGCGATGCGGAACGCATCCTGAATGCGGACATCATTTTCTACAACGGCCTGCTGCTGGAGGGGAAGCTGACGGACACGCTGATCCGTGCGGCATCTTCCGGGAAGATGGTGTACGGCGTGACAGAGTTGCTTGATGAAGCAGACTTGCTCGAAGCCGAGGACTATCCCGGCCTGCACGACCCACATGTCTGGATGGATCCGGTCGCGTGGTCGGCGGGCGTCGCGGTTGTGCGAGATCGTCTGAGTGCCGCCGTCCCGGATGCGTCGGAGGCATTTGCGGAGAACGCACGCCGGTATAAGGGCGAACTCGAATCGCTGCATGCCTACGCGTCGGAGGTGCTTTCGAGTGTTCCCGAGCAGAATCGCATTCTGGTGACCGCGCATGATGCGTTCGGCTATTTCGGTCGGCGGTATGGATACAGAGTCGTCGGAGTCCAGGGGATCTCGACCGAATCGGAAGCGGGGGTCCGGGACATCGAGGATCTGGTTGAGTTGATCGTGTCGAATGATGTCGCGGCGATCTTCCTTGAATCCACCGTTCCGGAGCGGAACATACGGTCCTTGATCACCGGGGCACGCGCGCGCGGGAAGTCGGTGGTCATCGGCGGCGAGCTTTTCAGCGACGCCATGGGGCCGGAGGGCACCTACGAGGGCACCTACATCGGCATGATCGATCACAATGTCACGACGATCGCACGCGCGCTCGGAGGCGAGGCGCCATCACGCGGAATGCAGGCAAAGCTCGGGTCAGACCTTCAAACCGCAGAATAGGACCGTATCACTTGACAGTGAGCTTCCGCAGCAAAGGACAGAGATCGGTCGGACTCGCCGAGCATCCCGAGCACTCGGCGCTCAGTCCGCTGTCCATCCACTCCATGACCGTTGCGTATCATCGCAAGCCGGTGCTGTGGAATGTTGATTACGATGCTCCCGGGGGGCGACTGATTGCCGTGGTCGGTCCGAACGGCGCGGGGAAGAGCACTCTGATCAAGGCGTGTCTCGGCTTGATCCCTCGTGCCTCGGGGGAGGTGGAATTCTGGGGGCAGCCGCATGCGAAGGTGCGATCGCGGGTCGGCTACATGCCGCAACGGGAGACCATCGACTGGGATTTTCCGGTCAGCGCCTTGGATGTCGTCTGCATGGGGCGGTATCGCAAGATCGGCTGGTGCAGGCCGGTGACCCGCAAGCACAAAGCAGTCGCGATGGAATTTCTGGACCGAGTCGGCATGGCTGATCAAGCCAACCGACAGATCGGGCAGCTTTCCGGAGGCCAGCAGCAGCGGGTGTTTCTGGCTCGCGCGCTGGCTCAGGAGGCCGACCTCTACTTCATGGACGAGCCGTTTGCCGGTGTAGATGCCGCGACCGAGGAGGCGATCGTCGAGGTGCTGAGGGAACTGCGGAATTCCTCCCGGACGATCATCGTGGTCCATCATGATCTTTCGACGGTCTCGACCTACTTCGATGATGCGATCCTTCTGAACATGCGGATCGTTGCCGCGGGGGCTGTGGAAGAGGTGATGACCAGAGAGAATCTGCACAAGACCTACGGCGGTCGCCTGACCCTGCTGTCGGAAGCAGCAGTGAATCTGGCTCGGATCGGTGACGGGGCGCAGCCATCATGATGCTGACGGCACGGATCCTTGCCTCGGAGCTTGCCGATTCGACACATTCTTCGTTCTCGGCGTCGACTCTCGACACGCTGATTCAAGTGTTGACCTTTCGGTCCGGCTACAACACGAATCTCGTGATCGCGGGCACAGCATTGTTGGGTTTCGCCGCCGGCATCATCGGCGTGTTTGCCATGCTGCGGAAACGGTCTCTGGTCGCGGATGCACTGAGCCACGCGACGCTCCCGGGCATCTGTATGGCGTTTCTGCTCGCAGCGTTCATCGGGCAGGCCGGGCGGACTCTCCCGGTGCTCCTGATCGGGGCCGGGTTCACGGGCGTGCTGGGTGTGCTTTGCATCCAGATGATTCTGAGGCATGGCAGACTGCGAGAGGATGTCGCCATCACGGTGGTGCTCGGTGCGTTTTTCGGTGCGGGCGTTGTGGGGCTGAGCTACATCCAGGCACATTCCGCCGCGGGGTCTGCGGGGATCACACGGTTCATCTACGGACAGGCGGCTTCGATGCAGCCGTCAGATGTGGTGATCATGGCCTGGATATGCGGAATCTCTCTGCTCGCCTGCATGCTGCTGTTCAAGGAGTTCACGATTGTCTGTTTCAACGATTCGTACGCGCGCACACTCGGCTGGCCTGTTGAGCGTCTTGACTTGGGGATCATGGCGCTGATCGTGCTCGTGACGCTCGTCGGTCTTCAGACCGCCGGACTGATCCTTGTCGTTGCGCTTCTGATCCTACCGGCGGCCAGCGCTCGATTCTGGACCGATCGGATCAGGTCGATGGTGCTTCTTTCCGGATTGTTCGGCGCGACGGGGTGCTGGCTCGGCTCGACGCTCTCGGCGGTGTTCCCCCGGTATCCGACGGGCGCTGTGATTGTTCTGACCTCGGGGTTGCTGTTTGCATTGAGTATGCTGTTTGCGCCGCGGCGAGGATTGATCCACTTGCTCCGGCGCCGGGGACGATTGCAACTCCATGATCTTCAAGCGGTCGCGGTGCACGCCGACGGAGCGCCGGGTTTCCGCGGTCTTCCGCATCGGGGTTCGGGGAGCGTCGACTCATGAATCTGAGTCTTGGCTTAGACCTGTTTCCGCTGACCGCGGCGATACTCGTATCCGTCGGGTGCGGCCTGCTCGGCAATTTTCTTGTGCTGCGCCGGCTGAGTCTGATGGGGGATGCGATCAGCCATTCGGTGCTTCCCGGGATTGTCATCGCCTTTCTGCTCTTCACCACACGGAGCGCGGGGGTTCTGTTGCTCGGTGCCGCAATCGCTGGGGTTGTCACGGTCGTTCTCGTTGAGGTGGTCAGGCAGGTCGGACGCGTGGAGAGCAGCGCGGCCATCGGTGTTGTTTTCACTGTGCTGTTCGCGCTTGGCGTTCTTCTGATCGAACAGGCGGCTGTACGGCACGCCGACCTGGATGCCGACTGTCTGCTTTACGGACAACTGGAAACTCTGCTTTGGTACGGCGCTCCCGACGATCTTTCGGGCTTGTTCAGCGCGTCCACACTCTCCGCCATACCGCCCCAGATCTACCTGCTGTGCATTACGGTCACGATTGTGTTTCTCGGGGTGGGCTTCCTGTACAAGGAACTGAGAATTGCCGCCTTTGATCCGCTGCTCTCGACCAGTCTGGGTTTTCACGCCACGGCTCTTCACTACCTGCTGATGATCATGGTGGCCGCGATGACGGTCGCGAGCTTTGAGGCGGTCGGCTCGATCCTCGTGATTGCCCTTCTGGTGTGCCCCGCGGCGACCGCCAGACTCCTGACCGATCGATTGTCGGTCCAGCTCCTGCTCAGCGTTGTGATTGCGTTCTTCTGCGGCATCGGCGGCTATCTCGGCGCCACCGTGGTCCCGGGGCTGTGGGGCAAGGATTCCGTCAATGCCGCGGGAGCGATCGCGACGGTTGCGGGAGGGCTTCTGGCGATCGGTCTGCTCGTCGCGCCTCGCTACGGGAGTCTCGCCCGGTGGCTCCGTCATCGGCGGAACACCTCGGCGATCGCCATCGACGACCTGCTGACGACTCTCTACCGAGTTGCTGAATCCGGTGGTGATCGCTGCTCCTTCGAGGATCTGAAGGCAGGGTGGAGCGGACCGAAGCTTCATCAGGTCATCGCCTCGGCCTCCCGGCGGGGCATGATCGCCGTCGAGGGCGGGCCCCTTTCGCTCACACCGAACGGGAGGCAGCGGGCGGAGGAGCTGATCCGACGGCACAGACTGTGGGAGCACTACCTTGTGGATGAGGCGAGTATCCCGGCGGATCATGTCCACGACACTGCGGAAGTGCTCGAACACATCGAGGCCATCGATCCCGCCGATGAGATCGGGACCCCTAATCGGGATCCGCATGGCAAGCCCATCCCGCCCAAGCACGAGGAGGGGTAGGAGCCGACATCGGGCGAGCCGTCTGCCGGCCCGCCCGCCGCGCTCCAGAATGGTCCCGGTTGGGTTATCCGGATGCAGCCGGGGCACCAACCAGCCGATTCGGATTTGTGGCAGAATACCCGCCACTCGGTCCCCAAGCCCTTTAGCCGACGGATACCCATATGTCCGCCGCAGCCATAGTCGTCATCCTCATCATTCTGCTCGTGTTGCTTCTGCTGGCGTTCACACGCATCTCGCCGGATGCTGTTCTTGTGGGCGCCCTGACGCTCCTGATGGTGGTTCCCTATCCGACAGATACGGGGTGGGTCATCGGAGTCCTGAGTGGGCCGCAGGCGCTCGGTGGGTTCAGCAACGAGGGCATGATCACCGTCGGCGTTCTGTTTGTTGTCGTGCGCGGGCTGCTGGAGACCGGCGGGGTCGACTGGATCGCGCAGCGTGTGCTCGGTCGCCCGAAAGGTCTGCGCCCGGCGATGTGCCGTGTGATTTTCCCCGTCGGGGGGATGAGCGCTTTTCTGAACAACACGCCGGTGGTTGCCATGCTGATCCCGGCGGTACAGGATTGGGCGAAGCGGCTGGACATCAAGCCGTCGAAGCTGATGATCCCGCTCTCGTATGGGGCGATCCTCGGAGGAACCTGCACACTCATCGGGACGAGCACGAATCTTGTCGTTGCGGGCATGGTGATCAGTTCGACGGACCTGCCGCCGATCGGCATGTTCGACATCACCCGCATCGGCCTGCCGTGTGCGATTCTCGGCGCTTTGTTCCTGATCTTTGTCGGCCCCAAGCTGCTGCCGGATCGCGGGTCGGCTCGCAGCACCATGGCCGATCCGCGTGAGTACACGGTTGAAATGATCATTCCGCCGGGAAGCGGTTTGGCGAAGAGGACCGTGGAGGATGCGGGATTGCGGGCGCTTCCGGGAGCGTTTGTAATCGAGATCGAGCGCGATGGCGTCATACTCGCACCTGTCGCTCCGGATCAGGTGTTGCTGGAAGGCGATCGGCTTGTGTTCACGGGGGTCGTTGACTCAATACGCGAATTGCAGAATCTGCGGGGCCTCCAGCCCGCCACGGATCAGATTTTCAAGCTCGATTCGCCGCGATATCGCCGACGGCTTTTCGAGGCCGTGATCTCGCAGAGCAGCCCGATCGTCGGAAAGAGCATCCGTGAAGCGAAGTTTCGATCTCGCTATGACGCGGCGGTCCTTGCAGTTGCTCGTGACGGCGAGCGCCTGCGCAAGAAGATCGGCGACATCGAAGTCAAGCCGGGCGATACGCTGCTGATCGAGGCCCACCCGGAATTCGACGAGCGTCATAGAGACTCGCGTGAATTCCTGCTGGTGAGTGCCTTGCACGATTCCACTCCACGCAGGCATTCGAGGGCACCGCTGGCGATGCTGATCCTGCTGGCCATGGTGGTCGCGGCGACCTCGGGAGTCTTCACGATGTTGCAGGCCGCCCTGCTCGCCTCGGGGCTGTTGATCTTCACAAGGTGCTGCACCATTTCCGAGGCGAGAAAGAGCATCGATTGGACGGTGCTTCTGGTCATCGGTGCGGCAATTGGACTCGGACGGGCGCTCGAAGTCTCGGGCGCGGCCAGTAGCATCGCAAACGCCATAGTGATCGTCGCCGGGTCGAACCCATGGCTCGTACTAGCGGCGGTGTACATCACCACATCGATCTTCACCGAGATCATCACGAATAACGCCGCGGTCGCGCTCGTGTTTCCGATCGCGTATGCGACTTCCGCGACACTCGGTGTGGATTTCATGCCTTTCATCTTCACGATCATGATGGCCGGATCGGCATCGTTCGCTTCCCCGCTGGGCTATCAGACCAATCTCATGGTGTACGGCCCCGGCGGCTACAAATTCACGGATTTCCTGCGAATCGGGTTGCCGATGAACGCGCTGATGGCGATCACGACGATCACTCTGGCACCGATGATCTGGAACTTCAATCCTGTTCCGTGACCGCCGATGCATCATCTGTCGGGTCTTGGGACGACGGCTCGATCTCGCTTCCGCGGAGAGTCAGGCGGGCCGGATGGGCATACCAGGAATGCTCGCCATCTTTCAGTTTTTCGTGGATGAGGTCCGCGACTTCCTGCATCGATCCGTCCGCCCGCACCCATCCGCCGTTGATGTCGGGGAAGTCGATCGCGCAGTTGTCGCATTTTTTGTCTGAACGGAAGCGAATCGGGCACCAGAAGGATTCGACATTCCTCAGCATCTCCGAGCCGAGGGACCAGACCCCGGTCATCCAGTCGCAGTAGAGGCACCAGAGCAAATCGTGTCCGACAAGCCCGTCGAACTTGTGGCGTGAGACATTGATCCAATCCTTGTGGTTGTACTTGGGCAGGCCGATCAGCTTGGTCAACGGCGGGTACACGATGTACTCCGCGACTCGTATAAGCCAGAACACCGGAACAGCGAGCGCTGTCCACCACACCGCGGCGTGGTTTCGCCATCGCCCGACCCTTTTGTTCAAGACCTTCACGATGCGCGGGCCGCGCCATGCACGAAAGTGCACGATCTCGTGACATGGCGTCCAGATCAGTACCGCCGCAATCTGCCCCGCGATGGCGCTCAGAAGCCCCGCGATCGCTCCGAATGGGCCACCGAGCCAGATCCATCCGCAGATGAATCCGGCGAGCATCGGGAGCACCGTAAAATACCCGACCACCAAGTCCAGACCCGGCGCCTGTGCGAGCCACGCGGCGAATCGCTTTCCCGCCGCACCGAACCACGGCAGGGTATGCAAGATCAATGCCACAACGAGCAGTGAGACGGCGGTCGATGCAAGGATCCAGATCAGAGCGTTCATGGCACAACGCTAGCATGGAAGGGCCGGAATAGGAACTCCCGCAACGCCCCAGTGGGCGTGGGTGTATACCGATCCGGCTCAATTGGAGAATCGGACATGCCGAGACAACCACATCGCCGCGGCCGTGGATTCACCCTTGTCGAGATCCTCGTCGTGCTCGCTGTGATTGGCATCCTGATCGCGGTTCTCCTCCCGGCGATCGGACGGGCGAGCGGCACGGCCAAAGCCACGAAGAATCTCGCGAACATGCGATCGCTGATGCAGGGTGTCGGCATGTACCTGCTCGACTATGGCGCATACTTCCCTCACAAGCTTCCGGATCAGGTCGTGCATCCGACATGGCGTCGCCCGGGCGCACGCTTTCAGTGGATGCTTGGCGACTACATCGGCGCACCGTTCTCGCCACGCAATGAGGAGGAACGGCAGATCATGCTCACCTCGAATGATCTCCCAAGACTCGACAATCAAGTCTTTCGTGATCCCCTCCATGACGATGAGGACTACCGTTCACATCAGACGGGCAACCTTCAGTTTCTGCGGAACAACTCCTACGGCTACAACTATCAGTACCTCGGCAATTCCCGGCCGCACTCTGATGGTCGACCGACACGGTACCCGGTTCGGGAAGCGTTCATCAAAGCGCCTGCGGTGACTGTTTGCTTCGCCGACTCCGACGGCTCACAGGTCATGCGACTTCAGCATGGCACGAGAGAGCATGCGTACACACTCGATCCGCCGACGCTCGATCCGGAGCGGACACGCACAACCAGTTGGGGGCACGACGCCGGACAGGTGGTTGCCTCCATTCGCCACTTCGGCAAGGCAACCGTCGCGATGCTCGATGGCTCTGTGAGCATGATGACTCTCGAAGCATTGGGATACGAGGTTGAGCGGGGAGATGGCGGCATCGTCAAAGACAACGCCGGCAGCAACGCGCTGTGGAATGGCCTCGGATACGACCCTCGCCTGCAAGCTCAGTAACCCGGAGCGCAAAGAAAAGCGGGCGTCCAGAAGAGGACGCCCGCCGTGAATCATGAAGTTGGTTGACGATCAGTCGAGACCGAGCAGACTCCCGATGATCGGTCCGTACGCCACGGTCAGACCGGCAAAGACGACCGACACGATCGAGATCAGCTTGATGAGGATGTTCAGCGACGGCCCGGAGGTGTCCTTGAACGGGTCGCCGACCGTGTCACCGACGACGGTCGCCTTGTGATCCTCTGATCCCTTGCCGTAAACAATCGTTTCACCCTTGCCGGATGCAACGAACTCACGGGAACGAGTGAGAATCGGCTCACGCACTGCATCAGGAATCTTGGCCGCGATACTCGCATCGTTGACCATATCATTCGCGGTGATCTTGCCATAGGACTCGATCAGCTTCTTCGCATTGTCCCAGGCACCACCGGCGTTGGCCATGAAGATCGCAACGGCGAATCCGCATGTCAGTCCGCCCGCCAACATTCCGACGACACCGGGAACGCTCAGGACGAGCCCGACACCGATCGGAACGAGAATGGCGAGAATCGACGGAAAGACCATCTCTCGCTGGGCGCCGGCGGTTGAGATCGACACACAAGAGGCATAATCCGGGTAGCGCGTGCCCTGATGATCGATGCCCTCCTTCGGCCAATTGTCGGGATTTTTGACCTGCTCTTCGGACATCCCCTTGGCACGCAGGGCGTCGCGGATGGCCGCGAACTGCCTGCGGCATTCACCCATCATGGCATACGCCGCACGCCCCACCGCGCTCATTGTGAGAGCACAGAAGAGGAAGACAAGCAGTACACCGATGAACAGGCCACCCAGCACACGCGGGTTGGTGAGGGTCACATCGTAGAATGCAAGCACATCGCGGATCTCACTTTTGCTGGTTCGCACCACCGGGATCGTCGTATCCTCACCGACCAGCACACGAATGATCTTGGAGTCTTGGATGGATCGCCCGCGAGTGTCGGCTGCGATGGGGAAGCTCGTCATCTTCGGCCAATTGGTATTCACACGAGGTTCGACGCGCGTCCACTCAATCATGCCGCCATCGACATACCGATCCTTGGCTTGGCGGATCTCGCGTCTGTCACCCGCCTGCTCCGCCGCGACCAGCTGAGCATTATCCGTCACGATGGCGAACTTGCCATGTCCTGCATAGACGGCGTATGTGTTCGCTGGAGTACGGTCGATACCCGCAGGTATTGTGTACTGCCCGCGTGCCTCATCGTAGAAGATTCTTGCCTGGGAACCGATCTGAACCTGAACAACCTGAATGAATGCTGCAAAGAGTGCGAGAGCTGTGAGCGCGGCCGAACCGATCGCAAAGCCCTTCCCCGTAGCGGCAGTTGTATTCCCGAGTGAGTCGAGCATGTCCGTGCGTTCGCGGACATACGGCTCCTGCCCGGTCATTTCGGCGTTTCCGCCCGCGTTGTCGGCGATCGGGCCGTACGCGTCGGTGGCGAGGGTGATGCCCAGCGTGGAGAGCATGCCGACAGCGGCGATACCGACGCCGTAGAGCCCCATGAGGAAGCTCTCAGATCCACCGGCGAACACATACGCAGCGAGGATCGCGACGACAACGGTTGCCAATGGCGCCCATGTCGACTTCATTCCTTCGGCGACACCGGCAATGATGACCGTTGCGGGACCCGTCAACGCCTGCTGCGAAATTCGCTGGGTCGGCTTGTGCTCGTACGATGTGTAGTACTCCGTGGCGAGCGCGATGACATTTCCGGCAATCAGGCCCGAAACAATAGAGAGCCCGAGCCCCCACCAACCGAATTGCCCCGGCAGATCGACATTGCGGAACAAAACCCACAGCAGCGCGAATGCGAGCACTGCGATCAAACCCGAAGCGACATAGACGCCTTTGTGCAACCCCTTCAGGAGCTGCGCGAAAGTCGCGTTCTCTTTCGCTTTCACCGTGAAGATCCCGGCGATCGAACAGAAGATGCCGATGCCCGCGAGAACGGGCGGCGCTGTGGCGAGAAGCACACCGGTGCGCAATCCCTCTTCCTGTGTTGCTGCGAATCCAGCCGCAGCGGCAGCTCCGAGAGCCATCGTCGCAAGCATGGATCCGTAGTACGACTCGTAGAGGTCCGCGCCCATGCCGGCAACATCGCCGACATTGTCGCCGACATTGTCCGCGATCGTTGCGGGGTTGCGGGGATCGTCTTCGGGTATCCCGGCTTCAACTTTGCCTACGAGGTCGGCGCCGACATCGGCCGCCTTTGTGTAGATACCGCCACCCACGCGAGCAAAGAGCGCCTGTGTCGAAGCACCCATGCCGAAGGTCAGCATCACTGTTGTCAGCACCGTGATGGGCATGCCGTCGAAGAAAACGTTAAAGATGAAGAACCAGAGCGAGATGTCGAGCAGCGCGAAGCCGACGACCACGAGTCCCATGACCGCACCTGAACGAAAGGCCACGGTCAAAGCATCGTTGAGAGATTCCTGTGCGGCGAATGCCGTGCGGGCCGAGGCGTCGGTCGCCATCCGCATGCCGAACCAGCCGCACAAGCCGGAGAAGAGACCCGCGACGAGGACACCCGCCATCGACCATGAACTCTGAAGCCCCAGGTAAGACATCCCGGCAAGGAAGAGCAGCAGGAGTACGAAGACCACTGCGATCACTTTGTACTGGCGTGTGAGATACGCCATGGCGCCCTCTCGGACGGCCTGAGCGATCCGGATCATTTCCGGCTCACCCTCGGAGCGGGTCATGACTGATTTTCGGAACATGAACGCCATCACCAGCGCGGTGATTGCGCCCAATGGTGCAAGTACATAGATAGGCGGAATACCACCCACGAATCCCAAACCGTGCGACATCATCGCGCTCACGATTGACTCCAATTCTGCCCCGATCGGTTCGTGGGGCTGACGACCCATTTCGTGGAAGCAACGACGGCCGTGCTCACCCCAGAGGGGAGCCGGACACCCAAGAGCGACGGTTGCGTCGCCTGATGCTTCTCACGAATCGATTGTCCAACACGAGCAAGGACCATGCTGCTCGCACGGTCCAACACAAATCACCGACCCTCCACCGAAGGACGATCGGGACACATCAGCGACGGGGAGCTGGCCCGGAACTCAACGGACCAGTCCGCTTGAATGACTTCCGACTCGCACGACGCCGGCGCTCAGAGGGCTTTTCGTAGTACTGCTTCCGCTTCACATCCTTGGTGAGGCCCTCTTTTTCACACAGCTTCTTGAAGCGACGCATCATCTGCTCAACAGACTCGCCGCCTCGCGATTTGATCCGAATCGCCATATCGTCCGTACCTCGCTTAGACCGAAAGCCCGCCGGTGGATGCCACTTCGCCTCCACCGATCGTGCAGGGGGAGAGAGTATGGTCATCCGGAGCATGTTTGGCAAGATCGACCCCGAATTTTCTCCGACAATGCTGAGTTCGGAGATCCAAAGCCATCTCGTCACACTTTTTGTTCGGTAAGTATCAGGGTGATTCTCGTCGATGCCTACAACACGCTGCACGCTTGGCGAAATGCCCCCATGCAGGAGGACGGCAGGGATGTGGCCGCGCTGGCCCGCTTGATCACGGCCTCTCGCTTCGGAACCGATTCGGTCCATCTGATCTGTGACGGCACCCCCCCATCCGGGCATGACGGAATCCATGAATTCACCGCCTCCGGAGCACGAATCACCTACGCGGGCGCCGGGAAGGAGGCCGATGCCCTCATCGAGCACATCATTGAGCGATC
>REDD01000161.1 GCA_007693725.1 Phycisphaeraceae bacterium
TCCTTGAGGTCGCGGCCCTGGATCTCGGAGATGGGGTTGCCTTGTGTGGAGTCCTGGAGGACATCGAGCTCGCAGACTTCGCGGCTGCCGTCGGACTGGTAGCGCTGGCGGTTGAGTGAGTTGATGGTGACTGCGGAGCCGTCGCGGATGATCTTCTTGACTTCCTCGGCATCGACGCCGAGTGCTTCGGAGATTTCGGCCTCGGTGGGGTTGCGGCCGAGGACGGTTTCGAGGCGTTGGCGGATCTTCTCGACTTTGGCGGAGCGTTGGCGGACGAGTCGGGGGACCCAGTCCATGGTGCGGAGTTCGTCGAGGATGGCGCCGCGGATGCGTCCAACGCAGTAGGTTTCGAATTTGATGCCGCGGGCGGGATCGAAGAGCTCGATGGCTTCCATGAGGCCCATGTCGCCGATCGAGATCAGGTCGTTGACATCGACCTGGCTGGGAAGGCGCTTGTGGATACGGTGGGCGTGGTAGACGACGAGGTGGTGCCAGCGCTCGACGAGGAAGTTGCGGATCTGTTGTGTCGGATCTTGGCGGAAGAGGGACCAGACATCCTCGATGGGCATGGTGGCGAGGGTGGCACTGTCGACTGCATCGGGTGCGGTGTGATCGGGGGTGGGACGGGATCTTCGGCGGCTGGTCTTTGTCGTGTGCGCGACAGAAGCACCGAGATTGTTGGGAAACCGAGCAGTCTCCCGTGCGATGGGCATGGATCCCCTCCGCTGTATGGAGATGGTGAGTGGCAGGAGCTGCGTGGCTCAGTACGGTGCGACGGGCTCGAACTCGCGTTCGCGGTGCTGCATCTGCGCCTTGAGGCGGGCGAGGATGGAGGAGTGCATCTGGCTGACGCGCGATTCGGAGAGGTCGAGGGTGGAGCCGATCTCCTTCATCGTCATCTGCTCGTAGTAGTAGAGCACGACGATGAGGCGTTCGGCCCGGGAGAGGCCCTTGGTGAGCAGTTCCTTGAGGTCGCGGCCCTGGATCTCGGAGATGGGGTTGCCTTGTGTGGAGTCCTCGATGACATCGAGCTCGCGGACTTCGCGGCTGCCGTCGGACTGGTAGCGCTGGCGGTTGAGGGAGGTGGTGCTGACGGCGGAGCCGTCGCGGATGATCTTCTTGACTTCCTCATCGTCGACGCCGAGCGCTTCGGAGATTTCGGCTTCGGTGGGTCGGCGGCCGAGGCGCATTTCGAGGCGCTGGCGGACCTGCTCGACCTTCGCGGAGCGGTGGCGGACGAGTCGGGGGACCCAGTCCATGGAGCGGAGTTCGTCGAGGATGGCGCCGCGGATGCGCGGGGCGCAGTAGGTTTCGAACTTTACGCCGCGGTCGAGATCGAATGCCTCGATGGCGTCCTTGAGTCCGAAGACGCCCGCGGACATGAGGTCCTCGATGTCGACTTCATCGGGGAGGCGTGTGTAGATGCGTTCCGCGTTGTAGCGGACGAGGGGGAGGTACTTCTCCATGAAGAAGTTGCGGATGGGCTCGGTGTGGCGTTCGCGGTAGAGGAGCCAGACTTCTTCGATGGGCATGGCGGCGAGGGTGGCTCTGTCAACAGTGTCGGGGTCGATGGCGCGCTTCGCAGACTTCCGCGACTTGGCGGAGGACTTCGCGGCAGGAGGATTCCTGTCGGCGGCTTGATCAGCGAGTTTTACGCTTCCCCGATTACTGACAGTGCTCGTCGCCTTGGCGACCGCCGCTTTTGCAGTTGGCATGGTCGGCTCCTTGACCTCATCTGTCTGTCAGTCGGCGGCATGGCCGACTTGGATTGATGCCCGCCGATCCTTGGCGTGCTTTACACCAAAGGATACAGCCGTTCTTACCGGACACAAGTCTTGAGTGGCAAGAATTGCATCGGCGTGAGTTTTCCACGAAAGATTCACGGTCCGCTGATGAAATGTTGCGGGGGTGACTCGGAGGAGTCGACGGCCTCCGGTTGCGGGGCCTCGAGCGAGCGCTGGTACTCGGCGGTGATGGCCTGGAAGACCTTTCCGGCGATGTAGCCGACGAAGTAGCAGAGCAGGAGCGCAATGATTGCGTTGGTGAGGATCTGGGATGTGGGAGAGGCGGAAACCAGTCCGGAGATGATGGCGATGGCGAACGCCGCGAGTGCGTAGCAGCCCGCGATGGTTGTGGACTGGGTGGTGTTGCTCACCGCCTGTGCTCCCGCTCCGCAATGATTGCGCACTTCTACCCATACGAACTGAAGTGGCTATCGGGGTTTTCGGCCCGATGCTTCAGGTGGGGCGAAAGATTTTCTCAAGTTGCGGGCCTTGAGGGGCGTGAACGGTCCTTGCGGCGTTTGGAGGCGGGTGGCCAGGGGCATCCGACGGCGGGGGCGAGGCGTCCGGATAACTTGCGGACGGCCTTGGAGGCGCGGGCGCGGGGGGTGGCGATGACGAAGGGGGTGCGCCTGCGGACGGCCTTGGCGACGGCCTCGTCGAAGGGGAGCCAGCCGGCCATGGGGACGGGCGTGTTGAGGAAGCGCTGGGCGACGGTGTCGATGCGTCGGTGGGCGGCGTCGGCCTCGCGCTCGGAGCGGGCCTGGTTGACGAGGAGGGCGAAGGCGTTGGTGCGTGCCTTCGGGCGGGTGATGAGGCACTTGAGGAGTGCGTAGGCGTCGGCGATGGCGGTGGGCTCGGGCGTGGTGACGACGAGGCCCATGTCGGCGGCGTGGAGGAAGGAGAGGACCCCGGAGCCGATGCCCGCGCCGCAGTCGATGATGACGAGGTCGGCGTGGTGTTCGAGGGAGGCGATGGCGTTGATGACATCGACTCGGGATCGCTCGGGCATGTGGGCGAGGCGGGCGACGCCGGAGGAGCCGGAGACGAGATGGAACCCGCCGGGGGCTTCGATGGAGACCTGGCGGAGGGATCGGCCCTGTTCGAGGACCTGGCCGATGTGCATGGGCGTGTTGATGCCGCAGAGGACTTCGGCGTTTGCGAGGCCGAAGTCGCCGTCGATGAGCCAGGTGCGGAGCCCCGCCTGAGCGCAGGACGCGGCGAGGTTGACGCAGAGGTTGGTCTTGCCGACGCCGCCCTTTCCGGAGGCGATGGTGATGATGCGTGGTGTGCGGCGGGGTTGGGGCGGTGCGACGATGCCGGGGTTGGGGCGTGGATGGTGATCGGGGGCGGCTGATCGGGTGTCGGCGGTGACGGTCGGGGTGTCGCGGAGTTGTTCGACGAGGGCGCGGAGGCGCGTGGCCTGATCGTCGCGGGCGAGGGGCTCGGAGGTGAGCGAGCGGGCGTGTGTCATCGGATGGCGCCTCCGTCGAGGACGAGGCGCGCGAGGCGGTCGGCGCTGGCGGGCTCGATCTGGTCGGGGACTTCCTGGCCGGTGGTGACGAAGGAGAGCCGGGCGTTGACCTGGCGCATGACATTGACGAGGACGCCGAAGTTCACGGCCTCGTCGAGCTTGGTGAAGATGACATGGGTGGGGTTGACGGATGTGAAGCGTTCGGCAGCGCGTCGGAGGACGGACTCGCCCGAAGCGCTGGAGAGGACGAGGTGGATCTCGTGGGGCGAAGCGGCGGCGAGGAAATCGGAGAGCTCGACAATCCGCTGCTGGTCGTGCTGGGACCGTCCCGCGGAGTCGATGAGGATGACATCGCAGTCGCTGAGCGAGCGGCAGGCCTGGGCCATCTCGGCCGGGGTGAGGGCGACCTGGAGGGGGAGGCCGATGATGTTGGCGTAGGTGCGGAGCTGGTCGACGGCGGCGATGCGGTAGGTGTCGCTGGTGACGAGTCCGACCTTGCGGGCGTGGCGGAGTTTGTAAGTGGCCGCGAGCTTGGCAATGGTGGTGGTCTTGCCGACACCGGTGGGACCGACGAGGGCGATGGTGAGGGGACGGTCATCCTCGGCGCGTTCGGGCGGCGTGGGCGTGGTTGCACCCGGAATGAGGGATTCGAGGCGACGGAGGACAGCTCGGCGGACGATCTCGCGGTCGGCGAGTTCGTGCGTGTCGAGCTGGTCGCGGACGATGCCGACGATCTCGTCGGCGATTTCGGCGGCGACTTCGGATTCGAGGAGGCGGAGGTAGCACTCTTCGAGGGCTTCGGGCATGTTGCCGCAGCGTGTGCTGCGTGTGGACTGGAGCACCTGTCCGACCATGCGCTTGAGGAGTTCCATCTCGCGTTCGAGGGAGATGGTGGATTGCGAGCGGGGCTCTGTGGCGATGCGATCCGGCGATGGTTGACGGGGCTGGGGCTGCTTGAGGGCGTCGAGGAGACCTGCTTCGCGCGCGAGTTGACGTGCGGGGCGGTCGTCGGGCTCGGTGGGGTCGGGATCGAGCGGGAGTTCGCGCGAGCGCCGGGCGGAGGCGGCGGTCTGCTGGACGGCTGCGGGCGAAGTCGTCGCGGGGGTGGGCTTCTGCTTCGGCGTCGGCCGAGTGGCGTTGATCGAGATTTCGACCTTGTCGGCGCGGGTTGGATCGGGCGAGAATTCCGGTGTGGGTTGGGGTGCGCGGCGCGGGGAGAGGCGGGGCGTGCAGGTTGTGGGCTGGTCGATGTGGTCACCGGCGGCGGCGGTGATCTCGGTGACGGTGTGCGCACCGATACCGAGGAATCCGCCGGTGCGATGGGTGCGGGTGTGGAGAATGACGGCGGAGGAGCCGAGTTCTTTTTTGATCTGTGAGAGTGCTTCTGCGGGGGTTCTGCCGCGGAATGTCTTGATCGCCATTGTCGCCCTCCATGGCACCGGCGAGACGGCCGCATCCTGCGGCTGCCGGGTGTGATGCATCGTGCATCGGTGTGTGTCTATCTACACGATTCAGGTCTGCGGGGCAATTCCTTTTCTATGTGTCGTGCGGGATCATGCCGCACCGGCGACGGAGGCATCTTCGGGGAGTGAGACGAGGCCGAGCGATTCGACCTCGACGCCGGAGACGATTTCGTTGTATCCGAGGACAGCGACATTCGGGAGATACGGTTCAAGGAGTTGGCGGACGGGAGCGCGGACGGCGGGCGAAGCGATGACGATCGGCGCGTGTCCGGCCTGTGTGACCGCCCGCAGGGAATCGACGACGCAGCGTGCCATGAGGTTTGCGGTGGAGGCGGGGACGCTGACGGTGGTGCCGCCGCCGGTGCGGTCGATGTAGGCGGAGAGGGTGTCCTCGAATCCGGGGTCGAGGGTGACGCAGACGATGCGCGGCTTGTTGTATCCGTTCGCGGGATCGGGGGGCACGATGTGCTGCGAGCAGATGGAGCGCCGGAGGCCGTTGCGGACATACTCGACGAGGACATCGATGTCCTTGGTCTTCTTGGCCCACTCGGCGAGGACTTCGACGATGGTTTCGAGATCGCGGACGGGGACGCGCTCGCGGAGGAGCGCCTGCATGACCTTCTGGAGATCGCCGGGCGAGACGGTTTCGGGGATGGTCTGCTCGATGAGGCGTGGTGCGTGCTTCTTGAGTTGCTCGATGAGGTTGTTGACTTCCTCGCGTGTGAGGAGTTCATCGGCGTGGGTGCGGGCGAGTTCGGCCATGTGGGTGGTAAGGACGCTGGTGGGATCGACGACGGTGTAGTTCATGGTCTCGGCGCGCGTCTTGAGCGAGGGCGCGATCCACCATGCATCGAGTCCGAAGGCGGGCTCTCTGGTCTGCTCGCCCTCGATGGGTCCGGAGGCGATGCCGGAGTCCATCGCGAGGAGCATGTTGGCGCGAGTCTCGCCCTCTGCGACGACATTGCCGCGGATCTTGATGCGGTAGTGCTCCGGGGGGAGGGTCATGTTGTCGCGGATGCGGACGGGCGGGATGACGAGGCCGATCTCGGCGGCGAGCTGGCGCCGGATGGCTGCGATGCGTTCGAGGAGATCGCCGCCCTGATTCGTGTCGACGAGGGAAACAAGCGCGTAGCCGATTTCGAGTTCAAGCGTATCGACCTTGAGAAGGTCTTCGACGGGCGGCGTGGGCTGCGCAGCGCCCGCCTGCTCGTCGTCCTCGGCCTGCTGGACAGCGCGCTTGCTCTCGCGTTGTTCCTTGAGCGTGAACCATCCGATGCCGGCCATGACAAGCGAGAGCGCTAGGAGTGGCGGTGCGGGGAGCGGGGTCAGGGCCAGCATGGCGATGAAGATGGCGGTGATGAACATCGTGCCGGGGCGCGCGGAGAGCTGGGCGGAGATTTCCTCGCCGAGCGCTTTCTTGGCGCCGGCACGGGTGACGATGAGCGCTGCGGCGATGGCGATGACGAATGAGGGAACCTGCGATGCGATGCCGTCGCCGATCGTGAGGATGGTGAAGGCCTCGGCGGTTTCACCGGCGGCCCAACCCTTCTGGAGGGTGCCGATGGCGAAGCCGCCGACGATGTTGATGATGGTGATGATGATGCCCGCGATGGCATCGCCGCGGACGAACTTGGAGGCACCGTCCATGGCTCCGAAGAAGTCGGCCTCTCGGGCGATCTCCTCGCGCCGGCGGCGCGCCTCGGACTCATCGATGATTCCCGCGTTGAGATCGGCGTCGATGGCCATCTGCTTGCCGGGCATGGCGTCGAGGGTGAAGCGTGCGGCGACCTCGCTGATGCGCGTCGCGCCCTTGGTGATGACGATGAACTGCACGACGACGAGGATGAGGAAGATGATGACACCGACGATGAAGTTCCCGCTGGCGACGAAGGATCCGAACGCCTCGATGACCTTGCCTGCAACATCACGCACCTGATTGGCTGAGGCTGCCTCCGCGCTGAGGATGAGACGGGTGGAGGCGATGTTGATGACGAGTCGGAGGAGCGTGGTCGCGAGGAGCAGCGACGGGAAGACGCTGAAGTCGAGGGGCCGCTCCATGTACATGGTGGTGAGGAGGATGATGACGGCGATGGAGATGTTGATCGCGATGAGTATGTCCATCGCGAGGGGCGGAAGGGGGACGAGAATGACCGTGAGCATGAGGACGAAGGCAATGGGCACAAAGAGGCCGCGATGCTTCGTGATCATGCGAACCCATGCGGGCGCCGTGTTTTTCAGTCCGTCGGTCATGTGGTGCGGCTGCGGGTGTTACGAGGCCATTCTTCCTTCGAGGCGATAGACATATGCGAGGACTTCTGCGACCGCTTCGTAGTGCTCGGCGTGGACTTCCTGTCCGATTTCCACGGAGCGGTAGAGCGCTCGTGCGAGGGGTGGGCGTTCGACGATGGGCACGCCGTGCGCGGTGGCGATGTAGCGGATCTTGAGTGCGAGGTAGTCGCCGCCCTTGGCGACGACGCGGGGTGCGCCCATGGTTTTCGAGTCGTATTTGAGCGCAACGGCGAAGTGGGTCGGGTTGGTGACGATGACATCGGCCTTGGGGACATCGGTCTGGAGACGCTGCATGGCGATCTGGCGGGCCATGCGCATGCGTCGACCCTTCATTTCGGGATCGCCGTCGGTGCTCTTGCGCTCGTCCTTGACCTCGTGCTTGGTCATCTTGAGGTCTTCGGTGTGCTGATGACGCTGGTAGAGGTAGTCGAGCACGCCGAGGATGAAGAGGACAAGGAGCACCCAGAGGGCGACGATGACGAGCGACTTGACGACCTCGATGATCGCGGGCCAGAGCGGGAGCGCGGAGACGGCGATGATTCTCTCCCATCGGATCATGATGCAGAGAACCACGACGCCGCCGATGAGCGAGAGTTTTCCGAGATCGAGAAAGAGCTTCACGAGACTGCGCTTGGAGAAGAACTTCTTCATGCCGGTGATGACATTGAGTCGCGAGAGCTTCGGTTCGAGGGGCTGGAGCGTGAAAAGGAAGCCGACCTGTATGAGCTGCGCGATGCAGGAGACGAGGAGCATGATGAGCGCGACGGGTGCGACGATCCGTATGACCTGCCAGAAGGCGATCAGTCCTTCCGGCGCCGGGCCGCCGTGGAGGTTGGCCGCGAGCGTCTGCGGCTCCAGGATGTGACGCATGAGGATGGCCATGCCCGCGAATATGTCGAAGCCGAAGGCGAGCATGACGACGGTGGCCCCGAGCATGATGAACGCGGCGGAGAGGTCCGTGCTCTTGGCGATGCGCCCCTTGGAGCGTGCATCGGAGAGTTTCTTGCCTGTTGGCGCTTCCGTCTTTTCGCCGAGTTCTTCAGCCATCGCTGCCCTCCGCAGAAATGTGGAGCGATCCGACCCAGTCGCGGAGGATGACGAGGGAGTTGTCGAGATCGATCTCGGTGGTGTTGCGGATCATCTCGACCGAGCCGACGACGGCGAGCAGCCCGGCGAGGATGCGGAGCGGGAAGCCGAAGTTCATGATGTTGAGCGATGGGACGGTCTTCATCAGGAAGCCCATCGCGACATTCTCGATGAAGATGATGGCGATGACGGGGAGGGCCACGCGGAAGGCAAGGTTGAATCCGGAACCGAGGAGCCCGGCGATGAGATGGACGGGGGTCTGCTCCGGAGCCATGCCCCCGATGGGAATGGTGTGGAGCGTGTGAACGACCGCACCGAAGAGAAACTCGATCCCCCCCACCATCGCGAAGGCGCCGAGCGCCATCAGGAAGAGGACCTGGCCGATGTTGTCGCCCTGGATGTCGGATGCGGGGTTGAGCACCTGCGCGATGCCGAGGCCCATCTGCTGGCCCATGAGCAGGCCCGCGAGCTGCATGGCGTAGAGGGGGATGGCGGCGATGAGGCCGATGGAAGCGCCGATCATGGTTTCCTGAAGCAGGAGCGGCGCGAGATCGATGAGGTCGAGGCGGAGGTCCGTGGGCATGTTGTCGATGGTGGTCGGGTAGACGACGGCGGTGAGCGCCACCAGCATGAGGACGCGGATCTGGCGGGGAAGGATGGGGCTTGAGAGGATCGGCGCGAAGATGAAGAGTCCGCCGAGTCTCGTGAGGACGAGGAGCCACGGAGCGGCGTGCGGCAGGATGGACTCGATGAAGTACGGCATCGGTCGTGATCAGAAAAGGACGAACATCTCCCTGCTGAACTCGATGAGCCGCATGGCAATCCACGGGAGCAGGATGATGGCGACGGTGGTCATGACGAAGATCTTGGGAACGAGCGTCAGAGTCTGCTCCTGAATCTGGGTGACGCTCTGGAAGACGCTGATGAGCAATCCGATGGTGATGCCCGCGGCGAGGACGGGGAAGGCGATCTTGAGCACGGTGACGAGCGTGTCACGAACAAGACTCAGGATGGAATCGTCGATGTACATGGCGATTCAACGGCGGCCAGCTAGGTCTTGATGTGGGGCAGCGCCTCTCCGATGTGCGCAAGAACAGCGCCGAGGGCGGGCGTCATGGCGGTGGTCGCTTCGGATACTGCCCACGGATCGGCGGTGACGCTGGTCATGAGACTGCCGACGACGAGGGTCCAGCCGTCGACGAGCACGAAGAGGAGGATCTTGAAGGGGAGGGAGATGAGGACGGGCGGCAACATCATCATGCTCATGGAGATGAGGATGCTGGCGATGACCATGTCGATGACGAGGAACGGAAGGTAGACACGGAACCCCATGAGGAAGGCGATCTTGAGTTCGCTGAGCATGTAGCCGGGGACGAGGGTGAGCATGTCGATGTCGGCGCGGGTGAGCGTTTCGGGCTCGGAGGTGTCCTGGCCGCGGTAGTTCATGACCATGTAGATGCTGGACCACCCATCGGCGGCCTCGATCTGCGCGAACATGAAGTCGCGCAGCGGCTGCTTGGCGGCGTTCCACATGTCGAGCTGGTTGGTGATCTCGCCGCGCTGATAGGGCAGGATGGCTTCTTCGTGGATGCGATTCACCGTGGGGGCCATCACGAGGAAGGTCATGAAGAGCGCGAGGGCGGTGACGACCTGCGGCGGCGGGAGGGACTGAGTGCCCATGGCCTGCTTGAGAAGGCCCAGAACGATGATGAAGCGGACGAAGCATGTGCAGCAGACCATGATGGCCGGCGCGAGCGTCAGGATGGTGAGGAGAACGAGGATGTTGAGCGCACCGCTGAGCCCCCCCTCAAAACCGGGGATGGCTTCGGAGGCGTCTTCGAGCACCGAGATGGGATTCAGCGGCGCCTCGGCGGTCTGGGCGATGGCCTCGGGGGGTGCTGCCGCGAGCAGGAAGGCGACGAGGGTGAGGATCGGGAGGAAGCGGCTCATCGTGCGTACTCCCGGAGGGTGGAGAGTCTGCGGCGGAGCTCGCTTTCGGCGTCGACGACCGAGGTGAACTGGAGCTGCTGTTCATCCTCCTCGGTGAATTCGTCGTGCATGTCCGGATCGGGTGCATCGGGGATGAGCCGGACGGGCTGGGCGGTCGCGCGGAGATCGTCGGTGTCGGCGATGGAGGGATCGCGTTCGAGGCCGCTCAGGAGCGAACTGAAGCGCGATGCCATGCTGAGACCTTCCTCATCGCGGCAGGCACGGAGGATGGAGGCGACCTCATCGGTATCAATGACTTCGCTGAGTGTCTTGAAGCCCTCGGGTGTCTGATTGAGGAGGAGTACCCGCCGGTCGAGCTTCAGGAGGACGAGCGTCTGGCCGCGTGCGATGGGGTAGCGGGCGAGGATCTGGAGGATGCCTGCGGGCGCTCTCCCGCCGGCGCCGAGTTGTGAGCGGAGGCCGCCCGTGATGCGTGAAGCGCGGGTGAGGAACCATCGCAATCCGAGGATGAGCGCGATGACGAGGGCGAGCGATCCGAGCGTCCGCACGACGGGATCGGATGCGATGGATCGGGGCGAGGTCGGCGCCTCGGCGGAACGCGATGCGCCGCGTTGTGCCGGGGCGGCCCGCAGGGGACGGGATTCGTGGGGCGGCGGGCTCCACACAGGAGCGGCCTGCTCGGTCCCCGCCGACTCGGGTTCGGGAGAGGTGGGGTGCTCTGAAAAGAAGGGAGGGAAGGGAGACTTAGCGGGCTGGGCGGCGAGAAGCGGCGCGGCGATGGCTGCTTGGAGCGTGAGCGCGAGAATGATGGATCTGGTCTGGGGCATCGGGCCATCCTGGCATCTGCCTGCCACCGGCATCCTGCCGATGGGTGCTGACGGGTGCGGTCAGCGGGTGTTATCCGGCTTTGCGCTCCTTGGGCTCCTTGGTGAGTGCTGGAGTCGAGAGGATCTCGTTGATGCGGACACAAAAGTTGTCGTTCAGGACGAGGACTTCGCCGCGGGCGACATGGCGGTCGTTCACATAGATGTCGACGGGGTCACCGGCGAGCTTGTCGAGTTCGACGACGGAACCTTCGCCGAGACGGAGAACATCCTCGACGAGCATCTCGGTGCGTCCGAGCTCGATGGTGACACGGAGGTTGACATCGGAGAGGAGGTCGATGCCGCCGGCGAGTTCGGAGCCCGCCTTGGGGGCGAAGCTGGGCATCTGGAAAGCGGAGGCGTTGTCGAGCTCTTCCTCTGTGGGAGACTCGACGGTGGATGCGACTGCATCCTCGGTGTCGGCGGATTCGGGAGTGTCGGGGTTCTCGACGGAGGACATCGCTGCCTGGGCGGCATCGAGCGCTTCGGCGGCCGCGGCTTCGGCGGCGTTGAGGGAGGTCTCGGCATCCGGTGCGGATTCTGCCTGAGGTGGTTGTTGCTTGTCTTGTTCGTCTGCCATGCCCGTCGCCATCCTGGCTCTTCCAGCCGCCTGGACTCAGATGAGACTCCGCCACAGTGTGTCGCGTTGGGCGTGCCCTGATACCCCGACACCGCACTCATCGCCAAGTGGGGGTATCGACCTCGGGGGATGGGATGCCGCAAAGATTGTCGGCAAGAGACGCGCGAGGGATGTAAGTCGCGCAGATCCTGCCGAGGACGGCGGGTCAATAGTCGGCGGGGAAGCCGATGCAGGACGGGATGAGGACATCCTTCACGCGCGGCTGGCCGTCGGATGCGGGCGGGATGATGGCGGATTCGGCGGAGGGACCGTTGAGGAACTCGAGGATCTGACGCCGGATGGTCTCGTAGCCGGGCTCCTCGAAGTAGCTGGCCTGTGCCGCGGTCATGATGCGGTTGACGCCGGACCGGATCTGGGCGCGCCGTGCATCGATCTGTGCAGTGACCGTCTCGACATGGTTCTCCTTGACGAGGATGATGACCTCAAGGTCGTAGATCCAGAGTCGGCCACGCCGGTTGTTTGTGAATTTCTCGTGTAGAAGTGATATCTCGCGGGCACGGTCCCCCATGAGGGCCTCGCCGGAATCGAAGTGCAGCGCATGAACGGACGATGGGCGTCCGAAGAGCATGACCGCGCCGATGATCAGCCCGGCCTCGGCGAGCAGCATCGCGAGGACCACGATGATGGTCTTGATGGGGAGAGCGCGGGCGGCGGGTGGTGCGGGGGTCTGGTCAGTCATTGTTGCTTCCTCTGGCGCTGGTCGAATCGACGCCGCCGGCAACGCCTTCGTCGGTGTACATGGAATCGGCGTGATAGTCGGAGATCATGGACTCGAGCATGACGACCTCGACGCGTCGGTTTTCGGTGAGTTCATCCGGTGAGTAACGACGCAGGGCGATGGGCTCGGTCGCCCCGAGGGCCTCGAGAACGAGAACCCTGTCGAGAATGCCCCCCTCCTCTCGGAGAACATTGGCAACCGCGACGGCCCGTGCGTACGAGAGATCCCGAAGATCGGCGAAGGGTGATCCGCTCGGGAGGCGCTTGAGCGCGGCGTGGCCCCGAATGGCGATCTTGTTGTTTCGTCCCTGAAGCACCTGGGCAACGCGGATGAGTTCCTCGCGTGCCCCTTCCTTAAGAAGCGCGGACCCGGGCTCGAAAGTCAGACTGCCGCCGATGGTGAACATGAGCCCGTCGTGGACGCGGGTCACCTTCGTTTCACGCCCGGAGATGCCCTGCTCGGTCGTGTGGCTGACCTTGGACTCCTGGGCCTGTTTCATCGCGATCTCTTCGAGCGTCTGGATCATGGACCGCATGGGGGGATCGTCGGTGGGCATGACGCCGACGCCGCCGGAGAAGCCGAATGCCTCTTTGACGGCGGTGATGACCCGCTGGTACTCGTGGTCCTGCTTCAGCTCGCTGAAGGCAGCGAGGAGGATGAAGAAGCAGAGGAGGAGCGACATCAGATCGCCGTAGGTGACGACCCAGAGGGGGGCCCCCATGCTGGTTTTCTTCTTCCGCTTGGCCATTGATGCGGATCCTCGGGAGGTGCGGGGTCAGGCGGCTCTGCGCATGTCGCGCTCGTCCTCACCGGTGGATCTCCCCTTCGGCGGGAGATAGGTGAGCAGCTTCTGCTGGACGACGCGGGGGTTGTCGCCCGCCTGGATGGCCATCACACCCTTGATGATGATGGTCTTGAAGAGGATCTCTTCCTCGTTGCGGACGGCGAGCTTGTCCGCGATGGGCATGAGCACCACATTTGCGATGACCGCGCCGTAGAGCGTGGTGAGCAACGCCGCGGCCATGCCTGCACCGATCTTGGAGGGGTCGTCCATGTTCGCGAGCATGGCGACGAGGCCGATGAGCGTTCCGATCATGCCGAAGGCGGGGGCGTACCTCGCAGGTGCATCAACGAGTCCCTTTCCGATCTCGTGACGAATCTGCATGTTTTCGAGGTCGGCATCGAGGATCTGCTCGATGAGGGCCGGGTCCGTGCCGTCGACGGCCATCTTGATGCCGGTGATGAGGAGATCATCCTTCATCTCGGAGGTCATGCCTTCGAGCGCGAGGATGCCGTCGCGACGGGCGACCTCGGCGTACTGCACCATCTGGGTGATGAGCTTCTCGGGGTCGTACTTGGTTTCCTTGACCGCCTTGGTGAGGACCGACGGCATCTTGAGCATTCGCGCGAGCGGGAACGCCGTGAGAGTGGCCGCGCCCGCACCTCCGACCACGATGAGCATGGAGGGGATGTCGACATAGGCGGGGAATGATCCACCGAGAGCGATGGCCATGAGAATCAGTGCTATCCCGAGCACCAAGCCGACAAGTGTGGCCAGATCCATCGCGCACTCCAATCCCGTGGATCCGCCGGACTGGCACGAATCCGGTGGTGTTATCGAGCCGAGGAGGCCGGTGCTTGAGTCGGGGTGACGGAAATGGGATCAGGACTGCATGACGACGCCGCGGAGGAGGCGTTCGTACTCGACGACGCGGTCGATGATCTCGTCCATCTGCTCCCGAACCATGACGGATTCGCCATTGGTGAGGCGAACGACGGTATCGGGCGTCCGCTCGACGGTGCGGATGAGCTGAGCATTCAGCACGAATTGTTCGCCGTTGAGGCGTGTGAGCGGTATCACAGATCTGCCCCCCTGCTTGTTGCGGGGACCGGAGGGTCTCCGGAAATCCCGGGGGTTCCGGGGGTTCCGGGGGTGGTGGCGCGGACCGTCCGCGGCAGTGCTTATCGGCCCGATCGTCCGCGGCCTTCACTCGGGTTATCGCGCGATGGCGATCAACTGCTGGAGCAACTGATCACTGGTGGTGATGACGCGCGAGGATGCGGAGTAGCCGGTCGAGGTCAGGATCATGTTGATGAATTCCTGGCTGAGATCGACATTGGAGAGTTCGAGCGCTCCACCGATGATGCGGCCGGTGCCGAAGCCGAGGGGCGTCGTCACGAGAGGCGTCCCGGAGTTGGGGCCGACCCGGAAGAGATTGCCGCCGGAGTCGATGAGGCCCTCGGGGTTGGTGAACTTCGCCATCGCGACCTGACCGAGCGTGCGTGTGAGGCCGTTGGTGAAGCCGCCGGTCACGATGCCGTTCTCGCCCACCGAGAAGGTTGACAGTGTTCCGAGGGGTGATCCGTCCTGGAAGGTCGCGGCGATCACCGACGATCCGGCTGCGCCCTCGGGGCTTGCGAAGGCGGTGACATTGCTGCCCTGGGTGTCGAACGAGAGTGTGAAGTTCAGCGGATCGGATGCTCCGGTGTCGAAGCGGTCGAGTTCGATCGGAATAGGAGTGGTGTCGATGAGCTTGCCGAAGTTGTCGAACGCGAGGGCGGGGACGATCTGGGTGAATGTCCCGTTGCGGTCTCCGATTTCGAGGTGTGATGCAAGGTCGGTATCGGCCTGGGAATGTGCGAATGTTCGCCACTGCGTACCGGATGTGTCCTTGTTGTTCAGGACCACGGTGAGATCGACATTGATCGGGGTTCCGAGCGAGTCGTAGATGGTGAATGTGGTTCGGACGGATTCGCCGTCGGCGGATGCGGTCTTGGTGGGCACGAAGAGATTGGGCGGGGTGCCGCCGCCGGCGGGGTTGAAGACGATGTTCTCTGCGGCAAGACGGAGGTCGTTGAGATCGCCGAAATTGCCTTCGAAACGGATCTCGCCTCCAACGATGCTCCATCCGGCGTTGTCGCCAGCGGAGGCGCCGGGGACCACACCGAGGACATCCTGCATCCAACCGAGCAGTTCGTTGACGGTGCTCGTCGCCTCGATGGTGAAGGTCGCATCGGGAATGATCTTGCCGCCGCGTTCCGCGCCTGAGAGCGTGATCCGATCACCGACGACATAGGTGCCGGGGGGGTCGAGGGCGGTCAGAAGCTCGGTGCCGGTGATGTTCACGCCTCCGGCCTGTATCTGCGGGAAAGTAAAGACGCTGCCGGTCGTGGGGAGTGTGCCGTCGGCGTTCAGGTTGCCGCTGAACTCCACATTGCGGGTGGCTTCGGCGAGACTGAGACTCCCGAGGGGTATGTTGAGATCGACGAGCTGTCCCTCGACGATCTGGAAATTCGCATCGACGCCGTAGCCGCGCACGCGAGCGCCGGAGGAGGTGACGAGATCGTTGACGGCGTTGAACTGGAATGATCCGTCGCGCGTGTAGAACTGGGTTCCGTTGCGTTCGACGATGAAAAAGCCGTCTCCCTCGATGGCGAGGTCGCTGGCGATGCCGGTGGTGCTTGTGCCGCCGGTGAGGAAGTTGCGCTGCGTGGCCCCGACCCCGACTCCGAGACCGATCTGACTGGGATTGGAGCCGCCGCCGTTGGCTGTGGGGCCTGCTCCGAGGGAGAGATTCCGCTGGAGTTGAGGCGAGAAGAGCAGGCGGTTGCTCTTGAAGGCGGTGGTATTGACATTGGAAATGTTGTTACCGATGACCTCGAGTCTTCGGGAGTTGGTGTTGAGTCCCGAAAGTCCGCTGAACATCGCTGTTGTTGAAGCCATGATCTGATCTCCTCTGCGGTCACCCGGAGCGCACTTCCGGGGCACTTCCGGGACACCGTGCAATATCGCAATCGCTATGCCAGCGGGCGGCAGCTATTTGTTCGAGATGCGTTCGATGAGTTGTGAGACGCTCGTGTTCTCGACGCGCCCGAGACCTTCGATCCATCTTCCGGTCGAAGCTGCGCGGGCGGTGCCGCCCGAGAAGAGCGTTTCCGTGTTGAAGGGCTGGTCTTCGTTCGGGACATAGACGAAGGCCTCCAGGTCGCGGACCAGAACTCCCTCGAGATGGAGCGGTCCTTCGATGATGGTTCGGTCGGCAATGTTCATCCGTACGGCGATGCCGTCGATGGCCGCGACGATCTCGGCAAGCCCGGCTGCCTCGGCGGCATCCGCGACGATGCTGAGGCGTTCGAGCTGGGACACCGAAAGACTCACCTCGGCGCGCGGATCCACAGCAAGGGGCGATCCGCTGTGAACCTCACCGCGCCGAACACGCGCGAGAAGCTCGGAGAAAGTTGCGCTGTCGAGCTGGGGGCTCGGCGCGCCTGCGGATGCACCATCAGGACGGATTCCTGATGCGAGATGGCGGAGAAGCTCAGCGCCGGAAGCGTTCACTCGGTTTCCTCCTCTTCGCCGGATGACTCAACGAACTTGATCGTGAATCCGGTGGAGACTCGGGCGTTGTGGGAATCGACTGCGGTGACGCGGAGGTTGATGGAGCCGGTCGCGTCCGCGGGCGGCGTGCCGTAGAACTCGCGGTTGATGGGGTCGAACTTGAGCCAGGCGGGGAGCGGGCTGCCGTCGGTGAGGGTGGCGGAGTAGGACAGCGACTCGACACCGCCATCGTCGGCGAAGGTTCCGATGTCGAAGCGGAAGCGGAACTCCTGACCGGGCACCGCGGCCTGCTCGGGAATGCCCTTCACGACGCGGGGAGCATCATTGTCCGGAGAGCCGCCGACGAGTTCGGGATCAACGACCTCGACGATACGATTCATCGGCACCTTGAAGCCGCCGCTCAGATTGAGGACGACACCGTCGCGCGTCACGGAGACGGAGTCCACATAGCCGGCGACATCGGCGAGCGATTCGCTCTGCCCGAGGACGAACTTCCCGATGAGACTGCTGGATGCGGTGATCTCGTTCTGGCGGACCATCTCCGTGAGCCGTTCGCTCATGGCGAGATCCGACTCGATCTGTCGGATGGTGCTGATCTGGGCCAGAAGGTCTTTGGACTCGTTCGGCGAGAGCGGATCCTGATTCGTCAGTTCCGTGAACATGACACGGATGAAATCCTCACTCTTCATGGAGCTGAAGGCGTCGGACTTATTGGAGAGCGAGGTGCTTCTTGTCGCGAGGTCGGTGCCGATGGAGGGCATGGGTCATGCTCCGTGGAGGTGTGGCTAGGCAACCGTCTCGAGCGCAAGTCGGATGCGCTCGAATCGTGTCGTGCTGTCTGTGATTTCGTCGTTGAACTCCGGATCTGCATCCGAGGTTTGCGGGGTCTGCTCCCGCTTGCCTCGGCTCTCGCCACCACCCGCGTTGGCGCGATCACCGAACGAGCGCGCATCGTCGTTGCGGGCGTTGTGCTGCTGTGATTGGGAGTTGTCGGTGTTCTGCGACTGGGGCGCGAGCTGCACCCCGATGCGTTCGACGGTGAGCCCCCGTGCTTCCAGCACCGCACGCAGCGACTGGAGATTGCGGTTGAGCATCTCCTGCGCTTCGGGGCGCACGGCCTCCATCGTCACGGAGACGCTGCCTGCATCGATGCTCATCGCGATGCGGAGCGAACCGAGCGAGGCGGGGTTGAGCAGCATCGTGAGGGTGCCGCCCTTCTGATTCAGAACCGCCGCAAGCCCACGAGAAACGCCGGCCGCGAAGGCGGCATCACGCGCGGGAGACTCCGCTCCCGAGTCGGCGCGCATCGTCAGCGGCGTTGGAGGCGGCTGGGAGCCGGGGTCGTGTCCCGGAGCACCCGGGCGCACACGCGACGATTGCAGCGCGGCATCGAACGCACCGGTCGGCTTGGCGACCTCGGCGGAGGTGGATTCCGCCCGCAGGAGGGTGCGTGCGCGGGCCTTCGAGTCGTCCTGGGATGCGGAGTCGTCCGGGGGGTGCTGGTCGGAGGTCGATCCTGCTTGCATCGCACGGGCATGCTCCGCGGGCGTGCGGTGATCGCCGGATGTGCGGAGCGACTGGGGCTCGCTCTCGGCGGTGGTTGGGCGAGCAACCTGGGCCTGCTGGCCTGCGGAAGAATCCGCGGATCGGGATGGCCCGCTCTGTGTCTGCACCTTCTGCGATCGCTCGGGCTGGGTCTTCTCGACGGCGTCCGAAGCCCCCTCCTTGGAGGCGCTGTCACTCGTCTGGCGTTGCTGCTGGGGCACTGGGCGCTGTGCGGATTCGTCCTTGGTCGGTTTGTCCGATTGTGAGTCGGCCTCGGATCGCGTTCGAGGCGTGTCGGCGCCGACGACGGCGCTCGATCCGGTGTCGGAATCCTCTCTTGAGGTTTCCGCGTCGGCCTGTTCCTCGGAGGACGGACGATCGGCATCCTCCAGCGCAGGTTCGTGCTCCTTGCGCAGGGATTGCGCGGCATCGTTGCGCGTCTTTGCATCGGGGGGGGCTGGTGTGGCGTGGTTGACGGCCTTGGCGAAGGGTGCCGCGAAGGATGCCTTCGGCTCGGCGGAGGGACGCTGAGCGTGCTGGAGGGCAAGATTTGGGGTGATTTGCGGAAGGACAATCATTCAGCCGTCTCCGAGCGACCGGGGATCGATCCCCAGTGCCCGGAGGCGTTCAAGCAAATCCGCTGCCAAACGGGCATCGCGCCCCTCGATGACACCGATGATGCGGGAGGCGGTGCGGGACTTCATCCGGCTCAGGTACATGACCGCCTGATCGATGTCCCCCCCATCGATGAGCTGCTGGAGGAGATTCGCCGCGGCATCCGGGCGGAGGGTTTCGTAGATGGTGAGTGCCTTGCGGAATTGCTCCGAGCCCTCCATCTCGCGGATCGCCTCACGCTGTGCCAGCCACTGATCCCGCTCGGCCTCGAATGCGGCCTGCTCGGCATTGAGTTCGCGGAGCTGACGATCGAGCAGGCGGATGAGGTCTTCGGTCTCGCGCTGGGTGCGCCGGATGCGGTGATTCACGAGGTCCGCGTGCTCGTCGATGATGAGCATGCGCTGCTCGGCGGTGATCGGCGGCGTGCCGACCTTGGCCTGCTCGGCCTCCTCACCGGCGAGACGCTCGGCTTCGCGCTCCTCCTTGCGGAGTCGTTCCTCGGTTTCGCTGACCGTCTCAACGAAGATGGAACGGACGGTCTCGATCCGATCCGAGGAGAGCCGCTCCGTGCCCGCAAGCCACCCGAAAAACATGACCAGCGCGAGCATGTTGGCGAGGGCGAGAGAGGAGATGACCAACCAGACCGAACGCATCATGGTTCACCTCCGGACGACTGCTGCGGGGCAGGTGCATTGAATGTGCCGATGAGCGAGGAGACGGTGTTGGCGGGCCGGGCGGCACGCTGGGTGGCGAGTTCATCGGTCTCCCGGTGCTCACGCCGCTTGGCTTCGGTGACCCACTCGCGATATCGGCGTTCCTTCAGAGCTTCCACGGCACGCCGGCGCGTGGTGGCTTCGAGGAGCTGGGCGCGTGCTGCTTCGAGCCGCTGGTGAACACCGGCCAGCCGGAGGACTGCCTGCTGCGCCTTGATGTGCAGCCCCATCGCCGCACCGGCCTGGAGACGGAGCAGGGATGGATCCAGGAGCGTGCGCCCGTTGTCCATCGTGCGGGTCATGGCGGATTGCAGGTTGGTCTTGCAGTCCTTGATGGAGGATTGATACCCGCGGATCTCCGCCTCGATGACCGCACGATCCTGCTCCGCCCGGGCGACGACCACCTGACGGTCGCGCTCGATGCGACGCCGGTGTTCGAGGAGAGGATCGAGTGGGAAGCGAAATCGGGGCATGGCTTTGTCGTATCAGGAAAGTGAGGTGTTTCAGAAAGGATCGGCGGAGTCGGCTAGCGCGCTCGAGCGGGATTCCGGAGGTTTTTGATCTGCGACTGCTGCCGGGCCTGATGCGGTGTCTGGGCGATGCTCACGAGTGTTTTGATGGTCTGTTCGAAGGGGGCGGACTCGTCGACGGTCTGATTCAAGAGCGCATCCAGATGGGGCTTCAGGGCGATGGCACGGTCGGCCTCGGGATTGGAGCCGTGCGTGTACGCGCCGATCTGGAGGAGTTCTTCGATGTCCTTGTACGCGGCGAGGAGACGCTGTGCCTCGCGGCGCGCGCCCTTGTGCTCCTCGGTCGCGATCTCCTCGGCGAGTCGGGAGACCGAATCGAGAACATCGATGGCGGGGTAGTGGGCTCGCTGCGCCAGATGCCGGGAGAGCATGATGTGGCCGTCGAGGATGCCACGCACCGCATCGGCGACGGGCTCGGTCATGTCGTCCCCCTCGACGAGAACGGTGTAGAAGGCGGTGATGGATCCGGTGCCATCGACCGCGCCCGCCCGCTCAAGGAGGACCGGGAGCGCCGCGAAGACGGACGGGGTGTAGCCGCGAGTGGCGGGCGGCTCCCCCACCGCAAGACCGATCTGACGCTGCGCGTGCGCGAATCGCGTCACGGAGTCGAGCATCAGCAGGACATCCTTGCCTCGGTCGCGGAAGTGCTCCGCGATGGCGCAGGCGCCTTGGGCCGCGCGGACCCGCGCAAGGGGCGATTCATCGGAAGTCGAGACCACAACGACCGAGCGTGCGAGCCCCTCCGCACCGAGGGCGTGCTGGATGAAGTCGCGCACCTCACGCCCGCGCTCGCCGATCATGGCGATGACATTCACTTCGGAGGCGGCGTTGCGGGCGATCATGGCGAGCAGCGTTGACTTCCCGACACCCGGCCCAGCGAAGAGGCCGAGTCGCTGACCGCGCCCGATGGGCGTCATCGCATCGATCGCACGGACTCCGGTCGGCAGCGCGGTCCGGATCGGGGAACGGGCCATGGCCCCGATGGGCGGCGGAATGATCGGGCGCGGAATGGTGTCGCGGATGGGAGGCCCGGCATCGATGGGCGCGCCGAAGGCGTTGACGACCCGCCCGAGCATGTGATCCGAGACGGGGATGGAGGGCGTGGACTCGCGAGCAACGACACGATCGCCGGCACGGATACCGGCCGTGTGGCCGAGGAGCATGACGATGGTCCGCGCCCCGTCGAAGCCCACGACCTCCGCGGGCTGGGCGCCATGCGTGGAGTGGACCTCGACGATGGAACCAACCGGCACGGGGAAATCCGCCACCAGGAGCGTCAGGCCGCGGAGCGACAGCACGGATCCGGAGATGCCTCGCGGCTCGGTGTGGCTGACGCGATGGAACGCTGCGGTAAGTGGCATCACTGTGTCGGAGCAGAATCGGTGTCGCTGTCTGGTGGGGTGGCGAGATGCCGCTGGGGGAGGAGCGCCTCGACGAGGCGCGCGATCTGCGTGTCGATGGATGCATCGATGATGCCGTGCTCCGTGCGAATGAAGACCGAACCGCGCGCCAGAGCGGGATCGTCGTGGAGCTGCGCGTGCGTTGCGTGATGCAGACGCTGGAGGAGCGTCGGCAGCACTTCCTCAGCCGAGGCGCGATCGTCCGGATGGATGCAGATGATCAGTCGCGTCGGGCGCTGCACGAGTTCGAGTGCGCCTTCGAGCTGGCGCGTAACGAGCGCCTGATCGAGTTCGACAACACGACGGGTGACCTTCTCGGCGACGAGGGCCGCGAGGCGAAGCATGTCGGCCCGTGCATCGTGCAGCATGTTCTCACGCGCCTGCTCGAAGCCGTCGAGCGCCTGCTGCCACGCTTCCAGCATTGTCTTTGCATCCTGCTGCGCCTGCTGCACGGCCTCGGCATGGCCCTCGGATCGCCCCTTTTCGAATCCCTCGGCGTAGCCCCGTTCTTGTCCGCTTGTATGACCCAGCGCATCCGCATCCGCGATGAGGCGCTCTCGCTCCTGTTTGGCTTCATCAACAATCCGGTTCGCGCGTGCGATCGCATCGGCCTCCAGCCGCTCGGCTTCGCGCCGGAGGTCTCCCAGGTGAAGAACGACCGCGCTCTGCATGTCGGGACCGTTGGTGGATGACTTGATGAGCGGCATGGCGGGGTGTTCAGAAGGTCTCCGGAATCAGATCAGACAATGAGTTCCTCTGCGCCGCCGCGTCCGGCGATGATGATCTCTCCGGCCTCTTCGAGGCGGCGAACAATATCGACGATGCGCTGCTGGGCGGACTCGACATCCGAGACACGCACCGGACCCATGTACTCCATGTCCTCCTTGATGAGCTGCGAGGCACGCTCGGACATGTTCGTGAAGATGTGCTCCTGCAACTCCGGCGATGCGGTCTTGAGCGCGAGGGCGAGTTCGTCGTTGTCGACTTCGCGGAGCACCGCCTGGATGCCCTTGTCGTCGACAAGCTTGATGTCCTCGAAGACGAACATGAGCCGCCGGATCTCTTCGACAAGGTCCGGATCATCCGCTTCGAGACCTTCGAGAATCGCCTTCTCGGTGGCGCGATCGGCGAGGTTCAGCACCTCGGCGACGGTGTTCACGCCGCCCGCCTTCTCCATCGACTGCGTGAGCATCGCGGACAGGCGAGATTCCAGCCCCTTCTCGACCTCGCGGATGACCTCCGGATTCGTCTGCTCCATGTTGGCGATGCGCTTGATCACCTCGATCTGCTTCTGCATCGGCAGACCCGCGAGGATCTCGGCGGCCTTGTGATGATTCAGGTGGCAGACGATCAGCGCGATGGTCTGCGGGTGCTCATCCTGAATGAAGGTCAAGAGATTCTCCGCCTCGGCCTTCTGGAGGAACGAGAAGGGCGCACGCGTCACCTGCGTCTGGATCTGCGAGAGGATACGGTCTGCAACGGACGGATCGAGCGCTTCACGCAGGAGATTCTTCGCGAAGTCGAGATTGCCCTCGTTGTCGGCATGGAAGGCCACGGAGAGGCCGTAGAACTCCTCGACCACTTCCATCCGGAGCTTCTCGGGAACGATGCCGAGCTGCGCGATCTCCCGCGTCAGCTCCTCGACCTGCTCGCCGGACATGTGCTTGAGAATCTTCGCGGAAGCTGCGTGATCCAGCGAAACGAACAGGATGGCCGACTTCGTGAGGCCGTCGAGCTCGCTTGCGGAGGTTGGGAGTTTTTCACCGGGCTTACGCGGCATGATCGATTCCGTTCCCCGGTGGGTCTTAGTTCTGAGCCATCATCCAGCGCGAGACCAGGCGTGCCGCATCATCGGGGTGCTCGTTGACCATGTTGGCCACCTGCTCCAACACCTTGCGTTGCCGCAGAGCATCCTCGCTCAACTCGATGCCCGCGAGTGCGGAGTCCGCGGCATCCGCCTCGCCGATCACGCCCTCATCCTTCTCAAGCGTGGGCGGGATGCCGACGAGTTCGGCCGCACTCGGCAACTCCTCGCGCTTGTTGGCTTTGACGGCGGTGAACACGACCAACCCCAAGGCGAGCACCGCGAGCGCCCCCAGCGCCACGGTCTTCACGACCTCAGAGAGGTCCGCAGTGGTGGTCCCGAAACCGAGAATGCTGCCGGGCCCGGTCCCCGCCGCGTTCGGGCCCATGCCGGGGGGATAGATGTCGAATGATGTCGGGATCATCGAAACGACGACTTCGCCCGGGTGCGTCCCATCGAACCCCGTGGTATCGACGATCCTGCGCACATCGTTCTCGATCCGCGTCAACTCATCATCAACGATCGGGTGCAGCAACTCGTCCGATGGGTCCGCCGGAGTTGCATCATCCTCGGCCTGACCGGAGCGGGCACGCTGCTGCTTCCAGATCTCGACGAAGTACGAACGAGGGATGTTCACCACGGCGTTGATTTTCGTCGGATGGCCGCCGGGGTTCGTCTCGCTCTCCACACGCTCGCCGAAGCGATTCTCGAATGTCGTATCGTTCTGCGTTTCCGTGCTCGTCATCCCCCCACCGCCCCCGGAGGCGACATCGGCTCCGGTGTTGGGGCGTACGCCCGGCTCACCCGCGGTACGCGACTCGCGGTCCTGTCGCTCCGTGATGCGCTCCATGGACACCATCGAGGTCGAACCCTGCCCCTCCGGCAGCACCGTGCGGGTCTGCGACTGACGAAGCGATGCATCGACCGCGGCCTGCACCGTCACGATCACACCGGGGATGTAGCGGAGCATGTCGGCGATCTGCTCCTGCTTGCGCTGCTCGATGTGCGAGACCAACTCCTGCGTGGTGGTCGCCGTGATCTGCCCGTCTTGGCGCGGCCGGTGCTGCCGCCCCGTCGTGCCGTCAACGATGCGTATCCGCTCGGGCAGGAGTCCGGCGCGGGAACCCGCGACCAGACTCGCGATGGCATCGACCATCTGCTGGGAGAGCCCCGACTCCGTGATGAGATTGACCGCCGCGGTCGGCTGGCGCGCCGGAGTGCCCAGCGACACCCGATCCGGAACATCGATGACGACCTGCGCCGAGCGCACGCCGGGCCAGAGCGAGATCATCGCGCCGATCTCGTTCTGGAGAGCGATGATCTCGAGCTGTCGATTCTGCTGGTAGGACTTGGTCCACGACTGGCGATCGATGACATTGTTGAAGAGCAGACGGGTATCCGACGGCAGTGTGCCCGGCTGACGGGCCATCTGCGCCAGGATCCGCTGGCGTGAACCCACCGGCACCATCACCGTACCGGAGGAATCGGTGCGGTAGACCAACCCCTGCTGATCGAGGTACGACGCGGCACGCTGCTGATCTTCCGGGCTGTACCCGGCGTCGAGCAGCGGCACGACCGCCGGCTTCGCGGTGTACTGCTGAACCACGAACAGCGTCATCAGCAGAACCACGACGACCGATGCGACAAGCAGACGCTGGCTCGTGGTGAGCTGCGCCAGGGCGCCCCGGATCGTTTCCAGCGTCTTGCGCAGACGCTCCATGCTCGGCCTCCATGCCTCATCTCAGCGCGATCCTCACGCGGAGCGCGCGGATGACGCGCTGATTGTGACTTTCGGCACTGTCGGAGATTGCGCTTGAATGACGCGCGATTTCTGCGCTAGAGACGCGCAGATTCTGCCGTTCACCTTCATCGCGACGAGCATCAGACCCGGATCTGCTTCACCTCGTCGTACGCATCCATCATCTTGTTGCGGAGGGCCTGAATGGTCCGGAACGCGAGATCGGCCTTCTGCGTCGCCAGCAGAACCGTCTCGACATCATCACGCCGACCGGACTGGAGATCCTCGATCGCCTGCGTGGCGTCCTGCTGCAACTGGTTGACCGAACGGAGGTTATCCATCAACAACTGCTTGAACGACGGCGCGTTCGGATCGGACGCCGCCGGACTGCTCGGCCTCGCCCCCGGCCCCTGCAACGGGTTGATGGGCGTGTTTCCGCCGGCATTGATCAGTCCGAGTGGGTCCGCCATGAGAGTGCCCGATCAGTCCTTCAGGAACCGAGAAGTCATTGACTACGCGATGAGACGCAACGCCTGTGCCAGCATGGATTTCGTCGCATCCGCCGCCGAGACATTCGCCTCGTACGACCGCATCGCCTCCATCGCGTTGATCTCCTCCGTCACGGGGTCGATGTTCGGGTAGTAGACATACCCCGCGTCCGGGTGGTCACTCGGCTTGGCGTAGGGATTCGTCGGATCCCAGACCTTCCGCGGCTCGGAGTCCGCATCGATCTCGATGGAGTGGACCCGGACGCCCTGCGGCGCATCGCGCCCCGCCGGGGCCAGCGTCACGAACCGACGCTTGAACTCCGACGGATTGCCGACCGCATCCAGAATGGTGTCGCGGTTCGCCAGATTCGCGGCGACAACATCCATGCGGGTGCGCTGGGCGATCATGCCGCTGACCGAGATGTCCAAGCTGCCGTACATGATTTCCTCACTCTATCCATGCCCGGAATGGGTCCGGGCCGTTCCGAACAATGGCAAATTACAGGCGTTCACGGATGGCCGTGTTGAGGATGTCCACGCGAGACCGCAGCAACTCCGTCGCGACCCGGAAGACCCCCGCATTCTCGACCAGATCCTGCATCGTTCTCTCAAGGTCTCGGTTGTTTCGATCGTGATAGAGAATCCCCTGCCCCGAGGCGCGAGGACGAAGTTGCAGTCTCCCCCGCCCATCCTGCGCGACTTCGCGGGAGGAGGTGATGTTCAGATCCCCGCGGTGGCCGCCGAAGCGGGTCCGCCGACGGTCGATCGCCTCCCCGAGCTGCCGCTGGAACGAGCGGGGATCGACATCCACGGGCTCGTAGTTCGGCGTGTTCAGGTTGGCGATGTTGTGCGTGATCAGCGCGTGACGCTGCGCGGCGAACTGGATCGTCGCCTGCAGCGAGGGTAGAGAGTCCGCATTGGTGACCTGAGCGATGAACATGGCCGGACAACTCCCGCAAACGGCGCGCCGTTCCGCCCCAGACCTCAGAGGGTCTCGGCGACGAGCTGCATTTCCTTCCACTTCTTGAGCTTCAATCCGAGGGTCCGGACACCGATCCCCAGCGCGTGCGCGGTCTTCTGGCGGTGCCCGCCGAAGTGTTCGAGCGTCTGGACGATGACCTCCCGCTCGATGTCCGCAAGCGGACGCGGGGATTCCCCCGCCGCCGACCCGTTGGAGGACGCCTCGGGGCGCGTCTGCACGGGCTTGGGCTCACGGACCGAGTCGCTCCGAACGCCGTGGAGCCACGGCCCGATCAGATCCGCTCGGATGATGCCGCCGGTCGCCAGCACGACCGCACGCTCACAGAGGTTCTGCAGCTCGCGGACATTGCCCGGCCAGCGATAGGCCATCAGCAGGGAGATCGCCTCGGGGGTCAGTTCCAGCGGCTCGCGCCCGTCGCGGAGACACGCCTGCTCGACAAAGTGGGGCGCGAGCATGGCGACATCCGCGATGCGCTCACGCAGCGGCGGGAGATGGACCGGAAGCACATTCAGACGGAAGAACAGATCCTGCCGGAAAGATCCCCGCGCCGCTTCCTCCACGAGATCCCGATTCGTCGTGGCCACCACACGAACATCCACACCGATCGTCACCGAAGACCCGACGCGCTCGAACGCCCGCTCCTGCAACACACGAAGCAGCTTGGCCTGGATCTGGGGCTTGATCTCCGAGATTTCGTCAAGAAGCAGCGTGCCGCGGTTGGCAAGCTCGAAGCGACCCTTCCGCAGCTTCTCCGCGCCCGTGAACGAACCCCGCTCGTGACCGAACAACTCCGACTCAAGGAGCGCTTCGCTCATGGCGGCACAGTTCACCGCCAGAAACGGCTCCGGAGCCCGCGGACTGAGATCGTGGATGGCCCGCGCGACAACCTCTTTGCCCGTGCCCGATTCGCCCGAGATCAGCACCGTGCCGTGCGAGCCCGCGATCGCCGGGAGTCGCTCCTTGACGATCTTCATCGCCTCGGACTGCCCGATCAGGCGATCGAGCCCCATGGGCTGATCATCCTCATTCGATTGCGAGGACCGCGAGGGTGTGGAGCGACGGAACACCTCGTTGTCGCGCTTGAGCCGTGCGTGCTCGATCGCTCGCTTCACGGCGATCAGCAGCTCATCACCCTCGAACGGCTTGGTGATGTAGTCGTAGGCGCCCAGCTTGAGCGCCTGCACGGCGGTATCAATCGTGCCGTAGGCGGTCATCAGAATGATCGGCAGATCGTCGTCGATCTCCCGGATCTTCCGGATGAGTTCGATGCCGGAAAGACCGGGCATCTTCAGATCCGTCACGACGACATCCGGTCGCTTTCGCGCGATCGCTTCGAGTGCGGATGCCCCGTCCGGCGCTGTCACGACGCTGAAACCCGGACGCTGGAGCGTGACCGCAATCGAGTCGCGCAGCATCTCTTTGTCGTCGACAACCAGAACCGTGTTCATGTGACCTCTCCGTCGATGAGCGGGGCGGAATGTCCCGGTGTTTCCGATGTGTGTGGCAGCAACAGATCGACCACAGCGCCGCCGAGTGAGCGGTCGTGCGGTGCGAGTGTTTCTTCGTTGTCCTCGCCGATCAGAATCCGCCCGGAGTGCGCGTCGAGGATGCGATGCACGATGGCAAGACCCAGCCCGGTTCCCGCCTCACGAGTCGTGAAGAAGGGGTTGAACATCCGCGAACGGATCTCGGGCGCGATCCCAGCACCCGAATCGGCGATCCGAAACGCCAGCATCCGCTGCCGGCGTGCATCTTCCGCGAGCACATGCCGCTCAACGAGCGACAGCCGGACCACCCCCCCACCGCCGGAAGACTCGCCCGCCGCCTCGATCGCGTTGCGGATGATGTTCACCAGCGCCTGATGAAACAGCGACCGATCCGCGGTGATCACCCGATCGTCATCCTCGAAGAACGCATCGTCGATCGTGATGCCCATCGACCGCGCGACCGGAGCGCAGGACTCCGCCGCCTCGGAGAAGAGTTCGTGCGCGGAGCAATCCGCCAGCCGCGGCCGGATCTCGCGCGAGAAGCTCAGAACATCACCGACAACCGCATTCAGCCGATCCACTGCGCGGGCAATCTTCGTCGCCGTGGACTTCTCCTCCGGAAGATCCGCCAGATCCTCCACCAGCATCGACGCGTACAGCTTGATCGACCCCAACGGGTTCCGGATCTCGTGCGCGATGCCCGCGGCCATCTCGCCCAGCGCTGCAAGCTCCTGCGCCCGCCTGAGCCGTCCCTTGGTCTCGCTCAACTCACCCTGAAGACGCGACACCTCCGCACCCAGCATCGCGTGAGTTTCCTGAAGGCGCACCGCCGTCTCGTTGAAGGCGCTCATCAACTCCGCGAGGTCTTCCGGAGAGATCCGAGCCAGATCCTCCTGATTCGTGCTCGCGAGAGGAAGCACCGCCGGATCGACATGGGTCGCAGTGGCGCTGTTCATCCGGTTCGATCCTGAAACCGGGGTGTCGTCGACTTCGACGAGGGCTGATTCGAGTAGGCGTTCGTCGCCCGCTGCGAGCGATCAATCGAGGCCAGATCCTTCGCCGCCGCATCACGCATCGCCGCGAGACGATGATGGTCCGCCTCATCACGCTGAACGATCTTCCGCATCAGCTCGCCCAGGCGCTCCAGGCGAGGCCGCAGTGTTTCCCGGTGCTGCTGCGGCAGCGTCGGCTCCAGAGCGGACCACTGCGAGGTGAACGGGTCGAGGTCCGCGGCGTGAGCCGTGATCCGGTCGACCAGCCCCTGACGCTCCCCGAGCACCCCCAGCAGGGCATCGTGATCCCCCGACTCGATCAGATCGGCCTGGCGTTGAGCGAGCTCGTCGAGCCGCTCGTACAGCGCGATCGCATCATCGAGCAGCCGAGCCAGCCGAGGCGCCCAGACCTCGGGGTCGGTGTGCGCGGAAACGCCGGACTGTGGGCTGCGTGCGGGGGTCATCCTTGACCAATCCTGATTTTGGCGCGGCTCCACCGCGCGGTGTATGCCGATTGTTTCGGGCGACTCATGCCGGATGGTTCAGTTTTTGCGCGAAACCGTGGCCCAGCCGCTCAACCGGCGGTGGCCGCGGTCGTCCCCCGACTCCGGAGTTCGAACGACGACTCCAGCCACTGCTCCCAATGACGACGCGACATCGGGGTGTCCGCGTTCAGCCAGGCATCGTTCGGGATCTCCGCCAGGCGTGCCCGAGCCCGCTCGTGCGCCGTCGCCGCCTCCCGCCACTTCCCGAGCGCCACATAGCAGTTCACGATCTGGACCATCGCCACAAGGGAGGAGGGGTCGTCGGCGTACCGCTGGGCCGCCGCGTCGTAGTACCGGATGGCCTCCTCCAGCAGGCGCTCGCTCCGGGCCGGATCATCCGCATGGTGAAGCGCGAGGTCGTAGGCACAATCCCCCCGGAAAAACATCGAATTCCGCAGCATGGTCCGTTCGATCGGCGTCTGGACCTTCGAATCCTGCGTTGAGAGCGCCGCCCGGACCAGATCGTACTGAGCCAGGGCCTGCTCGAGACGCTCCGTGCGGGCATCGAACATGATCCGACGCTCGGACTGCGGCATCGCCTCACGCAACCGCTCCCCCGCCTCCGCCGCCGCGAGACGATTCGACTCCGCCAGATTGAACAGGAACGAAGGCGAAGATTCGAGATCCGGGAATCGCGCCCGCGCCTCGCTCAGACGCCGAATCGCCTCGGGGTACCGAGCGGTCCGCCGATACAGGTTCGCCAGTTCAAGAAGCCCCTGCCGGAACTCCGGAGCATTCGGCTCGAACGGCTCCCCGCTGATCACATACAGCAGCCGCTGCTCCGCACGCGCCAGCGAATCCGCATCGCCCAGCAGGATGTAGCAATGCGCGAGCGGGATGTACGAGCGGTACGCCTCGACCGAGCGCGGATGCTCGTCGATGATCCCCTCGTAGATCTTGATCGCGTCCATGTACTGACCGCGCGCCTTCAGCGTCCCGGCGTGTCGATACTGCCCCTCAAGCGCTCTGGGATCATTGTGCCGCGCCTGCACATACTCATTGAACAACTCCGCGGCACGGGCCAGATCGCCCGACTTCTCGGCGCACTCCGCCGCCATCCACAACGCCGAGGCGGACAACTCCGGATCGGACAGCACCGTCGCGCGAGCGTGAGCCGCAGCGAACCGCGAAGCATCCGCATAATGCCGACGGGCATGCTCCAGCGTGATCGGATCCGTCTCACGGAGAATGATCGCCCCCTCGGAAGTCCGAGGCACCTCGGCGAGCAGTCGATCGCCCATCGCGCGATGCACCGCCGCGAGGCGCGCATGCACCTGCGCGGGCATCTGCCCATCCCGGTAGCACGCGGCGCTGAGACGCGCATATTCCAGCGCCGTTTCAAAGTCCCCACGCTCGAAACGCTCGTCGTGACGCTCCCCCAGCGAAAACTCGATCTGATCCGCCCCGAGATCCGGCGGCAGCCGCCCCGCCCTCAGTCGATCCACCACCGCCCGGTACGAGCTCTGCGCGATGTCGTGATGACCAAGCTCGGCGTTGATCTCTCCGAGCGCCAGATACGCCCGGGCCCCGGCGTCCGACTGCGGGAACCGCGTCGTCACGATCGTGAACTGATCCCGCGCCTGCTCATACTCGCCCCGGATACGCAGCGCGCTACCCTGAAGCAGCGCCGCCTCGGCGACAAGAGGATCGGTATCCAGCAGAACGCCCAGCGCACGCTGCGCCTGCGTGTAGGCGTCATCGAACCTCCCGACATCGAGATACGCAGCCCCCAGGATCAGCAGCAGCTCCGCGCCCTGACGCATGTCGTTCTCGGGCAGCCGTTGCAACTCCGGAAGCACCCGACGCATCGCATCCTCGGGATAGCCCGCCTGAAGCGAGAGCCGCGCCTCCCGAGCAACGAGCCACCGCCGACCCGCATCGTCGAGCGTCGGATCCTTGTGCAGCTCCGCCAGCAGATCCGAGGCGAGCGCACGATCACGCGCCCTCGCATCATGCGCAAGACCCGCCTCGATCACACGCCGGAAGATCTCCCGCCGCTGGTTCGCCGCCTGATCCGAAAGCAGTCGCGCCTCGCTCAGCGCCTCATCCGCTCGGCCCAGCCGCAACAGGGTGTCCGCGTTCCTGTACAGACGCACATCTCCGAAGCTGGCCCCGAAGCGCCGCGCCTGCTCGTAGTTGCTCAGAATCTGCTCGTTGTTGGCCCGAAGATCGAGATTCCGGTCCCGCTGATCCAGGTACAGGGTGTCCGCCCGGAGCGTGTAGAAGTACGCCAGCGTGTCCGGATGAATCTCCGGATCCTGCATGTACGAGAGGATCGGCCCGTTCAGGATCGCCTTGGCCTCCTCGTACTCCTCAGCGCCCAGCAGCACCGCCACCGACTCCAACGCGGCATCAATGTCCACCGGGGCCGATGTCCGGACCCACATGAACACCCCCATCAACAGCAGCAGGATCGCGCCGAGCACCGTCGGGATCTGCCAAAGGTCGCGCAGACCCCGCAGACGCGACGCACTCTCCGCCGCTTGCTCACCCGCCGCCTCGGGCGCTTCCACTGGCTGTTGTCCGGACTTCTTCACAAGACCACCAAAATCGGGGGCGCAAGAATCACAACGACTCTGACCTGATCTCTGGTGCTTATCGGGGAGACACCCGGATCAAGGTGAATCAGAACCCCCCGAACCCGACTCCGCCTCGCTCTCCGGGGGCGGCTCGCTCTCCGGGGGGATCTTCACCACCACCCGCGTCGCGAAAGACCCGGGATTCGGTGCGTACGGGGCGAGCACCGTCAGCAGCGCCAACGGCGGGCACAGAATCTTCGCCGCGTTCCGACCCAGCGACTGCACCAGCGACGGGTTGCCCCCATCGTGCGAAACCGTCCGGCAGCGGCAGATCCACTTGCCCAGGGTCCGCCCGGCGAAGGCCTCGCTCAGCGCCGCATGCGGAATCGTGACCACAGCAAGCACCAGCAGCACCCCGACCACCCCATCGATCCACTTCTCCGCCCCCCAGACGGGGAGCACCCCCGAATCAAGGGCCATGCCCAGAGCGAGCCCCGGAGCCAGATCGATCATCGCGGCGACCGTCCTCCGAGCAGGAGGGGCCAGCGCCGTCTTCTCGGGAATCGCGAAGGTGCTCTCGTGCCGCGAGCCCGGGCGTGCGATGAAGATCACCGCCGTCAGAAAGATCGACGCCAGCACCAGCATCAGCAGTTGAACATCCTCCGCGGTCACCGGCCCCACGACGGTCGCGGGCGCGGCTTGGCGAAGGATCCTCCCGTCCAGCCCCACCGCCGCGATGATCGGCGGCCCCGGCTCACCCTCCGGCGCATCCCACGCAAGCACGATCGCGTTGCCGAGACCGAAGGCGCGAAACTCCCCGGGGATCCCCGACAGCCGCGCCCGCGTGATGGGGCTCTCCGAGCGCACGGCATCAATCCTGACCTCATCCGGACTCTCCCCGCGAGCGATCGCGAAGATCTGGTCATCGACCACGAGCACCCGCTCGGCATCCGACGGAAACGCCAGCAGACGGCTGTTCCACTGTCCCGGCGAGGTGGCCTCCCCGCCCGGCGTGTACTGATGGATCCACGCCTCGCTGGTGCCGGGCGTGTGCGCGAGGATGGCGGGGCGCCCGGTGATCGGCAGGAGCGTCAGCGTGGCATCGTCGCCCAGGTCGTCCGGGAGTCGGGCCTGCCGCCACTCCCCACGCTCGAAGAGGAGCATGCGGAGGTCCCGGTCGTGCTCGATCAGAACCGCCGGTATGGGGGTATTGACGATCCCGACGAGCCGCCCCGGCCCCTCGATCGGGGGAAGCGCCCGCGGCCCACGGATGACGGTCTGAGTCGGGGTCACCGCGTGCGCCTCGAAGCGCCGCACGGCCCGCAGGATGCGCGACGGGGTGCCCGAGGCGTCCTCCGAACCGGCCCGCTCGGACTCGAACGGCGCGTAGACCGCGAGGAGTTCCATGCCGCGCGCGCTGATCGCCTGCGGCAGCGGCTCCAGCGCGATCCCGGGGCGGATCGAGCCGATCGGATCCTCACGCAGCATCAGGAGCAGCGCGGGGCTCTCATCCGATCGACGCGTGACGAACCACGCGCCCGAGGACGAACCCGCCCCCAGATGCGACAACGCGATGGCCGGGTCCGCACACAGCAGGAACAGCACGCTCGCGAGCAAAATCAGGGGATGGCGCTGACGGGAGAATTGCTTCACGCACCCATCGTACTTGACCGCGACCGAATCATCGATTGCCGGATTCCGAGCGGACGGATGCCCGGATCGCTCTCGTCGCGCTGCGGATCGCGTTCGCCCGCGAGGACTCCCGGTCGGACGCCTCGCTGGGGGAGTAGAAGGGCTGCATCAAGGAGTTCTCGCGCAGATCGCGCTGGGTGACGAGGTGGATGGTGGCCGGCTCGGTCGAGCCGTACTGCTGCACCAGCGCCCCGCCCGCGCTGTCGGAGTACCAGATCAGGTCGGTGATTCGGGGATCGGATGTCCCCCGCAGCAGTTCGACCAGTCGGTCGGTGGTGTCCGCATCCGGATCGCGATTCACCCCGAGGATGGCGAGCGCCTCGGCGACGAATGTGTCGCTGACATAGTCACTCGTGTTCGTGCTGGATGCATACACCACGGGGCGTCCGAGATCCCCGGTGAACGCACGAAGCTGTTCCGATGGCGGGGCGGCGTTGCTGTCCAACACGAGCACCATGCCGGCATCGGGAGACGGATCGATGAGGAGGTCTCTGATGTACTTCCCGATGGTGTCGAATTCTGCGGGGAAATCCGCGCGCAGCACCTGATGCCCCCGAGAATCGGGCATCCCGATCGGATGCACACGGAAGGTGTAGGGCTGGGAGAACGCCACGGGAGCCGGACGGCTTGTCCGCAAAACCGCAGGCAGCACGATCAGCACAACCAGAAGCAGAGAAACGACGGCGATGCCGATACCGGCACGCTCGGAAGTCCGCAGACGCTTCCCGCTGGTTCGGTGCATGCGCTCCTGAGCACGCGTCCGCATCTCACGGACGCGCGCGCGCGCCGAGTGCAGTTGCTCTTTGGCCGCAGGGCGGTGACCCGCACCGTGCCCCCTGTGAGGGCGGGGCCGCACCGAGCGAGCCCGGTGGCCCGGTGAGGCCGCGGGCATGACGACCTCGCTCGGATGCACCGGCTCCGGGCGATTCGCACGCTGGAACTGGTCCGAGCGGTACTTGCCCGTCCACCAATCCGCGATCACCAGCTTCGGGCGTGTTTTCCCCACGCGGGGAGCCGACTCGGGCCGCGCCGGAGATGGCCGCGGAGCGGGCCTCGGTGAGTGTGCGGCGGGGCCGGGGGATCTGGGTGTAAAGGACGAGGCCGGATCGGGAAAGTCCTGGGCGTCGCGATGATCGCCACGGGGCAGATCATCTTCAGAAATGCCGCCCTTCATGGATGGCAGGTCGGCCGGGCGGAGGGCGAACGGATCCTTCGCTTGAGCAACAACCCGCAGGTCCGCAAGCATCTCACGCGCCGAGCCGTACCGCTGGTGGATGTCTGCCATCGCACGACGCACGATCCACCGCAGCGCTTCCGGGCACCGCTTGGTGATCCGAGAGAGCCCGGCGTGGGCGGGGAATGAGTTCTCCAGCATCGAATAGAGGACGGCCCCCGCTCCGTAGAGGTCGAACTTGACGCCGTCGACCTCGTGCACCTTCACGCCCCGCAGAGCGAGGCGGACAAGCTCGGGATCGCGGAAGTATTCGGTGCCGTGGGTCGTGAGCGTCATCGCCGAGCGCAGCGGCGTCACGAGCCCGAGGTCCACAAGATGCGCCTCGCCATCGGCGACAATGATGTTGTCCGGCTTGATGTCCTTGTGCCAGAGTCCGCCGGTGTGATAGCGGTCGAGCGTCACGAGCAGATCGGCGATGTACGACAGCGCCGACTGGAGCGGTTCGGGGTCGAGCCCCTGCGGCGACGAGCGGGAGTGCAGGCGCTGTGTTTCGGTGGTCAGGTCGATGCCCGGCACATACGGAGTGACATAGAAGAACCGCTCGTCCGACAGTTCGTGATCAAGAATGAGATTGAGCCGGCGGGCGGCTTCCAGAGCACGCGATTCGCGGATGATCTGAGCGAGGGTCGAACCGTCAGCGCTGGAGAACGACTTGATGACGACGCGATCCACATCGTGCGCACCCGCCCGCTCGTAGGCGGCACGCTTTTCGGGCAACGGCTCCGCGATGAACAGCCGACCGCCCGATCCGCCCCCCTTGAGCGAACCGACGATCGTGTAGCCGGGGAACTGCCCTGTTCGGCGCGATGGCTTGTCAGAACCCGGAGCATGGGCGATCGCATTCGGTATGCGCTGCTCGATGCCTTCGAGGGCGCCCTCCATCAGCAGCAGGCGGGCCGGGTTGCCCAGGAAGAGCCGGTACAAGGCTCTGCCCACGGATGAGACCTCGTCGGTCAGGGCGCGGGCGAAGTGCCCCGCGGCGGACCATCGCCCGATGACGATGTTGATGAGAATCAGCGGCAGGAAGATCACCGCGGTGATGGTGGCCCCGAGGGCTCGCAGGGTGTCGGAGAAGGTCCGTCCGATGAACCTGGCGATGTGCGCGATCAGCCAGCCGACGCCCCTGAAGCACCATCCGATGGCCCGGAACAACGGAACGATGAGGAGGACCGTCGCGACGATGAGAATGACCAGACCGACGGTCGCCCCGAAGAAAAGCAGAATGGGTGCAGGTCCTGCCACGATGAGCACCTTCCGTGCCGGCGGGACGGGCGACGCTTGCCCGTACCCGGTCAGTCCGTCGCGGAGAGCCCGGCTCTCCGTTGCTGGGCATCCGTGTGATAGATCTCCGCGATGGCCTCATCAAAGAGGGCGTCATCTGGCTTGTTGGGATCGAGGACGAGTCCGTTTCGCGAGGGCTCGCTCAACTCCTCCTCCGTGAAGGAATAGGTAGAGATAATTTCGGCGAGGCGACCGCGGAGGGCCGTCCGCACCTTCGCCAGCCGACGCGAGACCGTCGGCTCGGAGGTACCCAGATCGTTGGCGACATCCTTGCCGGAACGCCCGTCGAGCACGCGCATCTGGAAGATCGCGAAATCCTGAAAATCGCACTCCTTCTCGACGGCACGGATGGCGGCGGTGACCTTGGCTCGGAAGACCGCGGCCTCGTAGTCCGCGCCCGGAGAAACCGCCGCGGAAGCGGTCATCCACGCCTCATCCAGCGATGAGGCCCGCTTCCCGGAGCCGCGCTTCTGGGCCATGCGACGGTCGATCTCATCGCCGAGGGTGTGCTTCGCGATGGCCAGCAGCCAGGTCGAGAACCGAGCCCCCTTGGAAGGGTCGAAACGGTCGATCGAGTCGGAGAGCGCCGCCAGCGTCTCCTGCGACAGATCGCGGACGGTCTCGTTTCCGATCCGGCCCTTGCCCCACTTCGAGAGCTGCGCTTCGAGCACGGGTCCGAAAATCTCCCAGAGCTCGAACCATGCGTTCGGGTCTCTCGCGCGGAGTCGGGCCACGAAGGATGTGGTCATTGCATTCAGCATGAAATCGCTACCTCACACCCTTTCCGGGGATGCGCCCAGACACCCCACCGCACACCCCCGCAGATACCCCCGGATACCCCCGGAGACCCCCGGAGACCCGAGGTCCGATCCGGCACCCCACAAGGATACGACGAGAACCCGAGTAATGAAACCGAAAACAGCCGATTCGGACGCGGAGAGTCCCGGAGAGGGGAGAGATACCGGTGATTCGGTGGGGGTGAAATCGCCCGCGGCGGATTCCCAAAGAGGTGGTGACGGATGGCATGAATGTGCGGCTGATCCGTCCCAACCGAACTCAGTCCCGCCCCCACTCCGGCGTGCGGGCCAAGGCGAAGGGATGACGCCATGACACTTTGCAGAACAATCACGCGTGTAGCGGTCATCGGTGGACTGGCGACAGGAGCGGCGCTGCTCGTCGTCGGACCCGAACGCATCGGCGCCCTCGCCTCGCAGGCGAGGACACAGGTGGTCCAGAGAGTCGATCGGCACATTCAGGATCCCGTCCTGCTGCGCCAGAACCTCCGGGCCCTGGAGCGCGAGTATCCCCAGCGGATCGGCGAGGTTCGCGGCGAACTGACCGAGGTCCGCGAGCAGCTCGCCCAACTCGAACGGGAGCGGGGCATCGCCAAGCGCGTGGTGGACCTGGCCTCCAACGACCTCGGCGAATTGAAGTCACTCATCGAGCAGGCGGAAGCGGCGCGCAGCAGCGAACCGACACGCACCATCCGCGTCGCCTACGACTCGCGGACACTCTCCCTTGAGGATCTGTACGACCGCGCGACAAAGGTCGCGGCCACAGTGCAGACATACCAGCAGCGATCCCAGATGGCCGAGCGTTCGCTTGAGTCGCTGGCGAAGCAGGCCGAGCGCCTCGGCGACCTGCTCACGAAGCTCGAGACCGAGCGTGCAACGCTCCAGAGCCAGCTCTGGCAGCTCGACGGCGAGATCGCCATGATCGAGCGCAACGAAAAGCTGCTTGACCTGACCGAGAAGCGCCAGCAGATCATCGATCGCTTCGAGCGCTTCGAGACACACTCGCTGGATCACCTGACCAGCCGCCTCGCGAAGATCAAGGCGGAGCAGGAGGCACGCTTCGAGGCGCTGACCGGGACCACAGACCGCGAGGGCTACGAGGACCGTGCCCGGGCGATGCTCGAAGCGGAGCAGGCCGCTCGCAATGTGTATCAGCGGACAACACGCCCGACACAGCCGCGTGGCGAGGAACCGCTGATCATCGGCAAGGATGGGCCGAAGCCGGTCGCCTCACGGTAACGACCGTTTCGGGCCGGAAATCAAAGGACTGTCACAGACCCGCGAGCCGCTTGTGCTCGCGGGTTTTGCATGGGTCAGGGCATGGCCACTGATGCATCGAGATCAACGACTTCATCCATGGGGCCGAGGGCATTCAGCAGGCCTTCAAGGTTGAAGGCGTTGCGGCGGGGACGCCCGGTCCGGCGGCCGTCGAAGAGTTCGGCATCGAAGTTGATGGTCAGGGATGCATCCGCCGCGGGATAGGAGATGGAGATGGCCCGGGCGATGTGGTCGAAATCGGAGGATCGCTCGTAGCGGATGATGGCGGGGCGAACGACTGTGTGTTCCGCGCGGAGAATGACAGCGCCGTCGGCGTCGAGCAGTTCGACGGTTTCCGGGAGGCGGGTGTCCGGAGCGAGTTCGGCGCGCCACGAGGATGCGGAGTTCGGCTCGCGGATCGTGAGCAGGGTGGCGCCGGACTTGGTTCTGGATGTCGTCCAATCGGCATCCGGATCGAGCGGCGCGAGGCCCATGAGCACGAGCAGTTCGCGGGGTGCAATGGGCAGGCCGATGCGCTCGCCTTTCGCGCGGGTGAACGACTCGTGCGCCCCGAACCACGCCCGACGCTGCTCGAACCGCTCGATGAGCCAGTAGCGGGTCTCATCCGAACCGATCCAGAGCATGACCTCGCTGAGCTTGCCGACGGAGAGTGCGAGATGGGCGCCGTCCAGCAGTTGGAAATGCCCCTCGCCCTGCTCGAAACGTCGGCGGCCGTCCTGATCCGTGAAGCGGAAGGTGACGGCGACGCGCCCCCAGAGGCGGTCGAGTCGCTCCGCCCGCTCGTTCCAGTGTTCCACGACCTCGACGGGCGGCGGCACGGGCGCATCGGTGCCAGGGCGGGGTCCGCTGCGGCAACCCATCTGGAACAGGCAGCCCGTCGCCAGGGCGGTGAGCAGGAGCCGGGAAAGGGTGTGTCGGCGGATCACCATCAGACCTCTGGGGTGAGCAGGCCGGCGAGTTGCTGGGTGAGGTCGCCCACCAGTTCGGGGGTGATCTCGGGGGCCAGCACCCGATCCGGGGGGGCGTCCTGCGGGGCGCCGCGTCGCTTGACGAGGATGGCTCGGCTGCCGCTGTCCGTGGGCTTTCCGGCACCGATCTGGATCAGCAGCCGCTTGCGGACGAGCACCAAGGCCAGCAGGTGGCGGAAGGCGAGCCGGCGATGGTCGGTCTCGTCGGAATCGGCGAGCGAGTCGAAGAGATCGAGGAGGGCATCGTCGTCGATGAAGGGATTGGGGCGGGCATCGGAAGTGGGGACAACGGTCCGCCAGTGGGCGAAGAGCCGCTCCGGACGCCAACCACCCTCCCACTGCTCGGAGAGGGCATCGACGCGATCGAACCCTTCCTCGCCCTCACGCTCGACGAGGGCGGCGATGATCACATCGCCGGGGCTCAGGGTCTGGCCGGTGGCGGCGCAGGCGCTGGTGGACCGACGCAGCTCGTATGGATTCGAGGTCATCCTTGACATGCGTGGACTGTAGCGTGCTGCCCGGAGGGGATCAGAGCCGCTCTCGCCCAGTGGCCGCCAGACGGCTGAATTCGCAGAGTTTCCGGCACATGGGTGGGTCGGCTACCGAAAATGCGGGGTGGAGGGTATGCTGACGGGTCTACCTACGGGTATGTGGCGGTCGGGGGATCGATCAAGGCCCGGTCGGTCGGTGGTCCACGATGTGAAGGGTGTGACTGCCGGAGTATGTGTTCGGTCGCGTGCCTCAGCGCGTGGTCGGACGAGGAGAGTGCATGACGAAGCAGGATGACAAGTTCACGGTGGAAGCATTGGTGGTTGAGGCATTGCCGAACGCGATGTTCACAGTCCGTCTGCCGGACGAGAAGAAGACGGAAATCACCGCCTATCTGAGCGGGAAGATGCGGAAGAACTTCATCCGGGTGCTGCCGGGGGATACCGTGACGGTCGAGCTGAGCCCGTACGACCTGACCAAGGGGCGGATCACCTTCCGCGGGCGGTGATCGCAGACAGGCGGGACGCCTGTCCCACTGTCATTAGCAAAGTGCCTGTCCGAGCGGAGAAGGCTCTCTGGCGGGTCTCCTGCTAAAATGGATAAAATCCGGTTTTGCAGGAGAGGCGACTGCCCGTGTCGGGGCGGCTCTGAGCGGTCACCGGATGGATTGGTGGACGGCGCCCCGGGTGGCGGTTATCCTGTTTGCCTTGCGGCGCTTGCCCCAAGGCCTCCCTAGCTCAATCGGTAGAGCAGCTGACTCTTAATCAGCGGGTTGAAGGTTCGAGTCCTTCGGGGGGCACTGTCCGCATCGGTGGCCGCGTACCGATGTTCGGTTGTTGATGGTCGCGGATTTCCCCGACTGCGCTTAATGTGTGGCGGGTCTTGGAGCGTAACGATGCATCCCACACATAGAACAAGTCCCGGCCGCAAGCGTCGTCGTCGGAGTCATCTTGCGCTCGAGGCGACTCTGCAGACGATGTGCCCGTTGACCGGCCAGCCGAAGCAGCACCATCGTGTGTGCAAGGAATCGGGCTATGTCCGTCCGGGCCTGGTGATCCGAGTGCCGAAGCTCGGCATCGGTACCGAAGACTGATTTTCTGACTCTCTACAGGAGGTAGACCGTCGATGCGCTTTGCAATCGATGCGATGGGCGGTGATGACGCGCCGGACGCCATCGTTCGCGGTTGCCTGGATGCGCTGTCATTCCTGGAAGCGGATGACAGGATCCTGCTGATCGGCGATGAGTCGGTGATTCGCGACATCATGCACGAGCGTGGCGTGCGGGATGGGCGGATCCAGGTGATGCACGCGTCTCAGAACATTGAGATGCACGAGACGCCCGTTGAGGCGGTTCGGAGTAAGCCGGATTCTTCGATCGTGCGGATGGCGTTGATGGGCTCGGCCCGGAAGACGCCGGATCCGTGGGATGTCGTGATCTCGGCGGGCAACACCGGCGCGTGCGTGTCGGCGGCGACGATGCACATGAAGCGGCTGCCGGGCGTGCATCGTCCGGGGATCGGCTGTGTGATTCCCGCGTTGCATGGTCCGGTGGTGATGTGCGATGTGGGAGCGAATCCCGAGCCGCGGCCGCAGCATCTCGCGCAGTACGCGCTGATGGCGGAGGTGTACGCACAGAAGGTGCTGCATATCGATCATCCGCGTGTCGCCCTGATGAACATCGGCTCTGAGGAGAGCAAGGGCACGGGGATGATCAAGGAAGTGCGCGACATGCTGCGCAGCACGCCCAAGCTGAACATGATCGGGTATGTCGAGGGGCGTGATCTGTTCGAGGGCAAGGCGGATGTGGTGGTCACCGACGGCTTTGTCGGGAACATCACACTGAAGCTCGCCGAGGGGCTGGCGAAGAGTCTCTTCAGCACGATTGCGCATGAGGTGTTCGATTACGATCCGGACCTTGCACTGCAACTGCAGCCGGTGACCGATCGGCTCTTCAAGAAGAACGATTATCACGAGTACGGCGGCGCCCCTCTGCTGGGCGTGAATGGCGTGTGCATGATCTGCCACGGCTCGAGCCAGCCGCGGACGATCGCCGCGACGATCCGCAACGCGCGGGAGTATGTCAGTCGCGGGGTGAATCAGGCGATTGTCCAGCGTCTCTCGCAGCTTGACGAGCACCTGCACCATACCGAAGAAACGGTGCAAACCGAAGTGGAACTTGGCGGTGCCAAGCGATGAGCAAGGATGGAGGCTCGGCCTCCGTACAACGCGGTCGGGGCGTTCGGCGTGTTCCCGATGTCGGCGTTCGTCTGCTGGGGACGGGGCACCATGTTCCGAAGGGGGTTGTGCACAACACGGATCTTGAGCGGTTCATGGACACCTCGGACGAGTGGATCTCCCAGAGGACGGGTATCCGCACCCGCCATGCGTGCAACCCTGAGAAGGGCGAGAACACGACCTGGCTCTGCACGGAAGCGCTCAAGAGCGCCTTGGCTGATGCGGGGGTGAGCGGGGAATCGCTCGATCTGGTGATCGTGGCCACGGTGACGGGGGAAATGACCTGTCCATCGACGGCCTGCCGCGTCGCGAGCAATGTCGGCGCCAAACATGCCGGTGCGTTTGATGTGGTTGCGGCGTGCTCGGGCTTTGTCTACTCCCTGAATGTGGCGCACGACATGATCCGTGCGGGAACGGCTCGGCGCGTGGGCGTCATCGGCTGTGATGTGATGACGCGGCTGATGGACTACGGGAATCGTGCCATCTCAGTCCTCTTCGGGGACTCGGCGGGGGCCGCGATTCTCGAAGCGTGCGACGATCCGAGCAAGGGTCTTCTGGCGAACCGCCTGTACGCGGACGGATCGCGCTGGCACGATC
>REDD01000118.1 GCA_007693725.1 Phycisphaeraceae bacterium
ATGTGGCGTACGCACGAAAGAAGATCCGCGCGGCGGGGTTCGAGGTGCTGGAGTCGCCCACCGCGATCTGCCCGGTCATCGTGGGCGAGACGGCCAAGGCGATCTCGATGAGCAAGCGTCTGCTGGAGCTTGGCGTGTATGTGATCGGGTTCGGCTTCCCGGTGGTGCCGGAGGGGGAGGCGCGGCTGCGGTGCCAGATCTCCGCCGCGCACACGAATCAACATATTGATGCGCTGGCGGATGGGCTGGCGAAGCTGTAGCCCCCGGACACCGCTCACGATCCTTGCGGCCTCCTTAACATGTCATTCTCGCGAACATGGTTGAATAGACTCGCGAGCCGCGCTGCGGGAACGGCGAACATCACATACCCGGGAGCCATGCTTCTCGGCAATTTCGTACCGCCGAATGGCGAGAGAGATCACTCTTCGTCGTTGTCGAGGTGCTCCTGTGTGTTGCACCCAATGCTCGCTTCCGGCCACTTCTTTGATGCATAGAAGTACCACATGAGCCCAAGACTGAACGCGGCCGCGTGACCAGTTTGTTGATACGCTTGTGGCAGCAGGGCAATGAGCAGGCAACCAAGCCCGACACCCAAGCCGAGCGACGGCAAGAGGATTCTCGTGACATATCCACGAGGAATATCCGGGTTCAGACTCTTCGCGACCCGAGCGGCTCTATTCAGATTCTTGAAGTCTTCGCTCATTGAGACATCACTTTTCGGATTCGTCGTCGGGGCGTGGCTTGGGAGGGAAGATGCTGGATTTCGGAAAAAAGGCCATGGCAAGAGGCGGCCAGAGAAATGCGATCGCCAACGCAATCCTCATCCCGAGTTCACGGTGCGCTTCAGGCAAAGAGATGTGCGAGATATACATTCCTCCGAGGGCAATGGCGAAGAAGGGGAGAATGTGACGCGTGACATAACCGCGTGGGACTACGGGGTTAAGTCCACGCAGGAAGCGCTGGAGCTTGGACGAGTCGGAAGCCATTGTGAGAAGTGTAGCTCATTGCATCATGGAAAAACCTCTCGCCCTTCGCGGGGAAGGGCTCGTGGTGTTTCCATGGCACCCTGCGATCATGCATCCAGCAAGTATCACGACCCCGTCGCTCCCCCGGAAGCGCTCCGGGCTGGTAAAGGCATGAAGAAAACACCCCGCAGCGCGGTTGGCGCGGCGGGGTGTGGGCATGGTGTGGCAGTGCTGGTTGTGTGACGCGTCCGTGCGCCCGGTGGATCTCGGGAAGCACGGACTGCAAGCAGTCCGTGGCACCCGAAGATGTCTGTTTTTTACGCCGCGCGGCGCTTGCGTCCGACGGTGCGCTGGTCGGGGGTGGCGCGTCGTTCGGGTTCGAGGAGCATGACTTCGACGAGGTCGGCGGGATCGGTGGCCCAGAGGTCGGCGCCGATTTCTTCGGCGAGTCCGTCGGCGCGGTTGAAGACGCCGCCGCCGACGATGACCTGGGTGTTGGTGCAGGCGCCGATCTCCTGCATGGTGTCGATGAGGCCGCGGATCTCGGGGAGATCGCTCGGCGCGGATGCGAAGATGACGAGCGCATCGGGGTGGTTCTGCTGGACCTGCTCGAGGATTTCATCGGTGGCGACGCCGCCGCCGGCGAAGGCGACGGTGAGCCCGGCGGCCTCCATGAGATCGACGGCCATCTCGGCGGCGAGTTCGTCGGCATCGGTCGGGCCGCAGACCGCGAAGACGGTGCGTCCGAGTTCGGGCTGCCGGGTGAGATTCGCAGCGGTCTGATCGAGGAGCGTGCGCAGGAGGCGCGTCGCCATGTGGTGAGCGATGGTGGTGAGCTGATCGTTGCGGTAGAGGCGGGCGACCATCTCGTAGGTCGGCCAGTAGACATCGGTGATGAGCTGCTCGGGCGTGGTGCCCTGCTGTGAGAGTTCGCTGATGATGGTGCGCGACCAGGCGCGATCGCCGTTGACGAGTGCTTCAAAGAGTCTTTCGATGACAAGGTCCTGGACCACGGTTGGTCTCCACGGCTGGCGGCGGGCTGCTCCTCCTGCTTCCCGTCGGGGTGATGGTTCGAACCGCGGCTCCGCAGCGGCAATTGGTTGCGATGAGGGAGAGATCGGAGTCGGGACGCGGAAACGGTGAACACGATGGGGAGAAGTTGTCGGTGTGGAGTTATTGGACGGAGCGGCATCGGATCGGCACGGGAAGTGCGCGATATGGGACGCAAACTGGATGGTTATTGGACCATTGCGAGCCCGGCGGCGGCGGCGCGGCTCAGTTCGGGACGACCGCGCGGGTGACGGTGCAGACGCCGAAGGTGAGCGGTCTCTGGCGGATGTCTGCGAAACCGGCCCGGGTGATGTCCGCGGCGAGGGATTCGGGGGTGAGGAAGGTGTCGATGGAGCGCGGGAGGTAGCGGTAGGCGCCGGAGCGGTCGCGCGCGATGAGGGAGGCGGTGATGGGCATGATGCGGTTGCAGTAGAGATCGTTCATCCAGCGGATGGGCGCGAAGCGGGGCTTGGAGAACTCGAGGACGACGAGGCGTCCGGCGGGTCGGAGGATGCGCCGGAACTCGGCGAGGGCGCGGGCGGGGTCGGCGACATTGCGGATGCCGAAGGCGATGGAGACGATGTCGAAGGAGGCATCGTCGAAGGGGAGCGCCATGGCATCGCCCTGGAGGTAGGAGACGATCTTGTTCTCGGGGTGCTTCGCGGGGGCGAGACGGCGTGTGCGGGCGATGTCGAGCATCTCGGCGGTGAAGTCGAGGCCGACGACGCGGGCGGGGTCGGCATCGGCGAAGGCGCGGGTGAGGTCGCCCGTGCCGCAGGCGACATCGAGGACATGGTCGGTGGACTGGACGGAGGCCATGCGTACGGCGGCCTTGCGCCAGGCCTGATCGCGTCCGAAGGAGTGGAGGCGGTTGTTGAGGTCGTAGGCGTGGGCGATGGCTCCGAACATGCGTCGGACTTTTTCGCCTTTTTCGGCGTGTGCGTGGGGGTTTTCGGCGAGCTCTGTGTCGCGCCAGGCGGGCTCGGATGGTGTGGTGGTGGAGGTGGGCATGGTGTGATCAATGTTAGGTGAGAAAATCGCGTTGTCAGGGTGTTCGTGTAGTGATGACGGTCGGACTCGGCGGAGGAGGGGCTCGGGCTTAGTATTGGTGGAGATCGCTCTCGGCGGAGCGGCCTTAGACGGAATGGAGCTGACCATGCAAGGGATCGTGCGGAGCGGACTTGGGAAGATTCTCGGCGTGGCGCTGGCAGCGGTGCTGGGGGTCGGGGTGACGGGATGCTCGACGAATCCGGCGACGGGGCGGAGTCAGTTGAATCTGCTGTCGCGGGCGCATGAGATCTCGATCGGCTCGGAGGCGCAGCCGCAACTGGTAGCGGAGTACGGGGGTGAGGTGCGGGATCCGCAGTTGCGTGCGTATGTGACGCGGGTTGGGATGAGCATGGTGGAGTACACGGAGGGTGACTTCCGCGATCTGCCGTGGGAGTTCACGCTGCTGGATTCGGATGTGATCAATGCGTTCGCGCTGCCGGGCGGGAAGGTGTTCGTATCCCGCGGACTTGTGCAGAAGATGACGAACGAGGCGCAGCTTGCGGCGGTGCTGGGGCATGAGATCGGGCATGTGACGGCTCGCCATGCGAACGACCGGATCAGTCGGCAACTGATTCTGACTGGTGTCGTCGTGGGAGCAACGGTCGCGGCTGGGCAGTCGGACAGCGACTTGGTGCGCGTTGGTGTGCCGGTGCTGGTGGGCACTACGGGAACGGGTTTCTCGCTGAGCTTCGACCGGAATCAGGAGCTGGAGTCGGATCGGCTTGGGATGCGGTACATGACTCGGGCGGGGTACGACCCGCGGGGGATGTTGCAGTTGATGGAGATTCTGCGGGATGCATCGGGCGAGCGTTCGCAGCCGGAGTGGCTGAGCACGCATCCGCTGCCTGAGACGCGTATCCGCGCGATCGAGCAGCGTCTCGCAAGCGGAAGCTATTCGAGAATGATCGATGCGCCGACGCACAGTCTGTACGAGGAGCGGTTCCGGCGCGAGTTCCTGTCGCGCTTGAACCAATTGGCGGATGCCGGCGCGTTCAATCGGGATGTCGCAGTAGGCGAGATCGTGCCGATTCAGTGGGGCGGCTGGACCGGTGAGTGCTGCTCGGGGTGCGCGGGCGCCTCATGTGGCACGAGTCACGGACACTGACACGGAATCCTCATCGGAGATCGGAAGCATGTCCATGCGCATCGAGTATGCATGGATGTCCTGCGCGTAATAGTCGGAGAGGGTGCGCGCAACTGTGAAACCCAGACTTTTGTAGAGACGGATGGCGGCCTCGTTGTCCGTGCGGACTTCGAGGTAGATGCGTGTGGCGGCGTGTTCGCGAAGTTGGCGAATCAGCTCGCGGGCGAGGGCGTCTCCGAGGCGTTGGCCACGGGCGTCGGGGTGGATGGCGATGGAGTAGATGCGTCCCGTGACGCCGCGCCGAGTGCGTTTGTGGAGAACTGCACCCCAGCCGAGGATGCTGCCTGGACTAGCCGCAACGAGGACGATGGCATTCGGGCTGCGGATGAGCCGGGCGATCTGTTTCGGGGTAAAGATCTCGTCGATGGAATAGAAGGAGAGAGCCTCGATGACGGCGATGGGATCGATGTCCGCGCGCGTTGCAGCGCGTATGGATGGGGCTGGATGTGGATCGTCGGTCACACTGTCCTCAGGTTGAGGCGGGCTGGGCTGTCGAGTTGAGGATACGCCGGATGACGGTCTGGAGGATGCCGCCGTTGCGGTAATACTCGACTTCGACGGGTGTATCGATGCGGCAGAGTGCCTTGAAGTTGACCTTGGTGCCGTCGGCCCGGGTCGCGGTGACGGAGATGTCGCAGCGGGGCTCGAAGGTCTGGGGGATCTCTATGTCGAAGGTTTCGGTGCCGTCGAGGCCGAGGGACTGTGCGGACTGGCCTGCGGGGAACTGGAGCGGCATGATGCCCATGAAGACGAGGTTGGAGCGGTGGATGCGCTCGAAGGATTGGGCGATGACGGCCCGGACACCGAGGAGGAGCGTGCCCTTGGCGGCCCAGTCACGCGAGGAGCCCATGCCGTAGTCCCGTCCTGCGAGGACGACGAGGGGTGTGTCGTGCTGCTTGTAGTTCATGGCGGCGTCGTAGATGGTCGCGACGGGGGCGTTCCAGCCGCTGCCCTGGGTGAAGTCGCGTGTGTAGCCGCCTTCGGGGATGGTGCCGTCGGTCTTGCGGGCGAGGTTGTTCTTGACACGGACATTGGCGAAGGTGCCGCGGGTCATGACGCGGTCGTTGCCTCGGCGCGAGCCGTAGGAATTGAACTGCGACTTGGCGACGCCCTTGCTGATGAGGTACTGACCGGCGGGGGAGTTTTCGGCGATGGATCCGGCGGGGGAGATGTGGTCGGTGGTGACGGAGTCGGCGAGGAGCGCGAGGGCGCGTGCGCCGGTGATGGAATCGAAGCCGGGCGGATCGACGGTCATGTTCTCGAAGAACGGCGGGTTCTGGATGTAGGTGGAGTCGTCGTCCCAGGGGTAGAGCTCGCTTTCGGAGACGGGGACATCGTTCCATGTGGGGTTGCCGGTGAATACATCGGCGTACTTGCTGCGGAACTGCTCGGGCGTGACGCAGGACTCGCGGAGCTTGCGCACCTCGCCGAGCGAGGGCCAGATGTCCTTGAGATAGACTTCCTTGCCGTCCTTGGTGGTGGCGATGGGTTCGTTGACGAGGTCGATGTTGACGGTGCCCGCGATGGCGTACGCGACGACCAGCGGCGGCGAGGCGAGGTAGTTGGCTCGCACGGCGGGATGCACGCGCCCCTCGAAATTGCGGTTGCCGGAGAGCACGGAGGCGACGACGAGGTCGCCCGCCTTGACGGCGTTCTCGATGTTCTCCGGGAGCGGACCGGAGTTGCCGATGCATGTCGTGCAGCCGTAGCCGACGGTGTGGAAGCCGAGGGCCTCGAGGTCTTCGGTGAGGTTGGCCTTGTCGAAGTAGTCGGTGACGACCTTGGAGCCGGGCGCGAGGGAGGTCTTGACCCACGGCTGGCTGGTCAGGCCGAGGGCGCGTGCCTTGCGCGCCACGAGCCCCGCAGCGATCATGACATCGGGGTTGGAGGTGTTGGTGCAGGAAGTGATCGCGGCGATCACGACATCGCCATCGGTGAGGTGGAAGCGTCTGCCGCCGTGCTCAAGGAAGATGCGGCGCTGGTGTGTCAGCTCGTCCTCATCGGGGTTGGTCGGCTGATCGTCCGTCTCGCCGCCTTCGCCGGCCCAGCGGTTGAGTCCGATGGGCTCCATGGATTCCGAACGCTGGAAGGTGTCGGCGAGTTCCTTGTGCCACTGCGCCTTCATCGAGCTGAGGGCGACACGGTCCTGCGGACGGCGCGGACCGGCCAGGGAGGGCTCGATGGTGGAGAGATCGAGTTCGAGCGTGTTGGTGAACTCGGGCTCGGGCGCATCGGGCGTCCAGAACAGCATGTTCTCCTTCATGTACTGCTCGACGAGATCGACCTGCTTCGCATCGCGCCCGGTGAAGCGCATGTAGTCCATGGTGACCTTGTCCATGGGGAAGAAGCCGATGGTGGCGCCGTACTCGGGGGCCATGTTGCTGATGGTGGCTCGGTCGGGGAGCGAGAGCTTGGCGACGCCGGGGCCGAAGAATTCGACGAACTTGTCGACGACGCCGAAGGCGCGGAGCATCTGCGTGACGGTGAGCACGAGGTCGGTCGCGGTGGCGCCCTCGGGGAGTTCGCCGGTGAGCTTGAAGCCGATGACCTCCGGGGTGAGCATGTAGACGGGCTGGCCGAGCATGACGGCCTCGGCCTCGATGCCGCCGACACCCCACCCGACAACGCCCAACCCGTTGATCATCGTGGTGTGTGAGTCGGTGCCGACGAGCGAGTCTGGATACGCGACGGTCATGCCGTCCTGCTCACGGGTCAGGACGCCCTGCGCGAGGTATTCGAGATTCACCTGGTGGACGATGCCGGTTGCGGGCGGGACGACGCGGAAGTTGGAGAGCGACTGCTGGCCCCACTTGAGGAAGCGGTAGCGCTCGTTGTTGCGCTCGAATTCCTTCTGCGCGTTGATGGTGAGGGCGACGCGCGTCGCGTACTCATCGACCTGAACCGAGTGATCGATCACGAGGTCGCAGGGCACGGCGGGGTTGATCTCACGGGGATCGCCGCCGAGCCGCTTCATGGCATCGCGCATCGCGGCGAGGTCGACGACGCAGGGGACGCCGGTGAAGTCCTGGAGCACCACCCGGCCCGGCATGAAGGGCATCTCGACCTGATTGACCTTTTTGGCGTTCCAGTTGGCCAGCCCGGCGACATCATCCTGCGTCACGATGAAGCCGTCGACATTGCGGAGCATGGCTTCGAGGAGGACGCGGATGGAGTAAGGCAGGCGATCCACCTTGCCCACGCGTTGCTCGACGAGGGCCGGCAGGGCGTAGTAAACGAAATCACCCGAGGGGGTTTTGAGGGTACGACGGCTGTTGAACGGGTTTGCGGCCATGAAATGCTCCTTGAATGCAGGGTAGTATCGCCGAACTCTGCTCATCAGTCGAATCGATTGAACAAGTATTCTTGTTCGATTCTATCGATGGACCGATTCAGCCGGGCTCACGGGCGCGGAGCATGCCCTCGAAGGTCACGACCGCCGGGCTGGGGACCCGATCGGAGCGTCGGATGATCGCCAGTTCGCGCGTCAGGCGTCCGTCACGGCACCCCAGACCGGTTTGGTCGGGCAAGGCGAAGCGGCTGACGAAGCCGACGCCGATCGAGGCGCTGACCATCTGCTTGATGGACTCGATCGAGCGGAGCTCCATCACGACATCGAGCGTCACGCCCGCATCGGCGCTGGCATGGTCGATGATTTCTCGCACCGCCGATCCGGCCTCGAACGCGATGACCGGCTCGGCGGAGAGATGCGCCCAGCGGAAGGACTTCTGCCTCGCCATCGGGTGACCGGGCGGCACGATGAGACGCAGTTCATCCGTCGCCAGCCGCGATGCGATGAGATCGGTGCTGCCGGGGGGGAGGGGCAGTGTCACGATGCCGAGATCGAGTTCGCCGAGGGCGACCGCGTTGGCGACCGCTGCGGAGCCCAGCTCGCGCACCGAGAAACGAACGCCGGGGTGCGCCTTGCGGAAGGCGCTGACGATGCGCGGCAGGATGTAGGTCGTCACGGTCGCCCCCCCACCGACACGGATGGACCCGATCTCCAGCCCGAGCAACTGGCGGACGCTGGAGACGGCGTTGTCCGCACTCCGCAGCGCACTCTCCGCATGCTCCATGAAGAGCGTTCCTGCCTCGGTGAGTTCGACGCCGTGGGCGGTGCGGTGCAGGAGCGGGGCGCCCACCTCGGCTTCGAGTTTCTTCAGCATTGCGGAGAGCGTGGACTGAGAGACACCGAGCGTGCGGGCGGCACGGGTCAGGTGGCCGGTGCGGGCGATGACGCGGAAGTAGCGGAGCGGGGTCAGTTCCACGGGGAGGAGCGTACCGCGCGGCTTAGGCGCGGTGGTTGATCGGGTAGAGCTGCTCGACGAGATCGCGTTCCCCGGACTCCTCGCACTGCGCCGCGGCTTGCCCGGCCGCGCTCGCGTGCAGGGCCGCATCGGGCTTGCGATCGGCCAGCAGACAGTTGGCGGCCATGGCTCCGTGAGCACAGGCGCGATCGAAGGGCGTGGGTGTGATGCCGGGCTCTTCCAGACATGCGAGCGCTCGCCGGGCGAAGTGCATGCCCCGCTCGGAGAGTCCGGCGCGGTGGTACGCGGTGGCGAGGAGCGTGCAGGCCCGGGCGTGCTCCAGTGCCCCGCCGATCTGGAGCCAGTGGTGGCACGAGGCGTGCGCGGCGTGCAGCATCGCATCGGTTTCATCCGCGGTGCGATCCGATTTCTCGATGAGATCCCATGCGTGGTTGTTGCACTCGACAGCGAACCAACGGTGCGCCTGCTGGAGATCAAACTGCGGTTGTTTCATGCGAGGGCCCCTCAGTCCGGGGGGTGAGGATCAGCGGCCGAGCGGTTGCGGGGCACGCTGCGAGAAAAAGCGCGACCAGTTGCCCCATCGGAAGGCCGCGAGATCCTGATCGGACCAGCCGCGGGAAGCGAGAGCATCGGTCAGCCGATGGAGATCCGCGTGAGACTCGATGCCTTCGCACATCTGTGTGGCGCTGAAGCCGCCGTCCATGTCCGAGCCGAGTCCGACGGCGTTGCGATGCCCGACCAAATCGCAGATGTGCTCGACATGCGCGACGGCGTCCTCGACGGAGGGGCGTTCACCCTCGTTCAGGGGGTAGCGCAGGAAGTTGTGGCAGAGGTTGAGGCCGATCACGCCGCCACGGCGTGCGATCTCGCGGATGGTGTCGTCGGCGAGATGACGCTGCCACGCCTTGTTGGAGGCACCGCCGAGGAGCGCACGGCAGTTGGAATGGGACGCGATGACGGGCTTGTCGGTCGCTTCGAGGAGTTCCTCGGTGGAACGCTGGGAGAGATGAGAGAGGTCATGGATGACGCCGAGATCGTCCATGGCCCGGATCATGTCCAGCCCGAGGGGGGTGAGTCCGGTGTCGGTGCCGTTGCCTCCGGCGTAGCGCGAGGGCGTCCACCACGCGAGGCCGATGGCGACCACGCCGCGCTCGACCCACCAGGACAGCTCATCGGGCGTGCGGATGGGATCAGCGTTCTCGATGAGGATGCCGAGTTCGATGGTGTCGTGGGTGTGGGTGGGGGTTGTGGACTTGAAGGCACGGGAGTTCGGATGGCGGAGCACCGGCGTGCCATCCTCATCGGTTGCTTCGGAGGACATCGGGTCGGCAAGGGTGCTCAGACTGATGCCGGCATCGTGCTGCCAGTTGTGATAGATGCGGAGTTGGCGGAGCCCGGCCTCGCGAGCGGCCTCGGCGTTGCCCTCCGGGTATCCCTCGGGTCCGTCGCCGTTGGTCTCGGTGAAGATGGTCGCCAGCGCGCGGATGACGCCCGCACTTCGCATGGAATCGAGGGTGACGCCGGCGGGCGGCCACGGCCCGACAGAACGCGTCGCGCCGGGCGGGTTCAATTCATCGAGCGGCGCGAGCATGTCCCGCTTGTTGATCGCGAGGCAGGCGAGATCGAGATGGGCATCGAACCATTGCACAGGGTTGGGATTCTACCTGAAGCGCATCGGTCGCGCATTCATACCGCCATCTCCAGCGGTTCACGATCCGTCAGGATCTCCGCATCCGTCTTCTCGATGACCTCCTGCTTCGTCACGCCGGGCGCCACTTCGATCAACCGGAAGCGGCGCTTGTCGTAGTCCATCTTGAGGACGCACAGGTCGGTGATGACCATGTCGATGCAGCGCAGCCCGGTGAGCGGGAGCGTGCACTCTTTGACGATCTTGGAATCGCCCTTGCGGTTGCAGTGCTCCATCGTGACGACAACCTTCTTCACACCGGCGACGAGATCCATCGCGCCGCCCATCCCCTTGATCATCTTGCCGGGAATCATCCAGTTGGCGATGTCACCTTCCTGCGAGATTTCCATCGCGCCGAGGATGGCGATGTCGATGTGCCCGCCGCGGATCATGGCGAAAGAGTCGGAGGAGGAGAAGAACGCCGCCCCCTTGCGTGCGGTGATGGTCTGCTTGCCTGCGTTGATGAGGTCGGGGTCGATCTTGTCCTCGGTGGGGAATGGTCCCATGCCGAGCAGGCCGTTCTCGGATTGCAGCCAGACATCGACGCCGTCGGGGATGTGGTTGGCGACGAGGGTGGGCATGCCGATGCCGAGGTTGACGACGAAGCCATCCTGGAGTTCGCGGGCGGCACGCTTGGTGATCTGGTCTCGGTCGAGCGGCATGGGAAACCTCCTCACGGAAAGTGTACCCGGAGCCGGGGGGCCGCTGCCAGCAATAGGATGCCTGCATGAGAACGGAACGCGTCGAGTTCGCGGCATCGGACGGGCACACCATCGTCGGCATGCTCGATCTGCCCAAGGGCGATTTTCGGGCGATCGGCATCTTCGCGCACTGCTTCACCTGCTCGAAGAACCTGCGGATCGTGCGCGAGGTGGGCAAGGCCCTGACGGATGAGGGATTGGCCTTGCTGCGCTTCGACTTCACCGGGCTCGGGCACAGCGAGGGCGACTTCGCCGAAACGAGCTTCACCAGCAACCTGGATGACCTGCACCGTGCAGCGGCGTTTCTCGCGGAGTCGTACCAGCCGGTGCGGTTTCTCGTCGGACACAGTCTCGGTGGCGCTGCGGTGCTGGGTGTGGGAGGAGAGATCGACTCGGTGCGGTGCATCGCCACGATCGGCGCACCGTCGGAACCGTCACATGTGCGTCACTTGTTTCTCGATGCGGACTTCGGAGAATCGGGGCGGGCGAAGGTGAGCATCGGCGGACGGCCCTTCGAGATCGGGCGCGGGTTCGTCGAGGATCTGGAGCGCCATGATCTGCGCGACGACATCGCCTCGCTGCGCCGACCCCTGCTGATCTTCCATTCGCCGGTGGATACGATCGTGGGCGTCGAGCATGCCGAACGCATTTTCACCACCGCGAAGCACCCCAAGAGCTTCGTCTCGCTCGGCAACGCCGATCATCTCGTGAGCAACCCGGAGGATGCGCAGTTTCTCGGGCGCATGCTCTCGGCGTGGGCGCACCGCTACATCTGATGCATATCAGCCCGAATCGGTGATCCGCGATTCCAGCCGATCGAGCGCATCACGCAGCGCACGGCGCGCCTCGGCCGCGTAGG
>REDD01000085.1 GCA_007693725.1 Phycisphaeraceae bacterium
TGATGGCACGGGGGGTATGTGCTATTTCGTGTTGGTACGCCAGTAGGCGCGGAGGTCGTCGTCCTCGTAGTAGGTGCTGCACTCCGGGCAGCGGCCGTCGGGAGGAAGACGGGAGAGGTCGTAGAGGCACCAGGGGCAGACACGACCCTTGAGTTCGCGTATCCGTCGGACATTGCGATTCAATGTCATGCAGTCGCGGATGGTGATGATCACGAGCGGTACAGCGACCAGGGGCACGCCAAGCAAGATGGTGTACCAGGGGAAGCCGGGAACGAACATCGCTGCAAAGAAGCACACGCTGGCCGCGATGAGGAATAATTGGAGGAGCGTGATGCCCGGCATCGCCGCGGGCCAGCGGGGTTTGGGGAGGTAGGGCTTGCGGGGCGGGGGCGTATTCATGAAGAGATTTCCCTGCATGTCCGGGGGTGGCGCACAGAGAGGGACCATTCGCTCCCCCGCCCCCGGAACCGCTTAACGCTCGTATTGGGCGCGGTTGCAGGTGGGGAGGGTGCGGGGTGATTCGAGATCGTGTGCCCGGACGCTGCCCCGGAAACGCTTCCGGCTCGTCTCAGAGCACTGGTGGGCGAGCCACCAGTGGCACCCGGCGGAGGGACTGATGGCACGCTCTTCGGAGAAGTATGGAACACGGCCTGCACCACTCACCCCTCGCCCCCCGGAATGTCGGGGCTCGGGTTGAAGTGGTGGCACGCAAGGTCGGCGATCGGGTTGTGCGGTCAGCGTCTGCGTCGTGTGGAGGCGAGTCCGCCGAGGGCGAGGAGGGCGGCGGTTGCGGGGGTCGGGATGTAGGTGGCGAAGGAATCGGCGCTGTTGGGGAGTGTGATGGTGCCGGCGCCGTCGATCGCGAGGCGGAGGTTCATCTGGATGGTGTAGATGTTTGTGGTGAGGGGGACGGATGCGGATGTCGGGCCGAGGTTGAAGCTGGTCGTCATGAGCGAATTGGTGAGGGAGAGCGGGGGCGGCGAGATGGTGAGCACGCCGGTGCCGTGGAAGCTCTCGAGATCGACGGAGTTTGACGGAGCGGTGCTCCATGTGCCGTCGATCATGTGTTCGGCGAGGTAGGGGCCGGGGAATGTTGTCGGATCGATCTCGTAGGAGTGGCGGACAAGGAGGTTGATGATGGTGACTCCAGCGGTGTTGAGTGCGTTGAAGACGACATTGGTGATGGTGAGTTCGAAGTTGGCGCCGCCGGTGTTGGTGGCGATGACATCGCCGGTGATGTCGCCGTTCGCGGAGACATGCGTGAAGGGTGTCGTGGTCGCGGTGTTGATGGGGGAGACGACGACGCCGCCGTTCCAGGTGTTGTTGCCGAGGTCGCCGTCAAGGTCGACGAAAGATGCGTGCAGTGCGGGCGCGCCGAGGAGCGCAACGCCGACAGCAAGCCACGGGGCGTTCGTGCGTGTGGACATCATGTTTCTTTCCCTCTCGATGTGCGGGGTCGACGCGATGGCTCGACCCGCGACGGTTTCTCTCTCACCCTCGAAAGTACCGGCAGGAGGGGACGATGCAAGGGAAACCCCCGCCTCCGAGAGAAAAGGCGCCCGGGATGATGTGATAGGAGGAAAAGATCATCGGAAAAGATGATTCCGGGCCCGGCCTCGCTGGATCCTCGGCGGCGAGGGGGAGTTGTGCGTCACAGATTCTGGACCCGGGGCGGGTTTGTGGGGTGTGACTCCGGGGGTGCTTCCGGGGGTACTTCCGGGGAGGTTCCGGGGGTGTGTGCGGCGGTGTGGTGTTGGGTATGGTTCGGGCTATGACGCAGGGCACGAAGCACGACAAGAAGAGCGAGGGGTCGGTGAAGGACACGGTCATCTCGATGGTGATCTCGCTGGCGATGGCGCTGATCGCGAAGATCTATGTGGTGGAGGCGTTCGTGATCCCGACGGGGTCGATGGCGCCGACGCTGCTTGGTCAGCACATGGCGTTTCGGAGTCCGGAGACGGGGTACTCGTGGACGGTGAACCCGTGGTACTACAGCGGGCAGGCGCCGTTGTCGCCGCAGGGCGTGGTGCGTGCGGGTGGTGTGCGTGAGTTTCCGATCGTGTCGGACCCGATGACGCTGTCGGCGGTCTTCGGCGAGCGGATTCCGGCGAATAACATGTATCCGACGGGGTTAAATCTGGATCCGCGCGAGCCGGTGGCGTTGCGTGCGGGCGATCGGATTCTGGTGCAGAAGTACCTGTACTTCATTTCGAGTCCGAAGCGTTGGGATGTGGTGGTCTTCAAGAATCCGGAGCAGTCGCGCGAGAACTACATCAAGCGTCTGATCGGTCTGCCGAACGAGCAGGTGTGGCTGGTGGATGGCGATGTGTTTGTGCGTGAGCGTCCGGCGAATGTTGATCCGGGGTCGAGCAACGATCCGGGCGAGGATTCGGAGTGGTCGATCGCTCGGAAGCCGGATCTTGTGCAGCGGGAGTTGTGGCGTACGGTGTTTTCGAGCGAGTACACGCCGCTAAGTCCGCTGGATCGTCGGACGGGTCGTCGGTTTTTCACGACGCCGTGGTCGGGCGACGGGTGGGAGACGGCGGATCGTCGCGTGTTTCGCACGGATCGAGCGGAGCGCACCGAGCTGGTGTGGGATCACGAGAACTGGCCGGTGACGGACTGGGAGGCGTACAACGACCAGCGTCGCGGCGCGGGTGATGTGTCGATGGGTCGTTCGAGCGGCGTGAAGCCGGTGTATCCGGTGTCGGATGTGCGTGTGCGTGCTGGGGTGCTGCCGGAGCGTGCGGACATCCGTGTGGAGGCGACGGTGGAGGCGCGCGGGCATGTCTTCCAGGGCGTGCTGGAGAACGGGCGGGCGGTGGTGCGGATGCGCGAGCAGGGGAGCGACGGGGCGTGGACGGATCTGGCGAGCGGGAGTGCGCCGGGCTTTCGTGCGGGGCGCGTGACGAATGTCGAGTTCTGGCATGTCGACCAGTCGCTGCACCTGTGGGTGGATGGCCGGCGCGTGGTGGAGGGTTCGTACTCGTGGGGTCCGAAAGAGCGGCTGCTGCACTCGACGGGTCGTCACGGCAGCGATTATTCATCGATGAACGCGCTGTCGCCGGTGTCGCTGTACGAGCGTTCCAAGCCGCGGATCTCGTGGAGTTTCGAGGGGTCGGCGGTGGAGCTGCATCGGGTGGGTCTGGATCGCGATGTGTGGTATCAGCCGACGCCGTACTACGACCCGCCGCAGACGAACACGCCGGGGTTCGGGACGCATCCGTGGAATCTGGCGACGATGGGGCCGGATCACTTCTTCGTGCTGGGTGACAACAGCCCGTCGAGCCGCGATGCGCGGATGTGGACCGGCGTGGATCGGGATGTGGCGCAGCAGATCGACGACACGCGGGGCGTGGTGCATCGGAACCTGATGCTGGGCAAGGCGTTCTATGTGTACTTCCCCGCGCCGCGTTCGATGGGTCGGATCCCGATCCCGGACTTCGGGACGATGCGCTGGATCCGGTGAAGGCGTTGGTGATCAGCGGAGCAGCACGAACGCGAGGATGGCGAGGACAGCGAGCCCCATGCCGACGAAGATGATGGGGCTGGGGGCTTTGGCGGTCTGCTCGTCGAAGAGCGCATCCTCGCCTTGTTCCCATTCATCGGAGCCGAAGCGCTCGATGTCGCAGGCGCTGGGGCCTTCGCAGTCGGGGTCGAAGTCTTTGCCGGTTCGTGGGCCTTTGCAGCAGGACATGGTGTCAGAGTTTATGCGCCGAGTCGGGCGTGGTCATCCGTGGTCGTCCGGGGTCATCCGGGGGGGCGTGCGGGGCGGCAGGGTCCGGTATGGATGCCGCTCAGTTGATGTCGTGAGCGGGTGGGGGGGTGTCCTCGGCGACTTTGGTGCGTGTGGGCGCGGCGGCGGGATCGTCGCATGAGATGAGGTAGGGGGTGTCGTCGAGGATGCAGTGGCAGTGGACGGGGCGGCCCCAGATCTCGCGGAGGTTCTTGAGGACATCCATCGCCTTGGCGACATCGAGTTCGAGCGTGAATTCGAGTCTCTCATCCGCGTTCTTGTGGGCGAGGTACAGCTCGCCCCGGTTGCGGTAGTTGGCATCGACGACATACATCATGGGCTGTCCCATGTTGGTGATGCGGGCGAGGAGTTCGCGCTTGACCTGGAGCCAGTCGCGGCTCGCGACGCGGACCTCGCCGGTGCGCGGATCGCGCTTGTAGCGGTACATGCGGTGCCGCTCGACGAACTCCTCGGTCAGGAATTCGTCGATGAAGTTGACATCGTTGTAGATGGCGCGGATCTCGAAGATCTTCTCGCGCCCACGCATCGAGTGGTCGTGGTAGCGCTCCTTCTCGCCGACGCGTCCGAGCGTTTCCCAGGCGGGGCCGTGCTGGCCGCGGTCGAAGCGGCGTTCGATGTCGCGGAAGAGTTCGACGCCGATCTTGTACGGGTTGAATCCGCCCGGCGGCATGAAGACGACGCCCGAGTGCTGGTCGGCGTACTGGATGACCTCGCTCGCCTCGGCGAAGTGTCCGGAGATGAGCTTGGTGTGCCAGTAGGTGGCCCATCCCTCGTTCATGATCTTGGTCATGGCCTGCGGGGCGTAGTAGTACGCCTCATCGCGGATGATCGAGAGGATGTCCTGCTGCCAGTCCTGGAGCGGGGCGTTTCGCAGGAGGAAGGCGAGCACATCGCGGGTGGGCTTGCGCGGCGTGGTGCGCGGCGCTTCGGACCTGCGCTGCTCGTGGGCGGCGCGCTGGGCCTCGATCCGCTCGCGCGGGTTGACGAAGGGGTCCATGTACTCCTTCGCGGGGAGTCGCTCGGGCTCGAAGGGCTCCTCCGCGGCGATCTCACGCGGCTCCGGCGCGGAGTAGACCGAGTAGGGGTCGATGAGGTGCTCGACGGACAGGCACAGGTCGATGAACCGCTCGACGCGGTCGCGCCCGTGCCGGTCGATGTGGCGCTGCACGCGCGTCGCGTGGTTCGCCATGGTGTTGATCATCTTGCGGTCGGTGCGGGCGAACCAGGCGTTGTGCTTGAAGAAGTCGGCGTGCCCGAAGACATGGGCCATGACGAGCTTCTGGTCGATGACCGCGTTCGACTCCTGGAGGTAGGCGTAGCAGGGGTCGTTGTTGATGACCATCTCGTAGATGCGACCCATGCCGTAGGCATCGCGCTTGGAGAGGCGTTCGTACTCCATGCCCCATCGCCAGTGGGGGTAGCGGACGGGGAATCCGCCGTACGCGGCGATCTGGTTCATGGTCTGGAAGTCGAGGACTTCGAAGATGACCTCGTGGAAGTCGAGGGCGTACTCGATGGCCTTTGCCTTGATGGCGAGCATCGGCTCGCGGAGCACGGGCGGCAGGTCGGTATGCGTCCTGCGGATGACCATGTGCAATGGTATCGGCGGGATGAGGCCCGGAGCCCACGGGAATCCGTGGGCGCGAGCGGCGTTTCAGGGGCTCCGGGGGGCTTCCGGGGGGCTTCCGGGGGGGGTGATGGAGGCATCGAGGACGATCTTGATGCGCTTGATCGTGGTCGAGGCGGCACGGATGAGGGCTCGCTCGCCCGAGGCGCGGAGCCATCGATCGAGCTCGAAGCGCGTGGCGCTGTCCGCGGCGGCGACGGTCAGCGTGCCCCGCGTGAGCGAGCGGATGGCGGTGCGGTCGCGGAGGTGGTCGGGGCAGAGGGAATCCCACACGCCGCCGATGCCGTCGTACCGCTTGGCATCGCGCTTGAGCGAGGCGGCGATGGATTGGAAGGTCGAGGAGAGCGTCTGCGCCGGTCGCTCGCGCGAGCGGAGTCTGCGTAGGTCGTCGAGTCGCTTTGCGGCGGCGCGTGGGTCCATGTGGTGGGATCAGTCCGTGTCGAGGAGGTCGGCGAGGAGTCGCGCGCCGAAGCCGGTCGCGGAGTTCTTGATGTACGGCCCCTTGTCCGACTCGGAGGCGTGGACGCCCGCGATGTCGAGGTGGCACCAGGGGATGCCCTCTTCGACGAAGTACGACAGGAACGCGGCCCCCTGGATGGGGTGTGCGCCGCGGACCGGCGCGGAGTTGACGATGTCCGCGACATCGGACTTCATGAGGTCGCGGTACTCCTGATGGTGCGGCAGCCGCCAGACGCGTTCGCCCGAGCGTGCGGAGGCGGACTCGACCTTGGCGCGGAGCGCATCGTCATCGCACCACATGCCCGCGTAGGTGCTGCCGAGCGCGACGACGACGCCGCCGGTCAGCGTGGCCATGTCGATGATGAACTCGGGGTTCTCCTCCTCGCACGCCCAGCAGAGCGCATCGGCGAGGACGAGGCGTCCCTCGGCATCGGTGTTGGTGACCTCGACGGTGACGCCGTTGCGGAAGGAGATGATGTCGTCGGGGCGATAGGCGACCTCGGAGATGGCGTTCTCGGCGCAGGCGAGGAGCGCGACGACGGGTCGGCGCGGCTTGACGACGGTGGCGATGGCGTGCATCGCGCCGAGGACGCCCGCGCCGCCGTCCATGTCCCGCTTCATGCCGCGCATCCCGCCGCTGATCTTGATCGAGAGCCCGCCGGAGTCATAGGTCATGGTCTTGCCGACGAGGACGGCGGGCTTCGCGCCGCGCTTCGCCTGCTTGGGCTTGTATTCGAGACGGATCATGCAGGGCTTGTGCTCGGAGGCCTTGCCGACGGTGTGGATGCCGGTGAGCTTGTGCTTGATGAGGTCTTCGCCCTTGAAGACGCGGCACGAGAGGTTGTCGTACTTGCGGGCCATCTGCTGCGCGGCCTGGGCGATCCAGTCGGGCGTGCAGATGTTGGGCGGCGCTTCGGAGAAGGCGCGGGCGACATTGGCGGAGTTGCCCAGCCCGATGCCGTGCTCGACGCCCTCGCGGAAGCGCTGATCGTCGATGTGCAGCAACAGCTTCGGCTTGGACTTCGTGGAGGCGTTTGCAGTGCCCTTGTACTGGTCGCGGCTGTAGGTGAGCAGCGCGAGCGCTTCGCCGAACGCCTCGCCGATGAGGGCGCTGTCGGCCTTCGCGCCGGCGATGGGGCCGGAGAGATCGACGCGGATGTTGCGCTCGCCGGTGACGGCCAGACGCCTGCCGACCGCCGCCGCGGCGGAGCGCATCGCTTCGGCGGAGAAGGAGGACTTGTCGCCGAGGCCGACGATGATCACGCGGTCCGCCGGTCCGTCGTCGGAGGGGAACGCCTCGACGATGCGCCCGAGGTCGCCGGTGGCGTCGGAGCGCTTGGCGGCGGCGGCGATCGCGCCGTCGGAATCGTGCTTGAGCGCATCGCGGTCGAGGTCGGCGCCCTTGAAGTGTGCGAGGACAAGGACATCGGCGCGCGATGCGGCGCGCCCGGTGGAAGGACGACCCGATGCGACGGAAACGGACTCGAGCATGACCGCGTGCTCCTTTCGTGGGGCGGATTGGGACAGGCATGGTACCGGCGGGGGGCGTGGAGGGCTTAGGATGGTGGCATGAGCGATGTGCCGCGGAATCGACCGGAAGTGCTGCATGCGCCGTGGCGTATGTCGTACATGGATCTGCTCGGGCGCGAGGCGAAGGCCGAAGAAAGTCCCGCATCGGACGCCGGTCGGCCGGTTCGGGCGAGCACCTTCCTGCGCGAGGCGTGGCTGGATCCGTCGCAGGATGCCGAGCGGCTGGTGGTGGTGCGGACGGGGCGCGAGGACATGCGCGATGCGGACGGTCGGGCGCGCGGCGGGCTGATCATGCTCAATCGCTATCCGTACGCGAACGGGCATCTGCTGGTGTGCCTGGGCGATGCGCGGATGCGCCTGCTGGACTACACGGAGCGTCAGCGCGCGGAGCTGTGGTCGCTGGTGGATCTCGCGGTGGAGCTGTGCGAGCGGACGCTGGAGCCGCAGGGCGTGAACATCGGGATCAATCAGGGTCGCGCGGCGGGCGCGGGCGTGCCCGAGCATCTGCATGTGCATGTCGTGCCGCGCTGGGGCGGCGATGTGAACTTCATCACGGCGTGCGGGCAGATCCGGGTGCTGCCGTGCGCGCTGGAGGACATGATGAAGCGGTATCGGGAGGAGTGGGGGAGGATGGGGTATAAAGGAAAACAGTAATGAACGAAATTCTGCTTGATCTGCTTGCTGGTTTTTGGGTTGGTGTCGGGGCATCCCTTACTGGCGTTGTCGTCATCTCCATCATTCGCGCGCATCGACATCGGTTGGCATTGAAGCGGTATGTTGGCGACTGGTCGATTCTTGTGTTCAACAGCAGTGATGGGACAAAGCTTGAAGAAGAGCCGCGCGATCACGGGCTCGTGATCCGTCCGGAATGTCATAAGCAGGGTGTACTCCGGTCTTGGACAAGGAGACTTTATGTTGAGTGCAAACACGACTCGATTTCATCCGATGGCCAAGAATCCATTCGCACATGGACAGGCTGGTTGACGCTCGATGCACATAATTCAGACAAGGCCATCTGCACCTTCAGTTACCAAGAGCAGGCCGCTGATCGTGCAGAATTTGGGTACTACCATGTACTGCGGGAATCATCCAGCCGACTTCAGTTCATACCTGGAGAGGGGATCCCATCCGATGTACATCCGCACATTCGCGACAAGAGAAAAAATGAGAACGCGGCTTAGACGGCGATGCGTTGGATGCCGATGAATGCATTGTCCTGATCGTGGTGATCAGACGGACAAGCCCCCGGACGGTCCGTGGCACGCGAGACATTCTGGACAGTACACCCCGTCGCTTCGCGCTCCGGGCTGGTAAAGGCACATGGGTTGCAAGCAACCCCCGGAACCATGCCACACGATCAGATGAGCATCAGTCAGTCGCATCGACGGGGTCGCTGCGACGGAACTGATGGCACAGCACTGGTGGGCGAGCCACCAGTGGCACCCGACGACGGGACTGATGGTGGGGTGGCGTGGAGACATCGCGCAGCGAAGCGGAGCGATTTCTCCACGAGATGAGATGCCGGTCATGGCTCACGCTTTTTCGAGATCGTCGGCTGTGAGATCGGCATCGTTCAGGATCTTCCGCAGGAGTCCCGGCCCGATCGTTTCTCTGGCGTGGACAGGAACGACTGTGCGTCTTCCATCCATGTGTTCGAGCATGTGATGACTGCCTCGGATGCGCGTCGTCTCGAAGCCGAGCCGATGCAATCTGCGGACAAGTTCCGCACCAGTGAGGCGTGGTAGTCTCGGCATGGATCAGATGGCGATGCGTTGGATGCCGATGAATTCGTTGTCCTGATCGTGATGATCGGACTCCGTGCAGAGCGCAATGGCCTCGCGGACCCGTTCCATGAGCTTGTCGAGCGACTTGGCTTGCGTGTGGCAGCCGCGGAGTTCGGGCACGCTCGCGACGAAGTAGCCCTCGGCATCACGCTCGATGATGACGCTGTAAGTGCGCCCCTCGGGATGGGCGGTCGGCTTGCGGGTGGTTTTCTTGGGCATCGGAGGGAATCTTACACCGTGTAAGGGGTACCAGTCACCCGGTCCGCTGGGACGGCCACCGGAAAGTCCGTGGCACGCGAGACATTCTGGACAGTACGACCCCGTCGCTCCCCCGGACCCCCGGACCCCCGGACCCCCGGAAGCGCTCCGGGCTGGTCAGGGCAGGGAATACACGGAGGAAGTCAGCACCAGTCACCCGCTCCGCTGACGCGGATCGGTTGAACTGATGGCACAGCACTGGTGGGCGAGCCACCAGTGGCACCCGTACAACGAGCGGTTACTGGCCGGTGCGTCGGGCGATGAGGAAGGCGAGTTCGAGGGCCTGGGAGTAGTTGAGCCGCGGGTCGCAGGGGCTGGCGTAGTTGCGCGAGAGGTCGTCTTCGGTGATGCCGGAGCCGCCGCCGGTGCACTCGGTGACATCCTCGCCGGTGAGCTCGAAGTGGACGCCGCCGAGGATGGTCCCGGCCTGCTCGTGGAGGTCGAAGGCGGCGTTGATCTCTTCGAGGATGTGGTCGAACGAGCGGGTCTTGATGCCCGAGGCGGTGGACTGGGTGTTGCCGTGCATCGGGTCGGTGATCCAGAGGACGCGGAGGTTGGACTTCTTGACGGTGTCGAGCAGTCGGGGGAGACCTTCGCGGATGTTGGCAGCGCCCATGCGGTGGATGAGGACGATGCGCCCGGGTTCGTTGGCGGGGTTGAGGGTGTTGAGCAGCGCGATGAGGTCTTCGGGCGTGGTCTTGGGTCCGACCTTGACGCCGAGGGGGTTGCGTATGCCGCGTGCGTACTCGATGTGCGCGCCGTCGAGCGAGCGGGTGCGCTCACCGATCCAGGGGAGGTGCGTGGTGAGGTTGTAGTGGCCTTCGCGCCGGGGGACGGTGCGGGTCTGTGCGGACTCGTAGAGGAGGTTGAGCGCCTCGTGGCTGGTGAAGAACTCGACGCGGTTCATCTCGTGGACGGCGGTCTCGCCGAGGGCCTCCATGAAGCGGAGGGCTTCGGCGAGTTGCGAGGCCATGCGCTGGTACTCGGCCCGGAGCTCGGGCGGGAGCGAGGCGTGCTCCATGAAGCGCAGATCCCAGTACTCGGGGTGGTGGAGGTCCGCGAAGCCGCCGTCGATGAGCGAGCGGATGAAGTTGAGCGTGACGGCGGCGTGCTGGTAGGCGCGGACCATGAGGTGCGGGTTGGGCTCGCGCGAGCCGGGCTCGAAGTCGGCGCCGTTGACGAGGTCGCCGAAGTAGGAGGGGAGCGTCACGCCGTCGCGCGTCTCGGTCATGCTGGAGCGCGGCTTGGCGTACTGGCCCGCGAAGCGCCCGATGCGGATGACGGGCTTCTTCATGGCGTGCACGAGGACGAGGGACATCTGGAGGAGGATCTTGAGCTTGTTGGTGATGCAGTCGGAGGTGCAGTCCGAGAGCGACTCGGCGCAGTCGCCGCCCTGCAGGACGAAGCGCTTGCCCTCCTGGGCCTCGGCGATGAGCGTCTGGAGGCGGGTGATCTCGCCGGAGGTGACGAGGGGCGGGAAGCCGCGGAGCTTCTCGACGGCGCGCTCGACTGCTTCGCGGTCGGTGTAGAGGACCTGCTGGGAGGCGAGCTTGGCCTTCCACGAGTCGGGCGTCCAGGGGGCGCGCTTGGCGGCGTCCTGGGCGTCGGCATCGTGCGCGGCATCGCGTGGATTGGTGGTGGGGTGGTTCATGCGGGGGAGCGGGCGTGGGATGGCGGTTTTGGGTGCGGGGGGTCTTCGGTGGGGGTATCGGCGAGCGCCGGGAGGAAGTCTAGGCGTTGGTGGGAGCGGGGCTTTGGAGATTGAGCGCGGGGTGTCGCCTTGGGGATCGGTGTGCCCGATAACACGAAGTTCGGGATCCGGACTGATTATCCGATGAATTTGCGTCGATAACCGTGGTGAGTCGTGCGGTCTCCCATGACGGGATCGTCACGAAACGGATGGCGAGCGCGTGTGCGCCGCCGCACGAAGACCTCGGCCCGGTCGCTCCGAACGACCGACGGGCCAAGTGCCACGGAGTATCAAGTTATGCCTACGAATCGCAGCAGCACAGGGCGTCGCACGACGACGCGCAAGAGCACGGCCGGTGCTCGCACCCGCAAGGCCTCGACCAGCGGTCGCGCCCGGACGAGCCGCACCAGCAAAGCCACGGGTGGCAAAACCACCGCCCGTAAACCCGCAGCCCGGAAGACCACCACCCGCAAGAGCACCGCTCGCAAGACGACTGCTCGCAAGACGACTGCCCGCAAGCCGGTCGCCCGCAAGAGCACCGCTCGCAAGACGACTGCTCGCAAGCCGGTCGCCCG
>REDD01000189.1 GCA_007693725.1 Phycisphaeraceae bacterium
AGCTATTACGCACTCTTTAAATGGTGGCTGCTTCTAAGCCAACATCCTGGCTGTCTCTGCAGATCGACTTCCTTTAGAACTAAGCATTGTTCTGGGACCTTAGCCGGCGGTCTGGATTGTTCTCCTTTTGTCCACGAAAATTATCTCCCGTGGACTGACTCCCTCGCCTTGGCTGATGGTATTCGGAGTTTGGTTGCGGTGGGTACCCTTGCGGGCCCCAGCCACATCCAGTAGCTCTACCCCCATCAGTTGCCGCGAGAGGCTATTCCTAAAAATATTTCGGAGAGAACGAGCTATCTCCCGTTATGATTGCACTTTTAGCCCTCCCCACAGCTCATCCCCCAACTTTTCAACGTTGGTGGGTTCGAGCTTCCAGGCGGTGTTACCCGCCCTTCACTCTGGCCATGGGTAGATCAACGGGTTTCGCGTCTACTCCGTACGACTTGCCGCCCATTTCGGACTCGCTTTCGCTCCGGCTCCGGGCCGTTAGCCCTTAGCCTCGCCGTACAGAGTAACTCGCCGGGTCATTATGCAAAAGGCACGCTGTCACCCCCCGAAGGGGGCTCCAACCGCTGTGTAGGCACATGGTTTCAGGTACTCTTTCACTCCCCTAGCAGGGGATCTTTTCATCATTCAGTCGCCTTACTGGTTCACTATCGGTCGTCAGGGAGTACTTAGCCTTGGAGGGTGGACCCCCCATATTCACGCCGGGTTTCACGGGCCCGACGCTACTCGTGGGCTGTGTAGCTACCTCGCATTACAGGACTGTCACCTTCTGCGGTCGATCTTTCCAGATCGTTCATGCGTCTCACTACTATCCGCTTTCGCTCGCCACTACTCACGGAGTCTCGGTTGATTTCCTTTCCTCCAGGTACTGAGATGTTTCAGTTCCCTGGGTTCGCTTCTACCGGCCTATGCATTCAGCCGGAGATACCCCGAAGGGTGGGTTGCCCCATTCGGACACCCTGAGATCACTGCCTGGTTACCGGCTCCCTCAGGATTTTCGCAGGTTCCCGCGTCCTTCATCGCCTCCTGACGCCGAGACATCCACCATATGCCCTTTGTCGCTTGATCACATCAACCCGACGCCGACCGAAACAACACGCCGGACAAAGCCGACGAGCCGCTGCGAACGACCCCGAGCCGATGCCTCACAACACGAACCTACTGGAGTGACCCCTCCAGATAGGATTTCCAAACGCCCAAGACACTCAAATCTCGGTGCGACATACGGCAATTCCATCACCGGTTGTCAAAGAACCACCGACGACACAGGCATCTGCCCGTCCCGCCGAACCGCGCCTCGTGTTTCGCGAGAGCGGCCCGCTGCTCTTGCCAGCAGCAGGATCGAAGAGGATACCAATACTCTCCGCACTGTCAAGCGGTCAAAGACCCGCAAAGCATCTTTTTCGCCAACCGGGAAAACCTGTTGGCATCTCTGAATATTCCCACATCGCCCGACGAACCGACCCCCCTCACCACTCCCGATCGGGCTGGCCGGGGTCCTCCCGGGAGGAGCCCCCCCGCTCACGCCGTGACGGCGGAATAAACGGAGCACTCCCATCCTCGTCCGCCCCGGGGCCCTCCCCACCCGCACCCCCGATCGGCCCGGTCGGACGCCTGCGATCCGTATCCTCGCTCGGATTGGGTTCCCGAACCACCGCCGTCAGCCCCCCCGCTGCGGAGGTCCGAACCTCGAATCCGAAGAAGCCGTCCTCGACCGACCCGACCCGCCAGGCGCCGATCCGCCCATCCGCGAGCCACCCCAGGTACGCGAGCAGCTCGTTCCCGGTCGCGGTGTTCACGACATCCACCAGCACCGCCGGGATCTCGATCTCCTTGGACTCCAGCATGGTCTCACGCCCCGTGACCCGCCACTGGCCCTCCGCGGTCCGCTCCACCGTGAACCGCGGCAGTTCCGACACGGGCATCGCCGCACTCCCTGCCACGAGATCGCCCGGAGAAAGCTCCGTCTGAGCACGCCGCCAGTACCCGTAGAAAAACTCGTACATCTCGACATTGGCAGTCGCGTTCCGCGAACCCTGCCCCGCGAGCAGCAGCACCGCCGGCGAACCGCCCGTCACGAACATCGCACGATCCTCGTAGACGCGGATCGGATCGGACCAATCCGAAGCCGCGCTCTCCATCGCGATCGACTCACTCAGAGACCGCTGAGACTCGGGCAATCTCTCGCGCCCGAAGAACGGATTGGTCACGCGGACACGCGCCTTGTAGCGATAGGTCCCCCCCGCTTCGACGCCCAGGTCGTGCGCCCACAGCGTGATCTGCTCCGGACCGCCCCGGGCCGTCAGCGATTCCAGCTGCTCGCTGAACATCGGAACATCATCGCTGACCAGCGGGGCGCCCTCCGGATCCAGCCCCATCGCCGCGAGCCGGTCCTCGATCTCCGCGATCCGCCGGCGAAGATCCGCGATCTGACGATCCTCCGCGCTGGTGTCTGTTTCCGTCGGCATCTCGCCGCCCATCTGGGCGTACCAGTTCCGCGGCACATCCGGCCAGTCGCCCGGCCATGTCCGCTCGCCGCCATCGGATCGTCCACCGCCGCCCGGAGCTCCACCACCGCCACCGCCGCCCCGCTCACGCTCGCTCTCGCGACGACGCTCATCGCGCTCCCGACGCTCGCGGATGCGACGCTCGATCAGCTCGATCTGGTTCAGCATCCGCTTGCGATCGTTCACCAGACGAGTGATGTCGTCGATGTCGCCCAGCGAAGACCGACGCTCCTCAACCAAGCCCGGCCATTCCCACGCCGGCCCCGAGATCGTCCGGTACGGACGCGGCCGACGGATCTGCGCACGATTCGTCGCCTCCAGCGCAAGCACATCGCGCAGCTCGCCCGGACGCCGCTCGTCCGTCGATGCAAGACGATCACGCAACGAGAACCGTCCCGGCAGCGGCGACACCACCTCTTCCGGCCCCCATGTGCCGTCCGGCATCAGACGCTGGCGAACGAATTCCACATCCAGCATTTCCACCGTGCCCTGCCACCACGAACTCGGCAGAGGACGAATCTCGTCGTCATCCGGCACCACGCTCAATCGGCGCAGCAGGTCGGCACGATCGAATGGCACCTGCACACTGACGAACCGCTTGTCGTACGGCTGGTCGCTCGGCAGATACTCCGCCGCGAGCGGCACCTGAGCCGGAACGAACGGATCGACCGTCGAAGCGTGCTGCGCGACGATCGGGCGCCCCGGTGCCGGGATTTCCGGCACCAAATACCGCTCGTCATCGCCCATCGTCGGGCGCGCATCATCCGCCGTCACCACCACCGTCGAGACCCCGCTCCACGAAGGCGCCAGCGCGATACGGGTCGCTCCCGAAGGCACCGCCGGCTTCCGAAGATACGCGAGCACCGTCTCCTCATACGAAGGAATGCTCGGAATCTCGTTCTCCTCGAGCGGCGCATCCATCCGCCCGCGCAGCCGCTCGGCTTGCTGCTGCACCACCGATGCGATGCGGTCCGGCGGCACCTGCCGCTCCTGCCCCACATCCACCGTGTTCCTCGTGCCGAACAAGCCGAACTGAAGAACGAAGATCACCACCGCGAACACACCGAAGACCGCGAGCGCGATCTTCTCGGCGTGCTGCTCGAAAACATTGATTCCCTTGAGTCGCATCGGTCACTCCCAGACCCGCAGCACAGCGAGTTTCAGAATCCGTCGTCCTGCCCGTCGTCCGCAACACCCTCCGGAGCATCCTCGGGGATCCCGAGCTTCGTCCGGACCGATGGCGGCATGTACGGCTTCATCCACTCGCGAAGCCAGATCGTCTCGATACGCAGCGTCATCACCGCGATCGCACCGTCACCCGTCGTGTACACATACCCGTTGGCGAGATCCGCCTCGGGATTGAACGGCACGACATCCGCGCCGATCACCGTCATGAAATTCGTCGACGAAATCGCATCAATGATCGTCGGAAGTCGATTCGCATCCGCGACCATCTGGAGCGTCACATACCGGATGTCGTACAACTGATTGCTCGGATTGTTCGGCCACGCCGCACGCCCGGTGTGCGCCACGCTGAATCCGGAAGCGCCGCCTCCGCCGCCCATGTCGTCACCCAGACCGGCGTACGGATCGCGCGACCCACCGCCCCGCTGGCCGCCCGGCGTCGACTCCGAATGCGGATCAACACGCACAGACATCAGCCGCTTGATCGGCGCCTCGTACAATGGAATGAACGGACGCATCTGGTGCTCATCACGATTCGCGTACGCGATCGCATCGACGATGTCCTCGTAAATCCACAGCCGCCATTGCCATTCCCAGCACTGCTCGACGGTCGCCGGTGTCGTCGCCGCCGCCGCCGCACGAACCTCCGAGTACGAGCCGAACGCCTGCGGGTCCGTGTAGAACAACAGACGAGATGCGTGCTGCTGATACAGCTCGCGCCGCTCGATCCCGAGCTGCGCACGGATCTCCGCACGCTCCTCATCGGTCAGCTCCTGCGTCACGCGCCCGGACAAACGCTGATTCCGCAGCCGCTCAAACCGCGCTTCCAGCCGCGCCTGCACATCCTCCGGACTCGGCGCATCACCCGCCTGAGCCGCTTCAAGCAAACTACGCAGCGAGCGCGGCCACTGGCGGACGAACTCCGTCGGCAACCGCACCGCCGTCTGAGGATTCGACGGCTGCGGGAACAGACGCTGCTCCGGCGTCGCGCCGTCGATCAGCGGCGCCTTGGTCCCACGATTCCGATCGAGAATGTCGCGACGCCCACGCTCGCTCGCCTCGCGAAGCTCATCCAGCGCCTCCGCGACGCGATTCGTCCGGGCCATGCTCGGAACGCTCGACTGCGACCACGCCTGCTGCCCCGGCAGCAACGCGGGAATCTCGTAAGTCACATTCACGCCCTGCAATTGACTCATCGAGCGTGAGACATCCTGGCGGATCTGATCCCGCAACGAAGACTCCCAGGACGCGCCGAAATAAATCAACACCGGGATCACGATGATCGCCAGAACGATCGCGATCACGATCACCAGATTCGACTTCACCCACGGCATCAGCTTGTTCACGAAGTCACCTCACGATCCGATGCCGTCTCCGCGATCTCTCCGCCCCGAACATCCGCGGGCGGTGTCACATCCGTCATGTCGTCGTACTCATCCTGCCCCGCTTCACCCGACTGCGGATCCTGCAACTGCAAAATCCAGGTGAGCGTGTAACGCGTCACGCGCGCCCCCTCCGGAAAACGACGCGGCAGACCCGGCAACGGCGCCATGCTGTCGATCGTCCGCACTTCTTCACCACGCCCGCCCGGCGCTCCGGGACTTCCGAGACCACCGGGGGTGCGCCCTGTTTCACGCTCCCGCTCTGACGGTGGACCGGCTCCCAAGCCTCCGCCTCCGCTCGGCGGCGGGGGTGGCGGCGACGACGGCGATGACGGCGATGACGGCGATGACGGCTCACTCCGCTCGCGCGAACCCGGTGTACGCCGATCCGGCGGCACGAACGGGCTCCCGGTGCTGCCCGGCGCTGCCCCAGTACCCGGACGCTCACGCCCCGTACCCGTCCCCGGGCGCGCCTCCCCGGTCGTCGTCGTCTGTATCACCTCTTCAATACGCGGCACCGACACATAGCGGAAACTCGCCCCCGGATCAGGGTTCGCCACACGCCCGCGCAACCACTCCAGCACCGACTCGTTCACGAAGATCAGCCCGTCATCCACCGCGGAATCGAGCGCCACCGTCACACGGATCGCGCCGCGCGAGCCCGCCGCAGTATCCCCGTCAACGCCCGCGCCCGGATCGCCCATCGGATCCGCGCCGTACGACTCGCGCCCGCCGCCGTAGGGATCCCGCGGCGGCGCCTGACCCCCACCACCGGTGAACGAGGTCCCCGGCGGCAGATACTCCGTACGCACGCCCGCGAGATCGAACGCGAAGGGAACTCCCGCAGGCCTCCGATCCGGCTGCCCATCCAGCACGCGCTCCGAAAAAGCACGCATCGCGGCGATCTCGTCGTACACCTCGTAGTACAGCCCGATGCCGTCGCGAAGGTTCGCAACCTCGACGAGGTTGAAGGTCGGAACACGACCCTCAAGCTGCTCACGCGCCTCGCGCTGCAAACGCTGACCGTCGTTGATCACGCTCCGCACCGTCTGCGTATCGGCGGGCGACTGATACGACTGCGAATCGAGGAACGGACGCAGGAAGGTCGTCCCAGCTCCGATCACCCCAATCGAAGCCGCCGCGACGAACCACGCCGTCTTCTTCTTCCACATCGCCTCGCGAATCACCGAAACCGGCATCAGGTTCGCCGTGATCGGGACCAGACCCAACCCCTGCAGCGACAGCCCGTACGCCGTCACCATGTTCAGCGAGGTCGATTCCAGGTCCGCGGCCCCCGCCCCCTCCACCGAGATCCGCTTGAACGATTCGAACCGAAAAACCTCGATCTTCAGTTGCTGAGACAGCAGCTTCCGCAGGCCCAGCAGCTTGAAGGTCGAGCCCAGCCCGATCAGCCGCTCCAGCTTCGCACCCGGGTGCGTGTCCTGGTAGTACGAGATCGAGCGCTGCACATCCTGCACCAGATCCCCGAAGACCGGCTTCAGCGCCTGGAAAATGTGCCGCTTGTACTTGCTCGTCTCCGCCTCACGCTTGAGCTTCTCCGCCTTCGCGTAGCTCAGCTTGAAGGTCTCGGCCAGCGTCTCCGTGAAGTGATGACCGCCCAGCGGGAAGGTCCGCACCCACACACGACCGCCCTCGGCGATGATCAGATCCGTCGCCGTCGTCCCGATGTCCAGAATGATCGTCCCCGGCGTGTTCTCCGTGAACTCAAGGTCGTACGCGATCGCGTTGTACACCGCCACAGGACTCAGCGTGATGTGGTCCGGACGAAGATCCACCTCCGAGTACAGATGCAGCCGCTCGTTCACCTTCTCACGAGTCACCGCGAAGATGCCCACCTCGATGTCCGGCGTGTCGTCGCTCGCGAACACTTGGTAGTCCCACTCCACCTCGTCGATCGGGAACGGGATCTGCTGCACCGCCTCGAACCGCACCAGATTCGCCACGCCCTTCGGCTCGACCGGCGGCAGCTTCGCGAAACGTGCGAACGACGAGTGCCCCGGCACGCCGATCGCCACCGTCGTCCCCCGGATCTGGTCGCCGTACTCCGCCATCAGCGAACCCAGCGCCACTCGCATCGCTTCCGATTCGTCGAGGTCCGGCGAGGACAGCACACGCTTGTGCGGCAGAACCACGAAGTCCGCCACCCGAAGGTCGTCGCCGTCCCGCTCAAGCTTCAGGGCCTTGATCGCGTTGGCCCCGATATCAATCCCCCACGAAACATTGGAAGATGCCATCTACCGAGCTCCTTGCTGCACTATCCCACGCCCCCAAAGGGCGGGCCGGGCATCCTAACCCCGTGCGCGTCCACACGCCGACGCCTCTGCCCAAACTACCCATACGCCACGATCCACCCAGCGGTTTTGATCTCCCCAAACCCGCCCCGGAGACCCCCCGCAGCCACTCTCACCGATTTCGACACGATTCCCGTGGACCCGACGCCTCATCGAAGTACACTACCGCCCGAAGCACCGCTCGCGTGGGGCGGTGCGTGTCACGGCGTATCGGTGCGCCGCATGGTGGTCCACGCACGAACCCTCAACGATTGAGAACCCCATGAGCGGAACCCCGGAGCCGACCAAGCCCACCGCTGACGAGCCCCGGGCCGAGGATGTCCTCGCGCCCACAAACGACTCGCAGCAGGCAACCCCCTCCAACGACACCCCTCCTCCGAAGGCCGACGAGATCAGCCCCGAGGCACACGCCGCCATGGATGCAGCCATGCACGCCGCGACCGAACAAATACCGGTCAGCCACGCCGAGGTCGAGGCCGCCCGTGCCGCAGCCCAAGCCGCCAAGCCACGACCCATCCGCGGCCCCCGCGTCGTCCAAGGCGGCAGAGAACACCGCACCGGCATCGTCGTCTCCGTCGGACCCGAGGACATCTTCATCGAGTTCGGACCCAAGGAACTCGGCGTCCTCCCCAAATCCGTCCTCAAGGAAGAACAAATCCCCAAAACAGGGGATTCGCTCGAAGTCGTCGTCGAGCGCTTCGAGCCCTCCGAGTCCATCTATGTCTGCACCATGCCCGGCGCGGTCCAGAAGGCCGATTGGGAACTGCTCGAAAAGGGCCAGGTCGTCGATGCCATGGTCACCGGCGTCAACAAGGGCGGACTCGAGCTCGAAGTTGCCCAACACCGCGCCTTCATGCCCGCCAGCCAGGTCGACATCCGACGCATCGACGACCTCACCCCCTTCATCGGCCAGAAACTCACCTGCAAGGTCACCCGCGTCGACCGCTCCGGACGGGGCAACATCACCCTCTCCCGGCGCGACATCGTCGCCGCCGAGCAGAAGGAACTCGCCTCCAAGCTCAAGGACACCCTCAAGGAAGGCGACGAGATCGAGGGCGTCGTCCGCAAGATCATGCCCTTCGGCGCCTTCGTCGACATGGGCGGCACCGACGGCCTCCTCCATGTCTCCGACATCTCCCACGACCGCGTCAACAAGGTCGAGGACCACCTCAAAGAGGGGGATACCGTCCGGGTCAAGATCCTCAAGCTCGACTGGGAGAGCGGCCGCCACTCCCTCGGCCTGAAGCAACTCGCCCCCGATCCCTGGGAAGAGACCCTCAAGGACATCAAGGAAGGCGAGACCGCCACCGGTATCGTCACCAAGCTCCTCGACTTCGGCTGTTTCGTGCAGCTCGCCGACGGCATCGAGGGGCTCGTCCACATCTCCGAGCTCGACTGGAAACGCGTCCAGAAGACCAGCGATGTCGTCCAGCCCAACAAGACCGTCAAGGTCAAGGTGCTCAAGATCGACAGCGACTCCCGGAAGATCTCTCTTTCGATCAAGCAGGCCACCGATCCCCCGGCAAACATGCCCGCTAGGGGCGGCAAGCCCGGCGGACGCGGACGCAAGGGCGAAGAGCCCGACACCCGCACCCCCGAGGAGATCAAGAAGGAAACCCCCGAGTTCCGTCGCCTCCGCGAGAAGGCCAAGCTCCGCGAGAAGGAACTCGCCGGTGCAACAAAGGAAGTCGCAAAGGCCAAGGAGCCACCCTCCGAACGAGGCGGACTCGGCTCTGCGGGCGGACTCGGCATCGGCCTCGGAGACCTCAAGCTCTGACCCCGCAGAACCACGACACCACGCCCCGCCGTACTAGCCCCGCGGACATGCAGTGGTGATTCGTGCTGCGCCCGGCGAGCGATGGACGATCCGCAACAGAATCGTCCAATTCACCGGGCAGTCGCTCGATGTCTTCGATGCGCAGGGCAATACGGTCGCATTCTGCCGCCAAAAGGCCTTCCGTCTCCGGGAAGACATTCGCCTCTATACCGATTCCACGCGCACCGAGGAACTCCTCACCATGCGTGCCCGGACCATCATCGACTTCAGCGTCACCTACGACATCACCCTCCCCGACGCCACCGTCCTCGGCTCTCTCAGACGAAAGGGCATGCGCTCACTCATACGCAACAACTGGATCGCCTACACACCCGACGACAACCCCCAGCCCATCGGCGAACTCATCGAGGACTCCGCCTCCGCCGCGGTCATGCGACGATTCATCCCGCTCTACGAACTCTTCGCGCCCAAGATCCTCCACCTCAAGGATGTCCAAGGCAATCCCATTGCCACCTTCCGCACCCATCACAACCCGTTCGTTCACCGGCTTGGCATCTCCATCCACCGGGAGCACCCTCTCCTCGACGACTTCGTCATCCTCGCCGCGGGCTGCTTATTCATGACCATCGACGGGCGTCAGCGCAGCTCCGCCGCCGCACATTAGGAACACGCACCCAGCCGGCACGCACGACGAAGCACCGCTCCGCACTGCTACACTCAGCACCCCATGTCCGCAGACCCGACCACACTCCTCGATCAGCGCTTCCGCGAAGCCATGCGCACAGCGCTGGCGGACCGGCTCCCCGAGGATGCCGACCCGCTCCTCTCCCCCTCCCGCAACCCGCAGTTCGGTGATTTCCAGGCCAATGCCGCGATGGGCCTGGCCAAGGCCGTCGGCATGAAGCCCCGCGACCTCGCCGAGTCCATCGTCAAGGCCCTCCGCATCGACGATCTCGCCGAAACCCCCGACATCGCCGGACCCGGCTTCATCAACATCCGCCTCAAGCCGCAGGCACTCGTCGATGCACTCGATGAAATCGACACCCCCACCCTCGGCATCGAGCCGCCCGCACCCGAGGCCCTCGAAACAGTCGTCATCGACCTCTGCGGCGTGAACCTCGCGAAGCAGATGCATGTCGGTCACCTCCGGGCCACCGTGATCGGGGATGCGCTGGCGCGCCTCTTTGCCCGCATGGGCCACACCGTCAAGCGGCAGAACCACTTCGGCGACTGGGGACTCCCCATCGCCATGGTCACCGAGTCCGTCAAGCGGCTGAGCGAGCAGGGCAAGGTCGACCTCGACCGACTCACGCTCGAGGATCTCGAAGCCCTCTACCGCCAGGCGCAGATCAACGCCGCGCCGGACCGGCGGGGCCTCGCCGCCGTCCATCGCTTCGACCTCGGCCCCAAAGCCCTCGCCGAGCTCGAAGAGCAGGTCGCCGGGGCCAACGAAGCCCTCGAACACTCCAAGCAGGCCCTTGTCGCGCTCCAATCCGGCGATCCGGGCTACCGCGCCGTCTGGCAGCGCATCAGTGAGATCACCCTCGGCGCCTGCTTCGACAACTGCCGCCGACTCCACACCTTCGTCACCGACGAGCACACCGCGGGCGAGAGCACCTACGCGGGCGAACTCCGCGAAGTCGTCGAAGACCTCGAAAAGCGGGCCATCGCCGAGCACTCCGACGGGGCGCTCGTCGTCCGCCTCGATGAATTCGGCATCAAGGAACCCGTCCTCATCCGCAAGAGCGACGGCGGATACCTCTACGCCACCACGGACCTCGCCGCCATTCGCCGGCGTGTCCAGAAGCTCGGCGCCGACCGGGTCATCTACGCCGTCGATGCACGCCAGGCCCTGCACTTCCGCCAGGTCTTCGCCGCGGCGCACAAGGCCGGGTACACCAACAAGCCCGGTCCCGGCCCGCACCCGCTCGGCAGCGATGCCCTGCTCTTCCACGCCGCCTTCGGCACCGTCCTCGGTTCGGACGGTCGCCCCTTCAAGACCCGCTCCGGCGACAATGTGAAGCTCAGCGACCTGCTCGACGAGGCCATCGCCCGCGCCGACCGCGCGGTTGCCGAGAAGAACCCCGAACTCAGCCCCGAGGATCGCAGATCCATCGCCGAGGCCGTGGGCATCAGTGCGATCAAGTACGCCGACCTCTCCAGCGACCGCATCAAGGACTATGTCTTCGACTTCGACCGGATGCTCGCCTTCGAGGGCAACACGGGGCCGTACCTCCAGTACGCCCTCGTTCGGGTCCGCAGCATCTTCCGCAAGGCGGCCGAACGCTTCGGCATCAGCGAGGCCTCTTTCGAGACCTCCGATCGTCCGGAACTGATCATCGGCGCCCCGGAGGAGAAGGCCCTTGCACTGACGATCCTCCGCTACCCCACCTCGGTCCGGGCCGCGGCGGAGTCGTGCGAGCCGCACCGGCTCTGCGCCTATCTCTTTGACCTTGCCACCGCGTTCAGCGGTTTCTTCAC
>REDD01000101.1 GCA_007693725.1 Phycisphaeraceae bacterium
CTAGTCGAAGTGGCCTGCAAGGTGACTCCGCGCTGTGGTATATATGGCGCGTCCGCATTCGCGACGGACTCCCATCAACCGCGCCCGGAGATCACTCCCATGTCGATGCTCGATCGTATGTTTCTGACGCTCGCACAGGCAGGCAACGGCAACGGTCAAGGTGAAGCGGCCAACGATGAGGTGGGGGAAGCCGGTCAAGTGGCGCCTGAAGCCAACGGAGCCGAAGAAGCCGAATCTTCAGTCGATTTCACAAATCTTGAAGAGGTCGCAAACCTGGTTTCCGAGAATGCCATCCCTCTGGGCATCGGCATTCTCAAAATTGTCACCATTCTCACCATTGCGTGGATTCTCGCGAACTGGGTTTCCCGGATCATCCGTATTCGTGGTGAAAAGGCCAAGCGAGTTGATACGACGATCGCTCGCTTCTTCGCCAACATCGTGCGTTGGGCCATCATTGTCCTCGGCTTGATCGCCGCGTTGGGTACGGCGGGTGTCGAAACGACCTCCTTCGCGGCACTGTTGGCCGCGGCGGGCTTCGCGGTCGGGCTCGCTCTGCAGGGCTCGCTCGGGAACTTCGCGGCGGGCGTCATGCTGCTGCTGTTCAGACCGTTCAAGGTGGGTGATGTCGTCAAGGTGAACGGCGAACTGGGCAAGGTCGACCAGATCGACCTCTTCACGACGACGATGGATACCTTCGACAACCGCCGGCTCATCATGCCCAACGGCGCGATCTTCGGCACCACCATCGAGAACATCACCTTCCACCCCGAGCGTCGCGCCGATGTCGATGTCGGCGTCTCCTACGACACCGATCTCGTGAAGGCCCGTCAGGTGCTCATGGATGTCGCCAACTCCATCAGCACGAAGCTCCCCGATCGTGATTCGCAGGTCGTGGTGCTCGCGTTCAATGATTCTTCCATCGACTGGCAGGTGCGTGTCTGGTGCAAGCGTGAGGACTGGCTCGGCACGAAGGAAGAGATGATCCTGCGGATCAAGCAGGGCCTCGATCAGGCCGGCATCTCCATCCCCTTCCCGCAGCGGGATGTGCATCTGTTCCAGCAGAGTTCATGAGTCCGCGACGGTTCAGAAGCGTTTGTGGGTCGGGCGCTCCGAGGGCGTCCGCACCCCGAGGATCGAGCGCGCCAAGGCGAGGTCCTTGGGCAGTGTGATCTTGATGTTTCTCGGATCACCCTCGACCACCGTCACCGTCTCTCCCAGCCGTTCTACGAGGGAGGCGTCATCCGTGCTCGTCAGATCCTGCTGCGCGTAGGCCCGCCGGAGTAAGGATGCGCTGAACAACTGTGGCGTCTGCACCAGCACCAGACCCGTCCGCGGGATCGTCTCCGAGACCCGACGCATCGACCGGTTGGCCTTGCCCGCCCCTCCCAGGATGGCGTCGAGCGGATCGTTCTCGCCGGCATCCTCCATCTCCGAGACCCGCTTGATGGTGTCCGGAACATCGATCGCCGGGATGACCGCATCGTGCCGGTGCGCGCCGTCAAAGACCCGATCCAGCAGATCATCGGGGGTACACGGGCGGGCGGCATCGTGGACCCCGATGTGCGTTGTCTGGTCATCCACCAGTTCCAGCGCGCTCGCGACCGTTTCGTGCCTGTGGGTTTTCCCGCCCCGGCAGATCCTGACTCCGAGCAGGGCCAGCTTGTCCGCGTGACGCCCGCAGAACTCCTCGTACGCCTCCTCATCGTGCGGACCGGCGACGATGATCCCCGCGACCTCATCTCGCTTCGTGAACAGCTCGACGGTCCGCTGGAGCACCGGACGACCCCCGAGATCCTCATCCAGCTTGCTGCGGAGCCCTCCGGCCTTCGAGTAGCGGCTGCTGGATCCGGCGGCAGGCAGAATCATGGTGACGCGCATGACCCCAGTTTAACGCCGCCCCGAATCCTTCCACGGGGCATTCCCGCGGATTGGCTACGATCCTGTCATGAGCGAGGCGACCCCAGCCCCGAAACTCGACTGCTATCTGGATCCCTACCGTGATGCGCTGCGGGTCCACGGCCCCTCTTTCGAGGCCACGCTCTGGATGAGCCGCCAGAAGCAGCGTCAGCGGTTCCGCATCTTCTCCAGGATGGCGGATTTCACGGGGCGGGTGGTGCTGGATGCCGGCTGCGGACTGGGGGATCTGGCGGCGTGGCTCCTGGAGCGCGGCATCGACTACGGGGCCTACATCGGCATGGAAGCCCTGCCGGAGTTCATCGAGCAGGCCCGGGCCACGGCCCTTCCCGAGACCCGGTTCGTGCTGGCCGATTTCGTGGGCGATGCGGCCGCCTTCGACACCGTGAACCACGCGCAGCATCGCTTTGCGGAGATCGACCTCGTCGTCTTCTCGGGCTCGCTCAACACACTCAGCGAGGAGGAGGCGTGGGAGGTCGTCCTCAGGGCGTGGCGGGTCGCGCAAGAGGGGGTCCTGTTCAACTTCCTGAGCAGCCGCGATCACCAGCCGCCCCGGACGCCCCGGACGCCCCGGACGCAACCATCCCCGGCCCGACGCTTCGATCCCGTCGCCCTCGTTGCCCGGGCGTTGGAGGTCACCCCCCGCGTGGCGCTGCGCCACGACTACATGGGCGGCCACGACGCCACCATCGCGATGTTCAAGCCCTCCGTTTCAGAGCCGGAGTCGGAGGTTGATGCGGTCCTGTGAGCCGGGGTGTGGACACCCAGCCGGGTGCTATGCTTAGCCCCGCCATGGCCATCATCGCAATCCAGCACGACGACCTCAGACGATCAGGACGCCTCGGCGTCACCCTCCGCGACCACGGTTTCCGGGTCCGCACCATCCGCGTGGACCAGGGCGAAGCCCTACCCGCAGACTTCGACGGCGTGGACGGGGTCGTCTCCCTCGGCGGACGCCAGAATGTCGACGAGAAGCACGCCTGGATCGACAAGGAACTCGCCTTCCTCCGCGAAGCTCACGAGCGATCCCTCCCCGTGCTGGGAATCTGCCTCGGCGCGCAGCTCATCGCCAAGGCCCTCGGCGGCGAGGTGGGCAAGATGGACCGCCCCGAGATGGGCTTCACGGATGTCCACCTCACTCCGACAGCACACACCGACACCATCCTCGCCGGGATCGCCTGGCGATCGCCGCAGTTCCAGAAGCACTGGTACGAGGTCAAAGCACTCCCGGACGGTGCGAAACTGCTGGCGACCAACCCCGCCTGCAAGGTGCAGGCGTACAGCATCGGCATGCGGACCTACGCGTTCCAGTACCACTTCGAGTGCGACCGCTCGATGATCGATCAGTACATGGTGGACGCCAAGACCGATCTGCACCAGGCGGGCATCACCACCGATGAATACGCGCGTCAGCTCGAATCGAAGTACGAGATGTTCGCGCGCCTGGGCGATCGCCTGTGCCTCAACATCTGCACCTACCTGATCCCGCGCGTCGCGACCGAGATGAGAGTCTGACGCCGCATGGGCTCGCGACTGCGAATCAAGCCGCCCGAAGACTACCTATTCAAGCGCGATGTCTGCTCATACGGCTATTTTCTCCTCGCGCCGAATCGGTGGGATCCGGAGTCCTGCACGCTGACGCGCCCGCTGCTGCTGGATCACTCCGTCGCGGTCTTGACCATTGGCCAGTCGAAGGATGCGCCGGGCGCGGACCTGATCGTCCAGTCGGACATCGCGCTCGACCGGGCCCAGCAACGCGAGGCGCGCTGCAGGGTCGAGCGCATGCTGCGTCTCGACGAGCACGATCTCTCGCATTTCCACCGCGTCGATTCCCGCTGGAAACGGTCCGGGCGCGGCCGTCTCTTTCGATCGCCGACCCTCTTCGAGGACATCGTCAAGACGGTGACCAACTGCAATGTCACCTGGGCCGGCACCATGAACATGAACGCCCGCCTGTGTGAAGTGATCTCGCCATCCTTCCCCAGCCCGCGCCAACTCAGCCGCAAGCGTCCCGCAACGCTCCGCTCCCGTTGCGGCGTCGGATACCGGGACGAGCGCATCGTCGCCCTCGCGAAGCTCGCCGTCGCGGGAGAGATCGATGAGGATTGGTACGCCGATCCCTCGAACAGCGACGAAGCGGTGCGAGAACGATTGCTGGCGCTCCCTGGCATCGGGCCGTACGCCGCCGCCAACATCATGCAGTTGCTCGGTCGTTACGCCTCCCTCGCGCTCGATACCGAGTCGGTCCGCCACGGACGCGACATCCTGGGATTCGAGGGCGAGTCGAACGACATCATGCGCCGCGTCACCGAGCACTACGAACGCTTCGGCGATCAGCGCTTCCGCTCGTACTGGCTCGATCTCTGGTCCTTCTACGAGGACCGGCGCGGTCCGGCATGGACCTGGGATCCCGCCACCGTCGGCCGCACCTTCACCGCCGCGCTCCTCACCCAGCGGAAACGCCTGGCCACGCCGTAAGAAATCTCTCCCTCGATGCCTAAAGTCTGAGACGAACCGCCCGGTGGGTGAGTATCGTTCGGACTGTTCCGTTCCCGGTGTTTCACCCGCACGCCAGCACCCAAAGGGGGCCCCCGCGCGATGACCAGTCTCCATACCGACCAGCCCATCCACCACGACGCCGTCGCTCCGAACACCGGAGGATGGACCATCGCGGACACCGCCGAGCTCTACGGCCTCGAACAATGGGGAAATGGCTACTTCGCCGCGAACGCCAAGGGGCATGTCGTGGTTCGGCCCGAGCGAGACGAGTCCCGCGAGATCGATCTCTTCGAGGTGGTCAACGGTCTGGCCGAGCGCGGACTGCACACCCCGCTCCTGCTGCGCTTCACCGACCTCCTCCGTCACCGTCTCACCGAGATCCACCGCGCCTTTCACAAGGCCATACGCGATGAGCAGTACAGCGGCGCCTACTGCTGCGTCTTTCCGATCAAGGTCAACCAGCAGCGCACCGTCGTCGAGGAGATCCGCGACATCGGCAACGAACTCGGCTTCGGTCTCGAAGCCGGGTCCAAGCCGGAGCTGCTCGCCGTCCTGGGGATGACCGCCGACCAGCCGCACATGCCCATCGTCTGTAACGGCTTCAAGGACAGCGAGTTCATCGAGATGATCGTGCTCGCGACCAAGCTCGGGCGCAACATCATCCCGGTGGTCGAGAAGTTCAGCGAACTCGAACTCATCGTCCGCCACGCCGAGCGTTACGGCGTGCGTCCCCAGATCGGCGTCCGCGCCAAGATCTCATCGCCCGGCTCCGGGCGATGGGAGGGCAGCGCCGGCGTCCGCTCCAAGTTCGGGCTCTCGATGAGCGACCTTGTGCGAGCCGTCGAGTATCTCCACCTCCACAAGATGGCCGACTGCCTCAACCTCCTGCACTTCCACCTCGGCAGTCAGATCTGCGACATCCGCCATCTCAAGAACGCCGTCACGGAGCTCGCGCACATCTACACCGAACTCCGCCGCCTCGGCGCGGGCATGACAACCATCGACATCGGCGGCGGCCTCGGCGTCGATTACGACGGCTCGAAGTCCTCCGCCGAGTCCTCGATGAACTACTCCATCGACGAATACGCGGCGGATGTCATCTACCGCATCAAGTCCATCTGCGACGATGTCGGCGTTCCGCACCCGAACATCATCTCCGAATCCGGACGCGCCATGGTCGCGTTCTCGTCCGTGCTCGTCTTCGATGTGATCGGATCGAACACCTACGATTCGGCATCTCCACCCGCATCCATCGACGAGATGAGTCCCCGCGAGGAAGAGGAACTCCCGCAGCCGGTCTACGACCTCTTCGATGCCAAGGCCCGCGTCGAGAAGGCAACCCCTCTCGAGATCTACCACGACATCATGCAGGCCCGTTCCGAGATACTCAGTCTTTTCAGTCTCGGCTATGTCTCCCTCCCCGTCCGTGCCGCCACCGAGCGCTTGTTCTGGTCCATCGGCGGGCGCATCCTCGCACGCGCTCAGGCGGAAGATGAATGGCCCGAAGAGTTCAACGAGCTGCGATCGCTCCTCTGCGATCACTACTTCTGCAACATGTCGGTCTTCCAGTCCATGCCGGACTCATGGGCCATCGACCAGATATTCCCCATCTGCCCGATCCATCGCTTCGCGGAGCGCCCGACCCGTCTCGGCGTTCTCCACGACATCACATGCGACTCGGACGGAAAGATCGAGCACTTCGTCGGGAACCGGGAGATCAAGACAGCCCTCGAACTGCACGCCCTGAAGAACGGTGACCGTTACTACCTCGCGGCGTTCCTCGTCGGCGCCTATCAGGAAATCCTCGGCGATCTCCACAATCTCTTCGGCGACACGCACGCCGTGCATGTCCGCCTCGAAGACGACGGCCATCTGGTCATGGACGAGATCGTCCCCGGCGATACCGTCGCGCAGTCGCTCTCGTATGTGCAGATCGATCCGAACGAACTCAAGCGCCTCTTCCGGCGCGACACCGAGCGGGCCGTCCGGGCCGGTCGCCTGACACCCTCCGAATCCGGGGCTCTGATGCGGTTCTACGAGAACGGGCTCGCCGGCTACACCTACCTCGAAGAGTAATCACCACCCGTTTTCGCCCCGACTCGGTTCCGTCTCTAGAATTCTCTGTTTCCGCAACTCGAATCCGCCTCAGCAAGCCCGGAGATCGACATGACCACCCCCGCGAAGCCCACCAAAGCCGATCTGCTCCGTAACCCCGTCGAGCACATCGACATCACCGCGTTCGATGCCCGCCCGCTCGTTGACGCGTACCGCCACATGGCCTTCCAGTCGCGCAATCTCGCCAAGGCCACCGACATCTACGACCAGATGATCGCCGACAAGGATTGCGCGGTCATTCTGACGCTCGCCGGCTCGCTCATCTCCGCCGGGCTCAAGGAAGCCATCATCACGCTTCTCGAATGCAACATGGTCGATGCGATCGTCTCCACGGGCGCGAACATCGTCGATCAGGACTTCTTCGAGGGACTCGGCTTCCGCCATTACATCGCCCCGGGATCGCCCGAAGCGCCAGTCGTCGACGATCCGACCCTGCGCGACATGATGATCGACCGCATCTACGACACATACATCGATGAAGACCAACTCCGCATCTGCGACGACACCACCAAGCGCATCTTCGATGAGGTGCCACCCGGCAGCTACTCATCCCGCGAACTCATGATCGCGATGGGTGACTACCTCGAAGCGAATCATCCCAACGCACGCTCGCTCGTCCTGACCGCGAAGCGCAAGGGCGTGCCGATCTTCATCCCCGCATTCAGCGATTGCTCCGCCGGCTTCGGCATCGTCCTGCACCAGACCGAGCGTGCCGCGGCGGGTCGCCCGTTCGTCGCGTTCGACTCCGGCAAGGACTTCCGCGAACTGACCCGGCTCAAGCTCGTCAACCCGGAGACCGGCCTCCTCATGCTCGGCGGCGGCGTGCCCAAGAACTTCGCCCAGGACATCGTCGTGGCCGCCGAACTCCTCGAAGGCGACGATGCGGTCACCATGCACAAGTACGCCATCCAGCTCACCGTCGCCGACTCCCGCGATGGCGCGCTCTCCGGATCAACACTCCGAGAGGCGTGCTCGTGGGGCAAGGTCGATGTCGTGCACGAGCAGATGGTCTTCGGCGAAGCGACCACGCTCTTCCCCGTGCTTGCGTCAGCCGTCTACCACGCGCGCAAGTGGGAGAAGAGGCCCGAGCGTCGCTTCAATGATGCGCTCGTCGAGGATTCGGCGACCGTGCACTGATCGTTCATCTCTGGAGGCCAACTTGATTCAGCGCGATCCTCGGAACAGATGTTCGCGGACGAATCGGCCGGTATCCCAGACATAGCGTTCGAGCGCGGTTTCGCGAGCGATGCGCCCCATTTCTCGGCGCATCTCCGCATCGCCCGCGAGCCGTGCCATCGCGGCGCTGATCGCCTCCGCGTTCCGATCGACGATGACGCCGCCCCCGGTGTCGAGCTTCTCCACGAACACCGGGTGGGGCGTGGCGATGATGGGCAGGCCCGTCAACATCCCCTGCACGATCGCCTGGCTGAATGTCTCGTTCGATGACAGCGTCAGCATGACATGCATGGAGCGCAGAAACTCCGGCACATCGCCCGATGCGATCCACTCGTGCGTGATGATGCCGGGAATGCCGAGGTCTGTCGGCCCGATGAACGATGCCAGATGAAGGCGGCAGCGTTCCCGCACGACGGGATCCAGCGAGCGGTACGCCTCGATCGCCAGTTCGTGCCCCTTCGAGATGTTCGGCAGCCGTCCGAGCAGGCAGAAGTTGATCACGCCGTCTTTGGTAGATCCGGATTCATCGCGGGGGAAGTCGCGGGGGAAGAACTGCTGCGCATTCGGCAGGCCGTAGTACACATCGACCGCGCGCCCCACCTTGCGAAACCGCTCCGCGACGAACTCCGACACCGCGAGCACGCGATAGTCGAGTTTCCGGGTCAGCTTCAGCAGGCGAGGGTGCGGCCTGCGATGCGCAAAGACCAGCGATTCCTCGCCGAGCCGCCTTGTGCTGCACAGTTGCATCGCCGGGATCATGCCCCGCCGGGCATCGCCGAAGACCACCGTGTCGTAGCTCGCGCGCTCGGCGCCCACCGCCCACAGCGCGTTCGTCAGCGTGCCCCCAAGCCCCGGAGTCGTGCGCACACGCAGGAGTGCATGCTCGCCCAACCGCTCCCGCACGGTCTCCCGCCACGACGGATCGAACCACACCGTGCATTCCACCCCCAACTCCAGCAACTGCGGCAGCAGCAGCAGGCGAAAGAGCTCGACGCCGTGAATGGGTTTCCCCTTGCGATTCTTCAGGAATCCCTGGTCCAGAAACAAGACTCGACGCGGCGTGCCGGGAGTCTCATCGGCTCCGTCCGGGGCGTCGTGACTGTGCGATTGGTCTGCCATTCTGGAACCCGCCAGTGTCCCCGATTCTCGTGCCGAGTGCATGCCCGGAACGCTCGTGCGTTCCACGCACCCCCGGACCGCGCCCCCCGGACCGTACACCCGGATTCCTGTACATTGGATGGGCGCTGTCAAGGAGGGCGCCCATGGACCCACGACGCATCCTCCTGACCGGCCTGATCGACTACGCCGGTCTCTTCCCGCCCGCACGCCTGGACATGGCCACGGCCGTCCGCAACTACGGCGCGTACCGGTCCTCCCCCGATTCCTGGATGCTCGCCCGCTTCATCTCCCCCGTCGCACGCCTCTCGGAGTTCGAGCGGAACGCAGCGCCCCTGCTCCCGCGCCAGCCCAGCGATGAGCCGTGGCCGATCTCCGCGATCGTCGGCGAGGAGTTGGACCGCGAGATCGACGGGATCTTCGAGTTCAACCGGAGACATTCCGAGCCGGAAAACGGACTGGCGGTCGTGGACACGATCGAACTGCGTGCCGGTGGACCCCGAGACATCGACCGGGCCATGGGCATCATTCCCGAGCAGCTCACCCCCTTCTTTGAGGTGCCCCCGGGGGACGACATCCGCGGCCTCATCACCGCCATGGCCGGCACCGGGGCCCACGCCAAGATCCGCTGCGGCGGCGTCACCCACGATCTCTTCCCGTCCAGCGAGTTTGTCGCCAACTTCATCGCCTGCTGCGCCGCCGCCGAGGTCCCCTTCAAGGCAACCGCGGGGCTGCATCACCCCGTCCGAAGCGACCACCCCCTGACCTACGAGCCGGAATCGCCCTCCGGCACCATGCACGGCTTCCTGAATGTCTTCCTCGCCGCGGCGATGATCCGGCGCGCCAACATGACCCTCCCCGATGCCATCGAGCTGCTCGAAGAGCGGGATCCCGCCGAGTTCCGCTTCGGCGATGAGACCATCTCCTGGAAGCAGTACTCGCTCGATGCCGGGCGGCTCGCCAGTGCCCGCGAATCATTTGCCATCGCCTTTGGGTCCTGCTCGTTCGAGGAGCCCGTCGCGGATCTTCGATCCCTGCGAGCAATCTGATGCGCGTCTATCTTGTGCGCCATGCACAAGACTGATGCAACCCACGATCCGAACCGCACCTCATGGGTGGAGTCCGCAAACGACCCCGCCACCGATTTCCCCATCCAGAATCTGCCCCTCGGGGTCTTCTGCCGCAAGGACGAGGACGAGGAGGAGGCGAGCGTCGGCATCGCCATCGGCGATCAGGTCCTCGATATCGCCCTCCTCGCCCGGGAAGGGCTCCTTGAGGATCTCGAAGACGAGGACGAGGAGATCGAAGGCGCCCTCGACAGCCCCGATCTCTCCGCGCTTTTCTGCGCCGGGCCGGAAATCCGCCAGATGCTCCGCGAACGCATCTGCGAACTCCTGACCGCGGGCAACGACGAGATCAACGGCAAGAAGAAGCTCCGTAAGGCCGCCCTGCTCCCCATGAGCGGTGTCAGGATGCTCCTGCCAGCCCAGATCGGCGACTACACCGACTTCTACGCCTCCATCCACCACGCCACCAATGTCGGCAGCATGTTCCGCCCCGAAAACCCGTTGCTCCCCAACTACAAGTGGGTCCCGATCGGGTACCACGGGAGGGCCTCGACGATCGTCGTCTCGGGGACGCCCATCCGTCGCCCCAACGGTCAGATCAAGGCCGAGGACGACACGCCGCCGGTCTACGCCCCCTCCCAGCGGCTCGACTACGAGATGGAGGTCGGCTTCTTCGTGGGCTTGGGGAACGAGCTCGGGGTCGCCTGCTCCGTCGATGCCGCCGAGGAGGACATCGCCGGGCTGGTTCTGGTCAACGATTGGTCGGCCCGCGACATCCAGAAATGGGAGTACCAGCCCCTCGGACCGTTCCTGTCCAAGTCCTTCGCGACCACCATCTCGCCATGGGTCGTGACTATGGAGGCGCTCCGCCCCTTCCGCTGCCCGGCGTTCACCCGGCCCGATGGAGACCCCCGCCCGCTGGCGTACCTCGACAGCGAGCACAACGAGCACAGTGGGGGGGTGGACCTCACCGTCGAGGTCTACCTCGCCTCCGCGGCCATGCGGGAGCAGGGGACCGCTCCCGTCCGCCTCAGCCGTGGCTCGATGAGGGAGATGTACTGGACCATCGCCCAGATGCTGGCCCACCACACCAGCAACGGCTGCGAGATGATGCCCGGCGACCTCATCGCCACAGGAACCGTCTCAGGCCCGAACCGTGAGAACCGCGGCTGCCTCCTCGAACTCACCTGGGATGGTCCGGGACAGCCCGTGACCGCCCGAACGCCCATCGAGTTGCCCACCGGCGAGAAGCGGGTCTTCCTCGCCGATGGCGATGAGATCATCATGCGGGGCTATTGCGAGCGGGACGGCTACCGTCGGATCGGCTTTGGCGAGTGCCGCGGCGTCATCGTTCCCGCTGAGAAGTTGAGCTGATCAATTCGGTGGGACGATCAGGCCGGAACTCACCGGTCCAGCGTGGAGATCCAACGAAAAAGCCCCCAGCGATGCTGGGGGCTTTATTCATGAACAGAGATGGAAATTCGATCGATCAGCGGCGCCGACGGGTGGCCGCGAGTCCGGCGAGGCCCATGAGGGCCATGGTTCCGGGAGCGGGGATGTAGTTGTAGATCAGGGTGATGTTGCCCGTTGCTCCGAGGTTCGAAACAATCAGGGTCGCATCGGTGGTGCCGGTGAAGCCGAAGGCGGCGTTCGCGTTGATGTTGGCGGTCAC
>REDD01000147.1 GCA_007693725.1 Phycisphaeraceae bacterium
GCGCGAAGCGGCTCTCATCCCGATCCACCGGCGGGATCGTGAACAACCCCGGCAGGTACATCGCCACGCACACGACAAACAACACCACCCCCGCCCACCACGACCGCGCCCATCGCCCCTGGAACCCCCGGATTCCCCGGCCCCCCCGGAACCCCCGGAACCCCCGGAATTCCCGGAATTCCCGGAATTCCGATCGCACCGGGAAACCCCCTGCCCCCTCAACACCCGACCCCGACCTGTCCTCGCGCGACCCGCTCATCTTCGACATACTAACCTGTCGCCATGACGCGCAAGGATCCTGTCAGAATGCTCCCGCCCTTCCCCTGGCTCCGCGCGGTCGTCCTGCCGCTGGCCATCACACTCCCCCTCACCATCCTCTGCCTCTTCCTCGACAAGCCGCTCTCGGAATACCTCCGCTCCGTCTCTCCGCGCGGCGACATCCGACGCGAACTCGAAACCATCCAGCAGTTCGGATCCGTCACAACCATCCTGCTCGTCTTCATCCTGATCGCGCTGCTCCAGCGCGATCGGCTGCGGAGGATGCTGGACTGGATCTTCGCCGCGCTGGTCGGCGGACTGATCTTCAACGGGCTCAAGCTGCTCATCGGCCGTGGACGACCCGCCCTCGACGACCCGTGGCTCTTCCAAGGCCCCGGACCCGCCATCGAACAGGGCATCAACTATTCCGCCATGTCGATGCCTTCTACGCACACCACCCACGCCGTCATCGGCGCGGTCTTTCTTTCGGCTTTCGACCGGCGGCTGAGTCCGCTGGTCTGGACACTCGTCGCCCTCGTGATGTTCGCGCGCATTACCCTCGGTGCCCACTGGCCCAGCGACACCATCCTCGGCCTCGGTCTCGGCCTCGCCTGGGCCAACCTCTGCATCCACCGCTACTGGGGCGTCCGCTCGCTCGATGCCGTGTGGAAACTTTTCGTGCCTCGTGCTTCGCCGAAGTTTCAGGAGGTCTACGAGCGCGAGCGGAGAAACCGGCACACCTTCATCGCAGGCCGTACTCCTTGAGCTTGCGGTACAGCGTCCGCTCGCCGATGCCCAGCAGCTTCGCCGCCTGTTCACGATTTCCCCCCGTCAGTCGCAGCGTCTCCCGGATCGCCCGCTTCTCCAGCGATTCCAGCGATGTCCCCGCCAGCGATCCCCCCGAGACCATCGCCCCCCCGTTCACTTCCTCATCCTCGTCCGTGCTGACGATGTCGTCGGGAATATGGCGCACATCCAGCATCGTCGCGCCCTCGCCCGCCGCGGTGACCACCATGTTCTGCACCACATTCAGGAGCTGACGCACATTGCCGGGCCACGAGAACGCCGTCAGGCGCAGCATCGCGGCGTCCGTCACATCCGGCACCGGACGCTGCAACTGCTCCGAAAACTTCGCCGCCGCATGGCGCACGATCCGCGGGATGTCCTCGCGCCGATCGCGCAGCGGCGGCAGATGAATCAGCGCGCCCTTGATCCGGAAAAACAGATCCTCGCGGAACTCGCCCGCCGCGATCGACTTCTGCAAGTCCTTGTTCGTCGCGCTCACGAACCGCACATCCGTCTTCCGCGATTCATTCGATCCGAGCCGCACCACATCGCCCGTCTCCAGCACGCGCAGCAGCTTCGCCTGCATCGACAGCGGCATGTCCCCGATCTCATCGAGGAACAGCGTCCCCCCGCTCGCGTACTCAAACACACCCTCGCGCTCGCGCTCCGCGCCGGTGAACGCCCCGCGCACATGCCCGAACAAGGCATCCTCGATCAGTGATTCGCTCTGCCCCGCGCAGTTGAACGCCACAAACCGCTTCCCCGACCGCACCGAGTGCTTGTGGATGGCGCTCGCGATCAATTCCTTCCCCGTCCCGCTCTCGCCCGTGATGAGCACCGCCAGATTCGACGGCGCGACCGTCTTCACCGTCGCCAGAATCCGGCGCATCGGCTCCGAGCCCGCCACGATCCCCTCGAAGCCGTCGTGCTGCACAAGCTCCGACAATTCGCCCCCGTGGTGGCGCAGCAGCACCGCCTCCGCGGCCCGATTCACCAGCGAGCGGAACAACGACAGGTCCAGGGGTTTCTCGATGAAGTCGAACGCGCCGTGCTTGAACGCCTCCCGCGCTGTCGGAACATCGCCGTGCGCCGTCACCATGATCGTCTCGGCATCCGGCTGCATGTTCCGCGCGGCATCCAGCACGCGCATCCCCGCATCGCCGCCATCGCCCGACACCGCGCCGACCCCCGTCTGCACGCCCGCCGAGTTCGGCATCCGCAGATCCGTGACGATCACATCGAACGACCCCGCGCGCAGCTCCTCCATCGCCTCGGGAACACTGTTCACGATCGTGCACACATGCCCCGGCTTGCGCAGCGCATCGGCCATCACCTCGGCATGCTCGTGCTCATCCTCGACGATCAGGATCTGCGCTCTCGGTGTCTGCTCTGTCATACTCCGCCCGTACCTCGCTGCTTCAACTCGACACCCCTCGGCTCCATCGCCTCCGCCGCGTGCAACCGCACCGACCCCGCCAGCGCCACCGCCAGCGCATCGGCCACATCCGCGGGCTGCGGCGGCGCGGACAACCCCAGCGCCCCGGCGATCGCCCGCTGCATCTGCTCCTTGCTCGCCCGGCCGCTGCCCGTCAGCGACTTCTTCACCTCCGCCGGCGGCAACTCGATCAATGGTACCCCGGACCGCTCGATCACCAGCAGGATCACCCCCCGCGCGTGCCCCATCACGATCGCCGTGCGCGGATGCACCACATGCGAGAACACCGACTCCACACACGCGTACGACGGGCGCAGCTCCTCCACCAGCGCCGACAACTCCCGCTCCAGCATCGCCAGCCGATGCGACACCGTCCGCTTCCCCGGCAGCCGAATCACGCCCGCATCCGCCACCCGCGCCGGCAGCGCGACATCACCGCCCGGAAACTCCAGACAGCCGAAGCCCGTCAACGACAAACCCGGATCGACGCCCAGGATCCGCACGCGCTACTCCGCTTCCACCCCGTCCGCCTCTTCCTCGAACAACACGCTCGCCGCATTCCCCTCCCCCACGCTCCCCGGCTTGAACTCCACACCGAGATACGCGCACGCATCCGGCGTCAGCATCCGCCCCCGACGCGTCCGCGCCAAAAACCCACGCTGCAGCAGATACGGCTCGACCACATCCTCCAGCGTCCCCGCATCATCTCCCATCGTCGCCGCGAGCGCCTCCAGCCCCACCGGCCCGCCGCGGTATGTCCCCGCGATCGTCTTCAGATACGCCCGGTCGAGCCCGTCCAACCCCTCGCCGTCCACACCCTCCAGCGCCAGCGCCTCATCCACCACCCGCTGCGTGATCGAGCCCCCCGCGCGCACCTGCGCATAGTCACGCACGCGACGCAACAACCGATTCGCGATCCGCGGCGTCCCACGACTCCGCTCCGAAATCGCTCCCAGCGCCCCACCCTCCGCGGTGATCTCCAGCAGGCCCCGGCTCCGCTCCAGAATCGTCAGCAGGTCCGCGCTCGGGTAGTACTGCAGGTGATGCGTCAGCCCGAACCGGCTCCGCAGCGGCGCCGAGAGCAGCCCCGCCCGCGTCGTCGCACCGATCAGCGTGAACGGCTTGAGATGAATCGTCACCGTCCGCGCATGCAGACCCGTATCCACCGCCACATCGATCCGCCGATCCTCCATCGCCGGGTAGATGAACTCTTCCACCGCCACCGGCATCCGATGAATCTCGTCGATGAACAGCACATCATTCGGCTGGATCCGCGTCAGCGCGGCGACCAGATCCGTCCCGCGCGTCAGCGCCGGGCCGCTCGTCAAGTGCAGCGCCGAACCCATCTCCTGAGCGATCACATGGGCCAGCGTGGTCTTCCCTAAACCGGGGGGTCCGTGCAGCAGCGTGTGCTCCATCGCCTCCCCGCGCCCCCGTGCCGCCTCGATCGCGATCCGCAGCCGCTCGACCAGATCCCGCTGCCCGATGTACTCCGAAAGCCGCGTCGGACGCAGCGAGAGCGCCTGCTGCTGCTCCTCGGGAGAGCGATGTTCTGCCGAAAGCCATCGTTCGGTGGGCATACGGGGAGGAGTGTACCCGACGAACCGGCTATGCTGATCCCCCTTTTTTCCCCGTATGCGGGATTCTCCAACGAAGACGAGGCCCACAATGACCTGGACCGTCCGCCTGCTCCGTGCAGGCGCCTTCAAGCTCGATGCCGGCTGCATGTTCGGGCTCATCCCCCGCGTCGTCTGGACCCGTTGGCTCACCCCCGACGAGCACAACCGGATGCCCCTCCAGCAGAACTGCCTCCTCCTCGAACACGCCGGAAAACTCGTCCTCGTCGAGACCGGCATCGGCGACAAGTTCTCCGCCAAAGAGCGCGACATGTACGCCATGGAGGACCGCGCGATCCACGATGCGCTGGCCGAGATCGATGCCGACCCCGCCGACATCTCCGCCGTCATCGTCTCCCACCTCCACTTCGACCACGCCGGCGGCCTCACCCGCCTCGCTCCCGATGGCCGACCGACACCGACCTTCCCCAACGCCGAGATCATCGTCCAGCAACGCGAGTGGACCGACGCCATCGCCAACAAGTCCACCATGAACAAGACCTACCTCCGCACCCACCTCACCGATGAGATAGCCGAGCGCGTCCGCCTCGTCGAGGGCGAGGCCGAGGTCCTCCCGGGCATCTCCGTCATCCCCGTCCCGGGACACACCTGGGGACAGCAGGCCGTCGCCATCACCCACACCTCCGGGCGCACCGTCGTCTTCACGCCCGATGTCCTCCCCACGCGCCACCACGCCCGGCCCACAACCAACCTCGCGTACGATGTCGAGCCCTACACCTCCATGATCGCACGCAACCGACTCCTCCAGCGCGCGGCGACCGACGCCTGGACACTCCTCCTCGACCACGAGCCCGACCACCCCTTCTTCAAGGTCGCCCCCAACCTCGACAAACCCGGCGAATTCAACCTCCACGAAACCGACCTGTGATCCGATCTGCGATCGCGTACCACAAGTTCAATCGGCTTCCGGGTGGATGCGCAAGCATCGTCGGGTGACTGGTGCTCCATTCCGAATCCAAGGGTGCCACAGTTTGCCAGCGCTTCGCTGTAAACCGTGTCGCACCCCCCCACACCTGCAACCCACCTCGCGATGATCGTCGAGTGCCCTTCGGGAGGGCGAGCGGTAATTCCATCAACCGAGAGCATCAACCGGCACCACGGCGTCCACGCCCCGCCGCACGCCGGAAAACTCGAAGTGCAGCGGGATTCAGTTGCAGTCGTTGCCGAAGTTGCCCGCGAGGATGATGAAGTCGTCGAGGTTGACGAAGCCGTCGCCGTTGAGATCGCCTTGCTGCGGTGTCATGCCGGGACCGGAGCCGAAGTTACCCGCGAGGATGATGAAGTCGTCGAGGTTGACGAAGCCGTCGCCGTTGATGTCGCCGGGGCAAGGGGAGCTCAACACCGCTCTATAGAATTCCCAGTTCTGCTCACCGAGCGCGGTCATCAGTGGCAGCGTGCTGTGCCCCACGCCCGCCGGCGTCGTGTACTCGTGCGGCACGCCGAAGTCCACCAGCAATGCGTGAAACGCTGCGTTCGGCCCCAGCATGGCGTCGAGTTGTCCGACGGCCTGACGAATGACCTGTCCGCTCATGATGATCGACGCGGCGTGGTGCTGAACGATCGTCAGCGGGTGTTCGGTGAGGTAGTACGCGGGGTCGCTTCCCCACACATTCTCGTAGATCTGCAGGCGGAGTTGCAGCGGGAAGTTCGTGCCCGGTGGCTCGTCTAGGAAATCGCTCTGCATTGGACCCGCGCCGAGCATAGACACGCCCGCGAAGAGGTCATGATGGCGGAAGCCCAGCCGCGCAGCACCATAGCCGCCCATGCTGAACCCCTCGACAATACGACCGGCTCGCTCCCCGATGGTGCGGAAGTTCGCGTCGATCTCGGGGATGAGATCGCCGATGACGACGGTCTCCATCGGCACGGTGCCGTCCTTGGAGTTGCACCACATGCCGTAGGACATGCCGTTGGGGAACACCACGAGCATTGGCGGGATCAGGCCCGCCGCGATGGCGCCGTCGAACCATCCGCTCACGCTGGCTATACCCCCAGTGGGACTGCCGGCACCGTGGAGCCAGTAGAGCACGGGGAAGCGGCGCAAGGGGTTGGCGTCGTACGCGGGCGGCGTGTAGATGTGATAACTGACGGCGGTGCCTGCCGCGTCGCTCTGGAATGTACGATACTCTACGCGCGGCGCCGCGACCGCTGGCGTGACCCACTGTGCAAGGGCGGGGCTTGACACAACGACCGCAAGGGCGAACGCGGGCAGAAGTTGGCGGCGTTGGTCGGTCATGGCTTATGAATCACGAGTGGTAGACGCGAGTATTCCAGGACAGCGCGATGCCAAGCATCGTGACAGGGGTCTCCCCACGCCGAACACCGTGTTGAAACACCAGCAAGTAGTCTGAAGCCGAATAGAGCAAGCCCAAGCATCGGTGCTACTTCCTCGGTCTGACGGAACTCAGTCAGAGACATCTTTGCTCCTACGCAGAAGTCTGCCCGGCCGGATCGAAAGCCCATGATTTCCAAACGCCCGAGCAGGCGGTGTATTGCCGTGCGGATCGATGAATTGACATCCTCAGGTGTTGAAACTTGCTTCGTCGGTTCCCAAGTACGACCAAGACGCTGAATGGTGCAAGGAAAACCCCGACGCGATGATCGTGGTTTGTGTGGGTTGCTGGGCGGGGAGAGACATGTCTCTCATGCTCCACGCTCGTATCACTCTGCCCGCCGCTGCCGCTGCGCACAATCGCGGTCACTACCGCCCGAATCACACTTTTCTGTCACAGATGCATGCGATTTGGCTTGCAGGGGCAGTCGTAGTACGGTATATTTTAGGGTAGTGTCCGGGCGGTCTGGGAGCGGGTGCCGCGGGGGAGGTATGAATGTGGGATGGAGTTACCGACGCAAGCGGAGCAGAGCGGTGGCGGCGGGTTCGGGCCGGGGCGGCTGCCGTACGACGAGATCGGGGGCGACGCGGGGGTGCGCCGGCTGGTGGACGAGTTTTACGACCGGGTGCGGGACGATTCGGAGGTGATGCGTCGGCTGCATCCGGAGGATCTGACGGAGAGCCGTGAGAAGCTTTTCGAGTTTTTGAGCGGGTGGCTCGGCGGGCCGCAGTTGTATGTGCAGAAGCACGGGCACCCGAGGTTGCGGATGCGTCACATGCCCTTCGCGATCGACGAGGAGGCGGTGCGGGAGTGGCTGCGGTGCATGCGGGGGGCGATGGATGCGTGCGCCGTGGAGGGCGAGTTGCGGGCGTTTCTGGAGGAGCGGTTCCGGAACACGGCGGAGTTCATGCGGAATTGCTGAGCGAGAGGGGCGGAATGAAGAGCGAGTTCGGGAGGTTTGGGAACTGGGAGGCGTGTCGGGTGTTCAAGGTGGTAGGGTGGCGAACGAGATGGAGGCGGCGCATGGCGTGGAGCGGGAAATGGAGAGCGGCGTGGGCGAGCGCATGGCTGGTCGGTCTGCTCGCCCTGCTGGGGGTGGTCGGGGGCGTGGCATGGGCACAGAGCGGCGGTGATGGCGAGCGGGAGCGGGAACGCGTGGCGCGCGATCCCGGGCCGATCCTGACTCTGGACCGGCACAATCGCAACCACTGGACGCTGCGGTATCGGATCAATCTGTCCGGGATCCAGGTCTCATCTCCGACCGATCCGCGCCAGCGGGGCACGACGCGCGTGCAGGTGGACAAGGCGGCCCTGGTGTTTCCCGTGCTGGTCGATGGAACGGGCATGAGCGAGACCTGGGCGGATGAGGTGACGGGATTCGTTCGATGGGGTCGGAACACGGTGGATCGTCCCGCGCGCCGGGTGAAGGGATATCAGGGGCCGACGGAGCTGCTGGTCTACGAGGCGGCGAACATCAACACGACGCATCTGGAGTTTGAGGTTGAGATCCCGGTGACCTCGTACGAGACGCGGATCGATGAGGCGCGTGCGTTCGCGGTGGACTGGCCGCGGGGCGAGTGGGCGCCGGAGATTTTGCAGAATCTGGATTCGCAGTTGTTCATCGAGACGGGGCACCCCGACATCGCGCGACTGGTGGAAGCGTGGACAAACGGACAACCGCGCCGGGCGCGCCCGTACATGCTGGCGAAGATTCTGGCGGGGAAGGTCGTCGAGTATTACCAACCGAGCGGCGGCACGCTGGAGGGCGAGCGCGTCGGGTTCAATACGCGTCCGGATGCGGTGTTGACGAGCGGGTTCCGCGTGTTCGGCGCTGCGGAGGCGGCGCGTGAGGGGATCGGTCCGCCGCTGGACATGGCGAATCTGCTCACGGCGGTGTATCGGACGGCCGGGTTGCCGGCGCGGACGGTGATCGGGCTTGAGCTGCGTCGTCCGGAGGAAGATCGCGCGGATCCGGATCGTCCGAGGATCCGAGCGTGGACGGAGTTCTACCTGTACGACGAGCAGTTTGATCGGGGCGAGTGGATTCCGGTGGACATTCTTCAGCAGCGGGCGTTCAGCAATCGCGCGCCGGCGCTGGACCGGAGATGGCAGTACTTCGGGCACAACGAGGACTTTGACTATGTGGTTCCGATCGCGTTCCACTGGCATCCTCCGACGGTGGTCGTGAATTCGGGGCCTCCCGCGCTGTGGGGCTGGGTGACGGAGCCGGATCCGCCGGAGGCGAGCCAGGAGGTTCGCGTCAACGCGTTCGGGACGCCGCTGGATGCCGAGCGTCAGCGGAAGCGGCTGGAGTCGGAGCGGCTGCGTCAGCAGGGCCAGCGTCAGGAGCGGGCGGTCCCGCCGCGCCGGCGGTAGCCGGACGGGGGACGGCGAGCGGTATCGCGTGGCCCGATCGGGCTATGATCGGTGCTCCCGACCGAGTGAGAAGCCGGTCGGCGTGTTCGGATGCGTGATCGGTGCATCCGGCGCGGTCATTGTCACGATCAACCCAGCGAGCATCATGCAGATCCGTAACTTTTCCATCATCGCGCACATCGACCACGGGAAGTCCACGCTGGCGGACCGTCTCCTGCAATCCACGCACGCCGTGAGCGATCGGGAGGCGCGTGAGCAGTTCCTGGATGACATGGATCTCGAACGCGAGCGCGGCATCACGATCAAGGCCTCGGCGGTGACGGTGAAGCACATGGTTGACGGCGAGGAGTTCATGCTGAACTTCATCGACACGCCGGGGCATGTGGACTTCTCGTACGAGGTGAGCCGGGCGCTCAAGGCGTGCGAGGGCGCGGTGCTGGTGGTGGACTCGACGCAGGGGGTCGAGGCGCAGACGGTCGCGAACGCGTATCTGGCGATCGGTCAGGATCTGCAACTGATCCCGGTGGTGAACAAGATCGATCTCCCGGCGGCGCAGCCGGACGAGGTGGCGATGGAGATCGAGCAGATTCTGGGGTTGCCGGCGGAAGACTGCATCTACTGCTCGGCGAAGACGGGCGAGGGGATCGATGAGCTGTTGAATCGGATCTGTCGGGATCTGCCGGGGCCGCGTCCTCCGGAGACGGACAAGCTGCGGGCGTTGATCTTCGACAGCCACTACGACGACTACCGCGGCGTGGTGGTGTACATCCGTGTGTTCGACGGTCGTCTGCGGGTGGGCGACAAGATCCGGATGATGGGCTCGGGGCGGACCTACTTCTGCACGGAGCTCGGCAAGTACACGCCGAAGCCGACGAAGGTGGCGGAGATGGGTCCGGGCGAGACGGGGTACCTGATCGCATCGATCAAGACGCTGGCGGATGTGCGCGTCGGCGACACGGTGACGCAGGACAGCAACCCGGCAGCCAAGGCGCTCGAGGGCTATGAAGAGCCGAAGCAGATGGTGTTCTGCGACTTCTATCCCTCGACGACGGAGGGGAAGGGGAACAGCTTCGAGGAGCTGCGCGATGCGATGGAGCGGCTGGCGCTGAACGATGCATCGTTCACCTATCAGCCGGTGCATTCGGAGGCGCTTGGGTTCGGCTTCCGCTGCGGGTTTCTGGGCCTGCTGCACATGGACATCATCCAGGAGCGTCTGGAGCGCGAGGGCGGGGTCGAGGTGGTGCAGACGGCGCCGACGGTGACCTATCAGTTGGAGCTGACGAGCGGCGAGGTGCTCGAGGTGCACAACCCGGCGGACCTGCCGGATCCTTCGACATGGCGGGAGTTGAAGGAGCCGATCGTGCGGACCGAGATCATCGTGCCGCGGGAGTATGTGGGCGACATCATGGCGTTGTGCATGGCGCGTCGGGGTGTGTTCAAGAGCCAGACAGCGCTGAGCGAGACGCGCCAGATGCTGACCTGGGAGATCCCGCTGGCGGAGATCATCTACGACTTCTACGACAAGCTGAAGTCGATGACGCGCGGGTACGCCACGATGGACTACGAGATCATCGGCTTCAACCCGGAGCGGCTGGCGAAGGTGGACATCCTGATCAACGGCGCGCCGGTGGAGGCGCTGTCGTTCATCGCGTATCGGGACACCGCGGACAAGCGGGCGCGGGGGCTGCTGGTGAAGCTGAAGAAGGAAATCGACCGTCACCAGTTCGAGATTCCGCTGCAGGCGGCGATCGGCGGGAAGGTGATCGCCCGCGAGACGATCAAGGCGATGCGGAAGAATGTGACGGCGAAGTGCTACGGCGGCGATGTTTCGCGCAAGCGGAAGCTGCTGGACAAGCAGAAGAAGGGCAAGGCGAAGATGAAGTCGATCGGGAGCGTGGAGGTGCCGCAGGAGGCCTTCATGGCGGTGCTCGATACCGGAGAGTGAGGGGCGTTTGATGGCGGAACCGAGGATCCCCATTCCGAGCGAGCGGATTCTGGATTGGACGGGCTAGCAATTGGTGCAATGAAAATTGCTGGCTTTGTGCATACCAAGCGGCACACCCATTTCCTGTTCACATTTTTTCCTGCTTCTTTTCTCCTCCACTGCCAGACTTGTCTGTAAAAGCAACGAGAAGCCAAGCAATCCCGATGAGCAAATGCCCTATCGCACCCCCGATGCCGCCCCAAATTCCCAGTTGCCTAAACAAACTCAGAGAGTGGTAATTTGTTCTGCCAAAGAAATCTACCACATCTGATGTGTACGCTGCCATAAGCAGCCCCGTAATTATGGCTATCGCATTCTGGAGTACAAAAGTTATCGAGATTATTTTGCGAGGTGTTCCCCTTGGGGTTTTTGTGGCAACCAAACCGATTGCCGAAATGTTAACACTAAGAACAACGGTGAAAAAGGAAATGTATATCAGCCACGACTGCATCAACTGATAGTTGAGTTGCTCTGCCAGATGCTCCGACATGGTGGCCATTGCGACTCCCTTTAAGTGATTTTTTGCTATGCCTTTTTCTGCTCGCTACAGAGCCCGGCCGTGACTTCGTTGCAGTTTACTTCACTGGCCCCGCCGAGGCCACGCATGCTTGACCCCTTCGGGATTGTCTGTATGCTTTTGGTGTTGATGGTGTCCGCATCGGGCCTTTGTGTTTGCGGGGTCTGGTGCGGGTGAAAAGGGA
>REDD01000080.1 GCA_007693725.1 Phycisphaeraceae bacterium
GCTCTGCTCTGGATCGGTGGCGTGGGGGGACCGGAGACCGAGGCCCCCGTCTTCGGCGCGGTGGTGCTCGCGATCGGGTTTCTGATGCTCATCGTGATCCACCTCATGCTGATGGATCTGAGAACCATCCGAAACGAGATCCGACCACGCCTCGGCCTGTCGCGCGATATCGGGCGGTGGTCCTCTCTCATCAGCGAACGCGGCGCTTTGGTTCTGAGCGGGCTCACGCTGCTCGCTTCGTTGCTGCTGATCTCCACCCGTCCGTCGGGAACGCTCCTGCTGCTCATCGGACTGGGAGCCGTCTGGCTGCTCACGAAGGGCCTGACGCCACGCACGCGTCACTGGCGGTTGGTCTTCGCGGAAGTCATCTGGCCGCTGGCGATGCTCATCGCCCCGATGATGCTCTTCGCGAGCGTCATGCTCACCGGAGATGAGTACCTCGGGGGGCGTGCGGTGCACGCGACAGCGCTGTACAGCATCGCACTCGCGGTCTTTGTGCTCCTCTGCCTGCTCCGGGATCACCCCGCCGATGCCTCCGAGAGGCAACGCACGGCGGTCACGCTGCTCGGCAGATCGGGGGGGCTCGGCCTTGTGTTCGTGCTGCTCGGGGTCTACGCCGTGATCGGGATTCGCGGCGTGAGTCTCGGGTTGTGGAACTGGAGCGTCCCGACGATCGGCCTCATCGGCGGCATGGCGTCACTGCTGCTTGTCGCGCTGGACGATGAGGATGTCGCCCCTGCGCTCTGGACGCTGACGGCGGCGGTCAGCGGGATCTTCCTGATCGCCTCAGGCGGCTGACCCACGCTTGCTGCCGGAGGCAGGGCGAGTCTGGACCTCCGGCTCATCCTCGTCCTCTTCGTCCTCATCCTCCTCATCGACGAAGTCCTCTTCCTCCTCGTCGATGTACTCATACTCCTCATCATCGGGGTCGATGGGATTGCCCTCCTCATCGACATACTCATACTCGTATTCCTCGTCTTCTTCTTCCTCGTACGAGTCCTCTTCGCCGTCATCGCCTTCGGAAGAGTCGTCGTCCTCATCGGAGTCGTCCTCGTCCGAATCCTCACCATATTCGTCATCCTCTTCGACATCGAGAGGATCGAGACGACGCCGACGCTCCTCCTCGGTTTCGGCGACCCCGACCGCATCCGGCTCAATCTCGGATGGTGCGAGGGCTTCCTCGCCGTCATCATCGATCGCCTCGACATCGTCCTCGGCTTCCCACGGCGCCGCGACATCGGGTTCCCCGTGGTGCTGCTGAGCTTTCGTGGCGTCTTCGAAGAGCGGGGCGCCGCCCTCGCTGGCGTCGCGCTCGGCCATTTCCTTGATGGCCTGCCACTCTTCCAGGGAGATCACCACTTCGCGAGCGACCGTGCCCTTGTGGCTGCCGATGATGCCCGCCTCGCCCATCATCTCGATGAGCCGCGCGGCACGGGTGTATCCGATCGCCAGTCGACGCTGGAGCATCGAAACACTGCCGCGCCGGCTCTCGATGACCAACTCGACGGCTCGGTCGAAGAGCGGATCCTCCTGCGCATGCTCGCGCATGCGGTCCTCGTGCATCTCGGCGGTGTAGCCGTGATTCCCGATCGCGACGAGCGCGCCCTCGAAATTCTGCGATGCGTTGTCGCGCACAAACTTCACGACGCGCCGAATCTCGAGGTCATCGACGAGCGTGCCCTGCGCACGGACCGTCGTGCTGGATCGCGGCGTGAGCATGAGCATGTCGCCCTGCCCGAGCAGAAGCTCGCCGCCCTTCTGATCCAGAACGATCCGCGAATCCATGCCCGATGCCACCTTGAACGCGACGCGACCGGGCATGTTGCTCTTGATCAGACCCGTCACGACATTCGCCTGAGGACGCTGCGTCGCGAGGATCAGATGGATGCCCACGGCACGCGCCTTCTGCGCGATGCGGACAATGGAGGTCTCGACCTCCTTGTTGGTCATCATGAGGTCGGCGAGTTCGTCGATGATGAAGACCATGTAGGGCAGCTTGCGCGGGATCTTCGCCTCCTCCAGCTCGTTGGAGGGGCGCAGCCGTTCCTTGAGTTCGTCCCAGCCCAAGCCGTTGTACGCAGCGATGTCGCGGCAACCCGCCTCGGCGAGCAGCTCGTAACGCTCATCCATCTTCGTGACCGCCCATTCGAGGATGGCGGCGGCCTTGCCCATCTCGGTCACGACGGGGCACATCAGGTGCGGGATGTCCTTGAACTGGCTCAGCTCGACCATCTTCGGGTCGACGAGAACCAGCTTCATGTCGCTGGGCTTCTGTGTGTAGAGGAAGCCCATGATGATCGCGTTCATGCACACGCTCTTGCCCGATCCGGTGGTGCCGGCGATGAGCATGTGCGGCAGTGATGCGAGATCGACGATGAGCGGGTTACCGCTGGCATCCTTCCCGAGGAACAGCGGAAGCTTCATCCGGGCGGTGCGCTCCGTCGTCGCCATCAGTTCCTTGAGGCGGACCTTCTCCTTGCGGCTGTTGGGCACCTCGACGCCGATGGTGTCGAGGCCTTCGGTATTCGGAACGATGCGGATGTTCGTCGCCTTGAGCATGCGCGCGATGTCGGAGGACACCGCGCCGACGGACGAGACCTTTGTGCCGGGGGAGAGACGAACCTGATAGAGCGTGATCACCGGCCCGGACTCGATGCCGACGACCTCGCCCGCGATGCGGTAGGTGTGCAGGGCGCTTTCGAGCGCTTCGGCCTGCTCGCGGACATACGACTCGAGTTCCTCCGCGTAGTTCTGCTCGGGGTCTTCGAGGATGTCGATCGGAGGGAACGCGTAGCGGCGGTCCGCTTCTTCCTCGGTCTTACGCATCGCTCGCAGAGCATCGAGATCGTCCTCGTTCGCCAGGGTCTTGCTGGCGCTGGCGAACCGAACGGGAAGCTTGGCGATCTTCTCGCGCAGCTTCTCCTCGCTGAAGACCTGCGGAGCGCCCGGGACCCCCTCGTCATCCACCTCGTCCTCGTACTCCTCCTCTTCCCACTCCTCGGCGTCGTCATCGAGTTCGGCTTCTGCAACGGCCGGAGCACGCTTCCGCTTCTTGTCCTCGTGATCGAAGGTTTCCGAGCCGCCCAACCCACCGGCGTCCTCGTCGATCTCGACTTCTTCCTTGCGCCGCTTGGCGCGTATCGCCGAGGCCTTCATGCCCTGATCCACGGCACGGAGTCTTGCATCGTCATCGACATCGTTCGCGCGGATGGCCGCACGACGCTCCGCGAGACGGTCCTGCACCACCCCCGCCGCGGTGCGGGAGTGATCCCAGACGACGGCGCCCGCCCACGCGAAGGCGCGAGGCAGGACGACCAGCCAGCGATCGAAGGCCACCGTCGCTCCGATCGCGGCGAGCAGCAGAATCCAGCACGCCGCACCGAGTCGGCCGAAGTGTGCAGTCAACTCCCCGACACCGGCGATGGCCGCCAGCCCACCGGCCCCCTCAGGAAAGACACTCCATGTGGGGAGGAGCAGCGCGTGCATCCCGGACCAGCACAAGGCCACGATCAGGACGCCGAGGAATCGCACCTCAGGGTGATCGATCGGGCCTCGGAACGCCGCGTAGAGCAGGCCGGCACCGATCGCGCCGAGAACGACCCAAGCCCCGGAACCCAGCATCAGGAAGAAGTGGTACGAGATCGCCGCGCCCGCGGGACCGACCCAGTTGAGGACCTCCGCATTGAGGGGGGCGCCGATGTGCGATGGTGGATCCAGCGGGTGGAATGAGATGAAGCTCGCCGCGATCAGTGCCCAGAGCACGATCCCACCGAGCCACACAAGGCGCAGCAGCGGACGCGGGTCTTCCCCCCGCTCACCGGCGCGCGCACGACCATCGCCTTTGGTCTGGGCCATGTGTGAGGATATCGGCGAGTCCGACGGTTTTTGGCGAGATTTGGGGGGGGATCGACGCTTGTTCCGGGGATGTTCCGGGAGTGATTCGGGGCATCGCGTATCATGGCCTCCGGCGGGCTTTGCGGACGGCTCGACGCGTCCGGAGCGATTCTGTACCCCCGGATCTGTACCCCCTGCGAACCCGCTTTGCAGTCCCGAACCCGACCGCTGACCCCCCCGGAGGCAGGCATGGCTTCATCGCATCGGTTCCCCATCATCACCGCGGAGAAGGCGGCCTCGATCATCCGGGATGATGATCTGGTGGGGTTCTCCGGGTTCACCCCTGCCGGGGCTGTGAAGGCGGTCCCCAAGATGCTCGCGGTGCGGGCCCGGGAGGCCCACGAGCGGGGTGAGCCGTTGCGTCTGCGGGTGCTGACCGGGGCCTCGACGGGCGGGGCGATCGATGATGCCCTCGCGGAGGCGGATGCGATCGCGTGGCGGGCCCCGTACCAGTCCTCGCGCCCGCTCCGGGACCGGATCAACCGGCAGGAGGTGCGGTTCGTGGACCTGCACCTCTCCCATGTGCCCCAGATGCTCGATTACGGCTTCCTCGGACGGGTGGACACCGCCGTGGTCGAGGCGGTGGAGGTCACGGACGATGGGCGGGTCTATCTGACGACCTCGGTGGGCATCACCCCCTCGCTGCTGAAGCATGCCGACCGGGTGGTGATCGAGGTGAACCGGTGGGCCTCGCGACGCCTGCCGGAGATGCACGACATCGCCCTGCTCCGTCGCCCGCCCCGCCGGGACCCGATCGGGATCCACCACCCGCTGGCGCGGATCGGGACGCCCTACGCGACCGTCGATCCCTCGAAGATCGTCGGCATCGTGGAGACGAACGAGCCCGACCTGGTCTCGCCCTTCGCGGAACCCAATGAAGTGTGCCGGAGGATCGGGCGGCATGTCGCGGAGTTTCTCGTCCGGGAGCTCCGCGCCGGGCGGATCCCGCCGGAGTTTCTCCCGATGCAGGCGGGGGTGGGGAATGTCGCCAACGCGGTCATGGATGCGATCTGCGAGCATCCGGACATCCCCCCGTTCCAGATGTACACGGAGGTGTTCCAGGACGCCATGGTCCCACTGATGGAGCGCGGGCACCTGACGGGCGCCTCCACGAGCGCCCTGACACTGAGCACCGAGGCGATGCGCCGCGTGTTCGAGAACATGGACTTCTTCGCCCCGCGGATCGTGCTTCGTCCGCAGGAGATCTCGAACAACCCTGAGATCGTCCGGCGTCTCGGCATCATCTGCATCAACACGATTCTCGAATGCGACATCTACGGCAACGCGAACTCCACCCATGTCGCGGGCACACAACTGATGAACGGCATCGGCGGATCGGGCGACTTCACCCGCAACGCCTACCTCTCGATCCTCGTGACCCCATCCATCGCGAAGAACGGCGCCATCTCATCCGTCGTGCCGATGGTGACGCATGTGGACCACAACGAGCATTCCGTGCAGATTCTCGTCACGGAGCATGGTCTGGCGGATCTCCGCGGACTCGGACCGATGGAACGGGCGAAAGTGATCATCGAGCAGTGCGCTCACCCCGCGTATCGCGACTATCTGCATGGCTACATCCGCGACTCGCGGATCGGACACATCAGCCACGATCTGGATCGCTGCTTCGAGCTGCACCGGAACCTCTGCGATCAGGGCGCGATGCTCCCGGACCTCTCGATCGCGGAATAACCCTCGCGATGCTCAGGCGGGCACGCCGACCCCGGCTTCTTTCCGTTTGGTGAGATACGCCTTGGCGGGTCCGGCGAAGAGCAGATACAGCAGGGCATCGCGCCGGGTCTTGACGAACTCCGCGGTATCGCCGCCGAGTTGGTTGAGGTCGATCGGCTCCGCGTAGTCTCCCGGGCGCTGCGTGAAGACTTCGCCGTCCGGCGATGCCTTGCGGATCACTTCGGGATCCGCCGGACCGGGCAGGCGGCCGTACTTCCCGAGGACGAGGTTGCGGAACTCGTTGGACATCATCTTGTACCGCTCGCCCATGAGAACATTCATCGCGGCCTGCGAGCCGACGATCTGGCTCGTGGGTGTCACCAGCGGGACATAGCCCGCCTCCGCGCGAACCTTCGGCACCTCGTCGAGCACCTGCGGCAGGATGTCCAGCCGCCCCTGCTCCTTCATCTGGTTGTGCAGATTGCTGAGCATGCCGCCGGGGATCTGCGCTTCGAGCTGCGTGCGATCGACGGGCGGATAGTTCTGCATCTCGACGAGGATGCGGTCCTCGATGATCTCGATCGCCTTGTCGATGTTCCCGCGATCGCGCGAACGGATCAGTTCCAGCGCCTCTTCAACGAGTCGCATTGCTTCCGCGCTCGGTTCCTGCGGCCACGCATCGCCGTACTGGTCTGGGAAACGATCGACATCGCTGAGCTCTTTCCGGATCTCGCGGAGGCCCGAGTCGATCTTCGGTGCATTGGCGAGATCGACATTGGTTTCGTACCCCGCCGCGCGGGCGAACCATGACATCAGCTCGATGGGCGGCTGCGCGGTGACCCCCGCCATGGGTCCGAAGCCGGTGTCGAGATTGTCCACGCCCGCGAGCATCCCCGCGATGTAGCTGGCGCACGCCAGACCGTTCGTACAGTGGCTGTGCAGCGTCAGCTCGACCCCGGGGAATCGCTCGCGCATCGCATCGACAAGCTCGAAGCAATCGACAGGATGCAGCAGACCGGCCATGTCCTTGATGGCCAGCGAGTCCGCGCCGTTGTCCACCACCGTCTCGGCGAAGCGCATGAAATGGTTCAGGTCATGCACTGGCGATGTGGTGTAGGAAAGCGCCGCCTCGGCGTGGCCGTTGAAGGTCTTGACGGACATCAGGGCGGTCTGGAGATTGCGATGGTCGTTCAGAGCATCGAAGATGCGGACGCGGTCGTTGCCGCTCCGCACCGCCTCCTTGATGAACTCGAAGACCAAGTTGTCCGGGTACGGCGTGTAGCCGAAGAGATTCTGGCCGCGGCAGAGCGACCGGATCGAAACACCCTCCCCCAGCGTCTTCCGCAGCCCATCCAGACGCTCGAAGGGGTCATCGTTCGTGAACCGCAGCGATGCATCCAGGATCGCTCCGCCCCAGAGCTCGAGAACGGAAAACCCGCAATCACGGATCAGGGGCAGCACTCGCTGTGCCTGATCCGCGCTCATGCGCGTCGCGAGCAGCGATTGGTGACCATCGCGGAGTGTGCAGTCGATGAAGTTGATCCGCTTGCCCACGGGCTGCTCCTTACCGATTGTTGATCGTGCCGAGGCACCATCTTATCCGGCCGCCGAGATCTTCAACGCGCTCCCCGCGGCACAACCGGCGAGATACCCCGATGCCCACGCCCACTGGAAGTTGAAACCGCCGATCCGCCCATCCACATCCAGAATCTCCCCGACGAGATGCAGCCCCGGGCACACCTTCGACTCCATCGTGGCGAGGTCCAACTCCGAAAGCGGCACACCCCCCGCCGTCACCTCGGCATGGGTGAACCCGCGGTCACGCTCGACGCTCACCTCCATCTCCGTGATCGCACGGGCAAGCCGGCGGCGGGGCTCGCGTAGGAGCGAGGCCCCCGGCGTCGACGGATCCACTCCCGCTCCGATGCACAGCGCCCGGCCCAGCCGATCGGGCAGGCGCTCGCGCAGCCACGATGCGGGCGTGCGCGCCCCGAGTTCCTGCAACAACCGATCGACCGACTCGAATCGCTCCCCCGGCAGCCAGCAGATGAGTAGCTTGGCATCCGGATCGTTCGCCCGGGCATCGAGGTAGTGTCGGCTGACATTGAGCACGCCCGGTCCGGACAATCCGAAGTGCGTGCACAGCAGATCATTCGTCTCATCATGCAGCCGCTTGTTGGTGCCGCTGCGGACTTCGAGCGTGGCCCGCGTCGCGATGCCGGAGAGTTCCGTGAGTGATCTGGAAGCATCCCCGACCACGAGCGGCACCAGCGCCGGAAAGATCCGCTCCGTCGTCGTGTGTCCCAGCTTCCGAACGATCGAGTATCCGTGCCCATCCGAACCGGACTTGGGCAGCGCCATGCCTCCGGTGGCGATCACGACACGCCCGCACTCGATCCGTCCCCACGCACCTTCGACGATGAACCCCGATCCCCCCGGCGCACGCTCCACACGATCGACCCGCGCCGGGTTCCGGATCTCGACACCGGCACGGTGGCACGCCTCGATCAAGGCATTCAGCACCGTCCGCGCCTTGTCGGTCGTTGGGAAGAGCTTGCCCGTGTCCTCGCGCTTGAGCTTGACCCCGAATTCCTCGAAGAACGAAACGGTGTCCGCGACCCTGAATCGGCGCAGCACGGACTTGATCGCCCCCGGTGTCGAGCCCGCGTAGTCGCGCTCATTGACGGCGTGATGCGTGACATTGCACCGCCCGCCGCCCGCAACGAGGATCTTTGCACCGAGCGACTTCGCGCCGTCGAGCGCAACGACCCGCGCACTGGCGTGACCGCCCTCCCGCGCGGTTCGCCCCGCGAAGATCGCGGCCATCAGACCCGCAGCGCCGGCGCCGACCACCACGATGTCCGCATGGTCTTGTGAGCGAACCGCCATGTCGTTGCTCGAATCAGCCATCATCACCGATGTCGTCGGAGTATGAGATGCCGTTGATCCTTGAAGTGCGTTCGGATTTCGAGCAGATCAAACGATACCGACCATTGTGATCGATGCAGAGCATCGCTTGCATGACGGAACGACTCGCGGACCGTGTCATTGCCCCATGTGTACGAGCCGCCGGACGCATTCAGCGCCCGATCCAGCTCTCGCTTGCTCAGATGTGATAGATGAACATTGGGATCGAAGATCGAGACGATCGCAAGACCACCCGGACGAACAACGCGTGCCAGCTCCGAGATCCATGCCTCGATCTTCTCCTCACGGATGTGCGTGAACACGGAGTTCGCGTACACGAAATCGAACTGATCTTTCTCGTAGGGGAGCGGAGGATTCTCGGTATTCCGCACGATCTCTGCCCGGTCACCCAAGACGCTCATACAGAACTCGACCACGGGAGGCGTGATGTCGCATCCGTGCAGCTCAGCCGGGAACGGCGACCAGTGCCGCAGCAATCTCCCCAGACCGACACCCATCTCCAGCACGCTCGACAGGGACATCGGATCCACACCCCAATCGTGCAACTCCTCAAGGTAGAACAGCATCGTTCTGTAGCCCGTTGCGAAAAAGGCATCTGGATTCGCTTTTTGCGCATCCTGAATGCTGTTCACCAGGGCGCCATCGGGTGTCGTGGCATCGTCCATCTGCACATCGCACAACGCCAAGCCGTACCGCGCTCGGTACCACTCTTGCATCCGCTCGAACCAATACGCGCGCTCTGCCCGCCAATGCTCGCGCTCCTGATCCATCGCCGCACTTTTTACTTCGACATCCCGCATGTTCAGCACCCTCCTATCTCGCGCGATCACATCGCCTTCAACCGTCGTTCGATCTCCTGACGCCTCAGACCCTCCACGATCTCTCCCAGCCCGCCCTCCATCACGCCCGACAGACCGAACGATTCGTTCAGCCGGTGATCGACCACCATGCCCTCTTTCCAGCGATAGGTCCGGATCCGCTCGGCGCGCCCTCCCGAGCCGATCTGCTCGTTCCGTGCTCGCGCCTCCTGCTCGCGCTGCTTCTGGATCTCCAACTCGTACAGCCGGGCCCGCAGCAGCCGCCACGCCTTCTCACGGTTCTGCTGCTGGCTCTTGGTCTCCTGCATCCGCACCTCGATGCCCGTCGGCCGGTGGATCAGATGCACCGCCGTCGCGACCTTGTTCACATTCTGCCCGCCCGGCCCCTGCGCCGTGGTCACATGCTCATCCACTTCATCCGGATCGATCGTGACATCCACCTCACGCGGCTCGGGCAGCACCGCGACCGTCGCCGTGCTGGTGTGGATCCGCCCCTGGCTCTCCGTCGCCGGAACCCGCTTCACGCAGTGCGTCCCCGCCTCGTGGTCGAGATCGCTCCAGACCCCTTCGCCCCGGATGTTCACGATCGCCCACCGCACGCCCCCCAGCCCCTCGTCCTGGCTCGCCTCGATCGTCTCCACTTGCCACCCGCGTGCCGCGGCGAACTTCTGATACATCCGCAGCAGATCCGCCGCCCACAGCCCCGCCTCATCGCCCCCCACCCCCGCACGCACCTCCAGCATCACGGAGCCGATCGCACGATCGTCCGCCGTCACCAGCTCCTCGACCGCCCCCTCCAGCACCTCCCGCATCCGTGCCTCGACCTCCGGCAGCTCGGTGCGGGCCATCGCCGCCAGCTCCGCATCGGCGCCATCGCGGATCGCCTCGCTCAGTTCAGCATGCTCCGCACGCAGCGACTGGTAGCGCACGAACGCATCCGCCACGGAATCGAGCGCCGCCTTGCGGATCGAAAGATCCCGCACCCTTCGATGATCCGCCAGCACCGCCGGGTCGAGCAGTTCGCGCGCAAGAGCTTCACGCTCAGTAGCGATGTCGGCGAGCTTGGCGAGGAGTGTGTCGGTGCGATCCACGAGATAGATGGTATGCGATTGGCCGGAGTGCCAATGCGGACGGACTCGGGCAATGGCGAGCTGGGCGGACGCACAATGGCCTACAGTCCCGCAACACTCTACCGGAAAGGGAGACCTCATGGCCCGAGCATCAGCACGCCACATCCTCGTGGACTCCGAAGCGACTGCGCTCGATCTCAAGCGGAGGATCGAGTCCGGCGAATCATCCTTTGAGGACCTCGCGAAGGAGTATTCATCATGTCCGTCAGGCAAGGGCGGTGGCGACCTTGGTGCGTTCGGACGCGGCGACATGGTGCCCGAGTTCGATCGGGTCGTCTTCGGTGATCTCCCCGTCGGGAAGGTCTCCGATCCCGTCAAGACACAATTCGGCTACCACATCCTCGAAGTCACCGCACGCAGCTGAGCTGGGTGGGTGATGGGACCGGCGCGGTCAGTTCGGACGCACTCCGCGCAAAGAAACAGCCCAACAGTGGCACGCGACCCGAAGGCCGTGCCGATGCTGGGCTGCAACAATGAGCGGTGGTGCTACTTCTTCTTGAAGTAGTTGCCGGAGAACTTGCGGTTGAACTTCTCGACGCGTCCGGCCGAGTCCACGAACGAGGACTTGCCGGTGAAGAACGGGTGCGAACCCGACCACACATCGACATGCATCTCGGGCACCGTCGCGCCGACGGTCATGACGACCTCGCCGTTGTAGAAGACCTTGCAGTTGGGGTAGTACTTGGGATGGATATCGTTCTTCATTGGACTGTCCTTCTCGAACCTCTGGGGCACCCACCGAACGGTCCCGCGCCGACCTCGCACGCGGGACGGAGAGGATACCCGCCTCCCCGCCGCCATCCAAGCCCGATCTCCATCCCGGGGCTTGATTCCTCCGAATCGGCGGGTACATTGTCCCTCCCGGTCGCCAGATGGACCGGCGGGTGCCTGTGGCCCGAACAGAAACAGAATATTCCCCGATAGCTCAATGGTAGAGCGAGCGGCTGTTAACCGCTAGGTTGTAGGTT
>REDD01000079.1 GCA_007693725.1 Phycisphaeraceae bacterium
GTCCCGACAACCAGACCCTACCCCGGAGCACGCATGAACGCGGAGACGACAACGATGAACGAGCAAGCCGTCCGTGAGCCGGTGCTGCGCGAGGTGGAGATGCACCTCTACCGCCCGAACGCCCCGACGACCGGCACCATCACACGGAGCGAGCGTTGCACCGCGAGCGGCAAGGCCGCGGGGTGTGTCCGGCACATCGAGATCGATGTCAGCGGGACGGATCTCGCCGGGCGTTGCGTGCCGGGGCAGTCGATCGGCGTGCTCGCGCCGGGGCAGGATGAGAAGGGGCGGCCCCACGCCGTGCGCCTCTACTCGCTGGCCTCCCCTACCGCCGGCGAGGACGGCAAGGGGCAGGTCATCAGCACCACGGTCAAGCGCACCATCGACGAGCACTGGGACAACCACACGCTCTTCCTCGGCGTCGCCTCCAACTATCTCTGTGATCTTCAGGAGGGTGACAAGGTTCAACTGACGGGTCCGGCGGGGAAGCGGTTTGTGCTGCCGCGGGATGTCGACGAGCACGACTATCTCTTCTTCGCGACGGGCACGGGCATCGCTCCGTTCCGCGGCATGATCCTGGACCTGATCGCCGCGGGCTGCAAGAGCCGCATCACCCTCATCATGGGCGTGCCGTACGCCACCGACCTGCTCTACCACAGCGAGTTGCTGTCCATCGCGGAGGAGCACCCGAACTTCTCGTACATCACCGCCATCAGCCGCGAGCAGCAGGAGGATGTCAACGATCGCCTGTATGTGCAGGACCGGCTCCGCACGCACAAGGACCAACTGCTCCCCCAGCTCAGCGATGAACGGAACCTGATCTACATCTGCGGGATCGCCGGGATGGAACTGGGCATTTTTCGCCAGCTCGCGCGGGATCTCCCGCCGCGGGACATTGAGCAGTACCTGCGGGTTGACGGCGAGGCGATGGCCAACATCGACGCGTGGGATCGCAAGATGCTGCACAAGCAGATCAAGACCACCCGACGCATCTTCCTCGAGGTCTACGCCTAACCCCCCCCCGGACCCCCGGAAGATCCCCCGGAAGTCCCCCGCCCCCGGACCCCCGGACCCCCGGATCCCCAAGCGACCCATCCGAGGGCGTTCGGAAGTCTCCGAATGGCCGCAAGTGATGGCACGCAGATGCCGATAACCCACTGACGGGCATCGCTGTCCGGCGGTCGGTTCATCCTTCAACGGGAGCGCGACATGGCATCGGTACTGATCATCGACGATTCTCTGCTCACCTTCGCCTTCGCTCAATCGGCACTGCAATCCCACGGGCACCGTGTCATCAGCGCACGCGACGGCGTCGAAGGGCTCAGCACCGCCAGAGATGAGCGCCCCGATGTCATCATCACAGCGCTGTCGTTGCCCGCGCTCGATGGCCTGAGTGTGCTGCGGATTCTGCGCGAGGAAGGTCACGCCTCGCCCTACATCGTCATCGGCGATCTCCAGAGCGAAACGACCCGCACGGCCTGTGAGACGCTCGGCGTCGTCGGCAGCATCTCACGCCCCATCAACGCGGCGTGTGTGCGCGAACTGGTCGATCTCGCGCTCCGGACCGGGGACACCCGGATGCAGGCCGCCGCCTGAGGCGTGCAAAGCTCATTCCAACACCAATGAAAAAAGCGGGCTCCGGCTGGAGGCCCGCTTTGTTTGCTTTGTCAGGAATGCACGACGGGGACACACCCTCCCCGACGGAGAATCACTGCACTTCGAGCAGGGTGATCTCGAAGACGAGCGTGCTGTTGGGGGGAATCGCGCCCCGCATGCCGCTGCTGCCGTAGCCGAGTTCCGGCGGCACGATGAAGTACGCCTTGGTGCCGGGGGTCAGCAACTGCACGCCCTCCTGCCAGCCGCGGATGACACCTCCCAGCGGGAAGGTTGCGGGCTGATTCCGCGAGTAAGAGGAATCGACCTCGCGTCCGTTGGTGAGCCAGAGCCGGTAGTGACACACGACGGTGTCGTTGATGGTCGGCGAATTGCCCTCGCCTTTCTCGACAACGAGGTACCACAGACCGGAGTCGGTGGTCTTGGCCCCGTCGAGATTGACATCCTTCTCTTCGAGCAGCGCCTTGGCCTGCGCGAATTGTTCCTCGCGTTGCTTTGCTTCGCGCACTGCGCGTTCCTCCTCTTGCCTGATGGTTTCCCGGAGTTGCTCCTTCCGGGCCTGAATCGAACGCTCGCGTGCCGCGCGGGCGGACTCCTGCGACTTGTGCAGCGCCTCGATGGTCTCCTCATCGTCGATGATCTTCGCCGAGGCGATGACCACATTCTCGGTCGGCACATTCTGCATCGGGCCCTGCGGCGTCATTTTGGTGCCCTGCGGCGCCGCGCCGATCTTGTCAACGACATCCATCCCCTCGACGACATGCGCGAAGACGGCGTACGCCGCGCCGCCACCCATCGGCTGGTCGAGATTGGCGTTGCTCTGGAGGTTGACATAGAACTGGCTGGTCGCGGAGTCGGGATCGTTGGTGCGGGCCATCGCGACGGAGCCGCGCACATTGGTCAGCCCGTTCGTCCACTCGTTCTTGATCGGCGGACGGGGCGTCTGCAATTGGAGTTTCTCATCGAAGCCGCCGCCCTGGATCACGAAGCCGGGAACGACGCGGTGGAAGACGAGACCTTCGTAGAAACCGTCCCGCACATACTTGAGAAAGTTCTCGGCGGAGATCGGCGCACGCGCCTGGTCCACCTCGATGATGATGTCCCCCTTGTTGGTCTTCATCTCGACAAACACGAAATCCTCCGGCTTGAGTTTCTCCGCAGCGGACTCGTCCTGAGCGAGCGCGGCGCTGGGGACGGTGAATAAGGCACATGCGGCGAGTGCCGCGAGCGATCTGCGAGCGTGGACGAACATGCAGCGTCCTCCGTGGGTTGGGAAGTGTCGACTGAAAATTTGGAACCGGTGAGATCCTAGCAGCCCGAACCGGATCGATCAGGCCAGTCGCGGATCGCGCCCGAAGAGCACCGATGCGAGCGTGAGACAGCCGATCCCGATCAGCGTGAGCACCCCCGCCGGGAGGAGCATCTGCGAGAGGGTGTAGTCCCGCCAGACCGCGCCCTCGACCGCCAGAATCGACCACTTGAACGGGCTGATGGATGCCAGCGTCTGCATCCACGAGGGCATGAAGGCCAGCGGCAGCCCCCCGCCGCCGAGCAGCGCGAGCACCAGCAGCACCGCCCGCCCAGCGCCCTCGGAGGCCGCCTCGCTCCGTGAGAACACCGCCAGAAGCATGGCGATGCCCACGAAGGCAAGCGTCGAACACGCGATGGCGATTCCCATGTTGAACCAAGACCCGGGATGCACGCCGAAGAACGCCACGAAGATGACCAGCAGCATGACCTGCACGCCGAGCGCCACCATGGCGCACGCGAGGGCCTTCGCGCACAAGATGTGCCAGCGCGTGATCGGTGCAGCGCCGAGACGCGTGAGCGTGCCGCGTGTGCGTTCGCTGACCAATGACATGCCGAACCCTGCGACACACCCCAGCAGCGCCCAGATGAAGGCCTGCGGCATCGTGATCTGGAAGGATGAGGTCAGGCGCGGCCCCTCGCGTGTGAGCGGGATGAAACTCATCGTGACCGGCTGGAACGCCGCGCCTCCGCCCGCGCCGCCGCCGGTTCCCGTGCCGAAGGGCGTTCCGCCATCGTTGACCATGTTCTGCGCGGCGGTGAGGAAGGTCTCCATCAACAGACGACGCGCCGGGTCGATGTCCCTCGCGCTGCGGATCTCGCGACGCCCGTCGGCGATCATCGCGGTCAACTGCTCGGTGTCCGAGAAGTTGTCCATCATGCTCTGATAGGCGAGCTGCTGCACGCGCCCCTCGACGATGCCGCGGACGAAGGCACGCGAGGGATCGATCGCGCAGCGGAAGGCGGCGCTCTCGCCGCGGAACGGGTTCTCCATGCTCGTGCCGAATCCGGGTTCGATGAGTAACGCCGCGGGCATGTTGCCGGCCCGGACCGCCGCCAGCGCGGCCTCCTCCGAATCGTGGGCGGTAACTGCGATCTGCTCCAGCGCGTTGAGACGGTCGATGAAGCGGATGGATGTCTCGCTCCGATCGGCATCGAAGACCGCGATCGCGACTTCGGACGGTCCCGAGGCCGAGCCCTGGAAGATGTACCCGAACATGATCCCGAAGATCGCCGGGAAGATCGTGATGAAGAAGAACCCGACCCTGTCCCGCATGAGCAGTCGTATGTCCTTCATCGCGATGGCAAAGATGGCCTGCATCAGTCTCGCAAACTCCGCCCCGTGAGGGAGAGGAAAACAGTTTCGAGATCACCGCGGTCGATCCGCACGCCCGTCACGCCCGGACGGGCCATCGCTTCGGCAAGGTCGCGCATCGGATCGTCCGATTCGATGCGTTGCTCCCCGTCGGGGTGCTCGATGTGGATGATCGAGCCCGCGGCGTGCTTGGCGATCAAGTGGTTCACAGGGCCATGATCCAGTATCCGGCCGTGGTCGATGATCGCCACCCGGGTGCAGAGCCGCTGGGCCTCTTCCATGTAGTGCGTCGTGTAGAGAACCGTGGCGCCCTCGTCGTTGAGTTGGCGGACCAGATCGAAGATCGCCAGCCGTGACTGCGGATCGACCCCGGCGGTGGGCTCGTCCAGCAGCACCAGCTTCGGCGCATGCATGATCGCCATGGCAAGGTTGAGCCGACGCATCATCCCGCCTGAAAAGGTGCGGACCCGGTCGTCCGCCCGGTCGGACAAACCAATGCGTTCGAGCAGTTCATCGCAACGCCGCCGGCGCTTCGACCGATCGAGCCCGTACACCCGCCCGATGAAATCGAGGTTCTCCCGTGCGCTCATCTCCGAATAGACCGCCAGCGACTGCGGCGCGACGCCGATTTGACGGCGCGCTGCCGGGTTCGAGGGCGGTCCCTGATCACCGATCCGGATCGTGCCGCTGTCCGGGTGCATCAGGCCGACGATCATGTTGATGGAGGTCGACTTTCCCGCCCCGTTCGGACCGAGGAAGCCCATGATCTCGCCGCGCTCAATGGTCAGACTCAACCCGTCGACCGCGACGAGCGAGCCGTACCGCTTGCGCACATCCTGGAGCATGAGCATCGCGGGGACGATATCGGTGATGCGGTCTGACCGCAAAGCATGGCCGATTGACGGCCCTTTACGCAGCGCGTCGCGCGACCTCGACCGCCGCGATCGTGGCGAGCGACATCCGATGGCCCGAGAGCGTCTTGGCGTGCAACGCCCCGGAGCGATCACAGACGATGGTCACCGGCCCAGCCAGATCCTCCGAGAGGTCATAGACACGCCCGTTGGCGATGAACTGTGCCCCGGCGTGAGCCGTGCGCATGATCTCGACCTCGACCTTGCGAATCCGCTCGACCCGGGACCGGAACTGGGTATACACGCTCCGGCACTGTTCTCGCCTCGCCTCAAGCGCTGCCAACTCGCGGCACATCGACTCGATCCGATCCGTGACCTGCTTGCTCGTCCCCAACGCCCGAATCTCATCCGCGAGCGACTCGCACCGTGATTCGAGTTCCCGAAGCAACCGCTGAAACTGGTCCAGCTTCGGGTCCAGCAACGGCACCGTTCCCAGCACGATCGGCGTCGCGATGTGGCCCTCGCTCCCGATCGTCCCGATGTGGATCTTCCCCGTCACGATCGTGCGCCCCCCCATAATCGTGCCCCCGGGCGAGATCAACGAGCCGTGCACGATCGAGATGCAGTTGTTGATCTCCCGCGCGACGCTCAGATTGCCGCGGCACTCGAGCCGCACGCCGTCCAGATACCGCGCGTGAATGTCCCCCTCGACACGAATCGATCCCCGCTCGCGCCCGGCCATGCCGCCCTTGGCGTAGAGCGTCCCCTTCACTTCGAGATCCGCCGCCTCGATCAAGCCCATCACTTCCAGATCCCCGCCCGTCTTCACATGGAAGCAATCCCGGATCCCCTTCCGCACGACGATGTCGCCCGTGAAGTCGAGATTTCCCGTCGCGAAATCGACAGCTCCATCAATCTCCAGCAGTTCACGGATCGCGGCGCTCTCGGCATGCCGACTCAGCGCGCCCTCGCACTTTGCCACGAGCGTGCCGTCGGGCTTGCATTCGATTGATTCATCGAGGACGAGCCGCGCTGTCTTGCCCCGGCGTGCCGTCACCTTGCGCCCGCGAACATCGATCCCGTCCACCGGCTCCGTCGGCTCCAGCAGCCGCCCGAGGACCTGGCCTTCCTTCACCATCACGAAGGCGCTGCGCTCGTAGTGATTCCGCGATGCCCCCTCCGGCGTGCCTCCGCCGGTGGACTCCAACGGTTCGCCATCGATCGCCCACTCCACGCGCCCATCCTCACCATGCTGCACACGCGTTCCCTCGGCAACCACCGCAGCCAACGCCTCGCCGGGCACCCGCTGCTCGATCGCGCGCCGGACCGCGCTCCGCACGCCCTCGTCGATCTCGATCCCCTGTGACTCCACACAGTCGATCAGGATCTCGAAAGTGACCGCTTCGCCGTCCGCTTCGGGCGCGATCAACAGCTCAGCCGAGAATCCGTCGGGTGAAACAACAACCTGGATCGGCGCCTGCGAGACGCCCATGGCAACTCCAGTCGGATCAGATGAGCGGTTGCTGCTCGGGCCGTCCCATGAGATCCTCGATCCGCTGCGACAGCAGATCGGGTGTGAACGGCTTCACGACGAAATCACTCGCCCCGGCCTGCACCGCATCGAGCACGCGCTGGCGCTCGCACTCGCTGGAAACCATCATGATGGGTTTCGTGAACCCGTTCCCCCGGATCGTTCGCACGAACGCCACGCCGTCCATGTCCCGCATCTTGCCATCCACGAGCACGAGATCCGGATCGAATGAGGTGACCTTGTTCAGCCCCTCCTCGCCGGAAGCGGCATCCAGAATCTCATCCTGACTGCACCCCAACTGCGCGAGGATTCCCCGCTCCATCTCTCGTGTCGTGCTGGAATCATCCACGATCAGAACTTTCATCGTGTACTCCTTGGTACAAATCGCGCTCCGGGCTCAGATCATGCGCCCGAACCACTCCCGGACATCGCACCGGCCCTCGGCTCAGCATGGAGCCGACAAGAGATCTCCACGGAAAACGCGCCGCACTCGCACATGCAGGGCAGCACCAGACGGCTCTGCCCATCGTCTTGAATGATCCGATCCCCCCCACCGACCACCTCCGCGCAGGACATCTTTGTCCCCGTGGGCGAAAGCCGCGACTTCATTCCCCCCGCCAGCATCTCGACGAGCTCTCCCGTCGCATCCCGCAGCGCCTCTTCCTCATCCTCCCCAAGCTCGTGGCCTTTCAGCAATCCCACCAGACGGCGCGCGGTGCTCATCGGCAGACAAATTGCGATTACCCCGGTGATCGCTCCGGACAGGACCACGCTCCCGACCAGATCGGCATCCCGATCCCCGGCCAGCGCCAGTGTCCGCGCCCCGACCTCGACCGGCATCGCCAACAGCACATCGAAGACATGCTCGATCACCTCGGTCACAGGTTGGATGAATTGCTGAGACACGGCGCTCTTTCTACACGGGTCATCCGGCGACGGGCCGGAAACCAGCCAAACGGTCTCTCTCCAGGACTCACAATCGGATGCCGCCTCCGTTGATACACGCGCCAACGCCTCATGCAGGATCGATAACGCCGCCCGCATCCGCTGCAACGCGCACAGAGCGCACAGACCGACCCGATTCCCCCCTGCTTTGCCCGTCCGACGCCTCGCCCGGCTTGACTCAGTGCCGCTCATTGCCCCCCAGACCCACTGGCCCCGCCATCGGCCGGCATCCATGAGGAGAAATCCGAGCCACCCCGCACGCCGGGGGTGAAATTGCCTTGAGGTCCAGAAATGATCCCGCTCCCAGACCCCGGAAACCGCCATTTCCGGGCGTTCAACGCTGCCGATCGAAACTTCTCGCACGATTTTTCCGTCTGGCGCTTTATTGGCCCCCCGATGCCGCCGATCTGTTCGCCCGGCAGCCGAGATTTGCGGACCGCAGGTTCGATCGGCCGCCCCCGCCATATCGGCGGGATGAGAGGAGCGCGTGCGGAGCACGACGCACAACAGAACACCGGGCATGACGCCCAGCAGTTGCACGACAGCGGCTCACGGAGGATCTCATGTCGCGGATTAACACCAATGTCCCCTCGATGATCGCCCAGCGCGTTCTCGGCCTCAACAACATGGCCCAGCAGACATCGCTCGAGCGGCTCTCCACGGGCCTGAGAATCAACCGAGGCAAGGACGACCCCGCCGGTCTCATCGCATCGCAGAATCTCCGCTCAGAAATGGCCGGACTCTCCAAGGCCATCTCGAACGCAGAGCGAGCAGATCAGGTGGTCAACATCGCAGAAGGCGGACTCTCAGAAGTCTCGCAGTTGGTCATCGAGCTCCAGCGCCTCATCACCGAGACCGCGAACACCGCCGGTCTCTCCCGTGAGGAACGCGAGGCAAACCAACTCCAGATCGACTCGATCCTCCAGACCATCGACCGCGTCGCCTCCGCGACCTCCTTCCAGGGATCGAAGCTTCTCAACGGAAACCTCGACTACATAACCTCCAATGTCTCGGAATCCGTCAACCAGTTCCGCGTCAACGGCGCGAAGCTCGAGTTCAACGGCACGCAGGATGTCAATGTCCTCGTCACCGGCTCCGCACAGGTCGGCGGATTCCTCCTCTCCTTCGGCTCCGCCAACATCAACCTCGGCGGTGCGGGCGCGGCGGACGGCGCCGACAGCCAGTTCGTGATCGAGATCGCAGGCGCCCAAGGCGCACGCGAACTCTCCTTCGCCTCCGGCACCTCCGTCGCCGACATGGTCAGCGCCATCAACTCCTTCACCAATGTCACCGGCGTCATCGCCTCCGTCTCGGGAACCTCCGGCGTCCGCCTCGTCTCCACAGAGCAGGGCAAGGACCACTTCGTCTCCCTCCGCGTCATCAACGACGGTGACATCTTCGACTCCGCGGGTATCTACAACCTCTCCACCAACAACATCAACCTCGCCGACACATCATCCGTCACCGCCTTCAGCGATGCCAAGAACAAGCTCACCGACCGCGGCCAGGATGTCCGGGCCGTCATCAACGGCATCGTCGCCACCACACGCGGCACCACCGCACGCATCAACACCGACTTCCTCGATGTCCAGATCGACCTCGCCTATGACCCAACCTCCTCAGATGCCAATGCCGCGCGACTCGGACTCGTCGAGGCGTTCAAGATCACCGGCGGCGGCGCCGACTTCCAGCTCGCCTCACGCGTCGACATCAACGGACGCGTCGCCATGGGCATCGGCAACATCGCCGTCCGCGAACTCGGACGCTCCGATGTCACTGTCAACGACACCAGCGGCAACAAGGTCTCCGCGACCTACACCCTCTCCGACTTCACCTCCGGCAAGGCGCTCAACGCCGTCGACGGCAACCTCGACGCCGCCCAAGCCGTCGTCGAACGGGCCATCCGCGACATCTCCACCCTCCGAGGCCGACTCGGCGCCTTCCAGTCCAACATCGTCGGCGCGACCAGTCGCTCCCTCGGCATCTCGCTGGAGAACACCGCCTCCGCCGAGTCCGTCATCCGCGACACCGACTTCGCCAACGAGACCTCACAGCTCACACGGGCCCAGATCCTGGCTCAGTCCTCGCTCCAGGCCCTCCAGTTCGCGAACACCCAGCCGCAGCAGGCACTCCAGCTCCTCGGCTGATCCGACTCTCAGCGATTCCCCATCGCTCCTCTCCTCTCCGACGCCGATGCGCCGCACAACGACGCATCGGCGTCTTTCTTTTCCCCATCCTCGGATACGCTCTCCCCATGACCGTCTCCCTCTGGAACCGGCTCGAACGCCCCGAAGACATCCGCACCGACACACTCGTCATCGGCGCGGGCATCGTCGGCATCGGATGCGCCCTCGAACTCCAGCGCCGATCCGTCGACTACCGCATCATCGACCGCCTCCACCCCGGCGCGGGCGCCAGCACACGCAACGCCGGCTTCCTCATGCGCGGCGCTGCCGACAACTACGCCTTCGCCTGCGACACGCTCGGACGCGAACGCACACGCGCCCTCTGGGCATGGACCGAGGAAAACCTCGCCATCCTCCGCGAACACGACATCGCCGCACTCTCCACCTACCGCGCCACGCCCTCGTGCCTCCTCGCCATCACCGACAATGAGGCCGCCGAACTCACCCGTTCCGCTCAGCTCATGCGCGAAGACGGCTTCCGCGTCGATCTCCTCGAATCACACACCGACACACCCTGGCGTCACCCCGACGCCCGCCTCGCCCTCATCAACCCCGACGATGCCACCATCAATCCCCGCCAGCTCATCGACACCCTCGCCGCACGCCTGACCCAGCCCATCCTCACCCACACCGACGCCTTCGCCATCGACCTCGACCGCGCCGACCACATCCTCATCCACACCTCACGCGCCCGCATCCGCGCCCAGCGCCTCCTCCTCTGCACCAACGCCTGGACCGCCCAACTCCTCCCCGACTACGCCCACCGCATCGTCCCCAACCGGGGCCAGATGCTCGCCCTCCACGCACCCGAAGACCACCCCGACGCACCCGCACTCTCCTTCGCCTACTACCTCAACCGCGGCGGCGAATACCTCCGTCGACCCGACCCCGACACCATCATCGTCGGCGGCTGCCGCAGACACTTCGAGACCGAGGAACGCACCCTCGCCGACGCCACCACCCCCGCGCTCCAGCAATCCCTCGAAGACTTCGCCGCCGAACTCCTCGCCCACCGCTTCCCCGTCAAGGCCCGCTGGTCCGGACCCATGGCCTTCACCGCCGACGGCATCCCCATCGTCGAACCGCTCCCCGAAAACCCCAACGCCGTCGTCTGCGCCGGCTTCACGGGCCACGGCATGTCCCTCGGCGTCCGCACCGCCCGCGCCGCCGTCGACCTCGCCCTCGACCACACCCCACCCCCGCTTCCCCTCCTGAATTGATCCGCGAGATCCCCCAGCCCACACCGTTCCCGCACCCAAAGCCAATCAAAGCCCGGACGGTTTGCTCCCCCACCCCGGGCGGAGTACCCTTCACCCACACCTCGGGGTGTAGCGCAGCTTGGTAGCGCGTCTCGTTCGGGACGAGAAGGTCGTAGGTTC
>REDD01000196.1 GCA_007693725.1 Phycisphaeraceae bacterium
ATCGACGCCGCATCGCTCCGCCCCTTCGCCGTCGCGGGCGAGATCGTCGACGAGCACGGCAACCCCGCCCCCGGTGTGACCGTCACGGTCCTTGCGCACGCCGGCGAGGCAGTCACCGACGAACTGGGCCGCTACATCATCGACACCCACATCCCGCTCGACGCCAACTCCATCTCTATTGTTGCATCACTCCCCGACGAACGCACCGGCCAACGCATCACCACACACACCGCATCCATCCAGCACGACGATCCATTCCTCGATGCGGGCGTGCTCCAGGTGCGATCGGGCGAGTGCGAGCCGAAGTGGGTGAGTGATACATTCTGTCGACCCGGATTCAACGGGACCGTCTACGCAACCATTGTGTGGGACGACGGAACTGGACCAGCACTTTATGCTGGCGGCAGCTTTTCTGAAGTCAGTTGCCATACAGATATCGGCAGGATTGCCCGCTGGGATGGCACATCATGGTCCCCATTGATTTCGTCCAGCGGCATAGTGGGCGTGAACGGTGATGTTTATGTGCTTGCCATCCATGATGACGGCGGAGGACCGGCACTGTACGCAGGAGGCTCGTTCAGGATCGCCGGCGGTGTCTCCGTCGAAAGAGTTGCCAAGTGGGACGGAAGCGACTGGCATCCTCTTACTGGAAGCCAAGGGACCGGAGTCGCAGCGGGGAGCGGTCCAGTTCGCGTCGATGCACTCGCCAGCTTTGATGACGGTACGGGCCAGGCGCTTTATGTGGGCGGACGATTCCTTCGTGCCGGCGGCAAGGATGTCAACTGCATCGCGAAGTGGGATGGCGCAGAGTGGTTTGGATTCACGACGCCGCAAGGCACAGGAACAGGAAGCACCACGCACTATGTGAATGCATTGGCCGTATACGATGACGGGCGGGGTTCGGCGCTCTACGCGGCCGGACGATTTCCGACCATGGCAGGCGTTGTTGTCAACAACATTGCGAAGTGGAACGGCAGCGAGTGGTCACCCGTGGCCGATCCGGATGCGGAAGAAGAACCTTCTCCGGATTCAGTCGGCCTGAACGGCATTGTCGACGCATTACAAGTCTACACCGGACCGACGGACAGTCATCCTGCGCTGTATGTCGGAGGCAACTTCGGGGCAACGCGAGACGGACTATTGGTCAACTACTTGGCTCGCTGGAACGGCAGTGAGTGGTCTGCGCTGACGGGTCCGGACGCCACGGGCCTGAGTGGTTTTTCACGCAGAGTGCGTGCGCTGGCTGTATTCGACGACGGTTCCGGAGATGGCCCCTCGCTCTTCGCCGGGGGTGAATTCTTCACCGCCGGCGGAGTGCCTGCGAACAGAATCGCAAAGTGGAATGGTTCGGAGTGGTCCGCGCTCGCTGATCCAGGCGATGCTGGAGTGGACTTCCCGGTCTTCACGATGACGGCGTTTGGCGACGAATCAGGGAATGGCACAGCACTCTATGTCGGGGGTGATATGCAGACCGCTGGAGATATCCACGCAGGCCGCATGGCAAGATGGAACGGAACAAACTGGTCGGGCGTCATCGCTCCAAGCGACCAAGGATTAAGCAACAGTGTCTCGGCATTTGTCATCTATGATGACCAATCAGGCCGAGGTCCAGAGTTGTATGCCGGCGGTCGCTTTCGGTACGCAGGTGACAGAGTAGTCAACTTTATCGCGCGATGGGATGGGAAGGAATGGTGGCCTTTGGCGGGCCCAAGTGGCGTCGGTATGGGTAGCCGTGTCAATGCGCTCGCTGTGTATGACGACGGCTCGGGTTCGGGTCCTGCGCTCTATGCGGGGGGTCAATTCCTAGACGCCGGAGGACTGCCCGCAAGCCGCATTGCACGATGGAACGGCGAGGAATGGGAGCCACTGATCAGTTCCACCGGTACAAATGGCATGAGCGGCAGCGTGAATGTCTTGAAAGTCTACCACGATGATTCCGGATCCATCCTTTACGCGGGTGGCCGGTTCACCACTGCTGGCGGCGTAACTGTGAACCGCATCGCGAAATGGGATGGATCCGAGTGGGCAACACTGGAGGGCCCGATCGCCGTGGGGGTCAGTGATGAAGTCGAAGCAATCGAGTTCTTTGACGATGGCACTGGCGTGGCCCTCTATGCTGGAGGCAGATTTATTTCTGCGGGCGGCGTCACCGCAAACAGGATCGCGAAGTGGAACGGTACGGAATGGTCCCCACTCGATGGGCCGGAGAGTGTAGGGATAGAAGGATTTTCGCCGGGTACTATATCTGTCTATGCCTTGGCTGGATACGGCGTAAACCAGACTCAGAATCTTTACATGGGCGGAAGCTTTAGCTTCGCGGGAGGGCTACCTGCCACTAATTTCGCTTATTGGAATGGCTCGACGTTAATGCCTTTTAATATACAAATATTACCAAGCGGCAACACTGTGCGAATGCTGAAAACGCTTGATGTTGGTTGCGGAAATGGTCCTGCCCTCTACGCCGGGGGAACCATTGGGACAATCGATGGACTAGAGGTCAACCACATTGCCCGCTGGAATGGTACAGAATGGTCGGCGCTGACTGGGCCAAACGGTACGGGTGTGAGCAGCACAAACGGCAATGTTTCCGAACTGACCGTTTACGACGACGGCTCTGGGAGCGGTCCAGCACTCTACGCGGGCGGTGGCTTCAATACCGCAGGGGGTGTGGTGTCAGCATTCATCGCCAAGTGGCAGGGCTGCCCCGACATCAGCCCAGCCCCCTGCCCCGGCGACATCAACGGCAGCGGCACGGTCGGCCTTGATGATTTTGCGATCCTTGCCGCGAACTTCGGTACCGGCCCCGGCGCAACACTCGCCCAAGGCGACCTCAACGGCGACGGCTTCGTGAACCTCGCTGACTTCAACATCGTCGCCGTCAACTTCGGCAACGACTGCAACTGACCGCAACGACTGACACACGATCTCGGAACCGCTCACCCGCCGAAGCCGTCGAGCAGGCCCTTCGCCTCCTTCAGGCGTGTGGCGACATGGCGGTGCTGGGCGGGGTAGTCGTCGGGCGTGAGCACCTCGAGCGCGCACTCGAAGTAGGCCACCGCTTCCGAGAGCGACTCGCGCCGATCGCCGGGCATGCGCAGCCACGCGTGCCCGAGGTTCGCCTGCGTCTTGGCCCACTCATCGGGATACTGCGCGCGCGTGCGGACCTCCAGCGCATGGCGGAAACACTCGATCGCCTCGCGCACCACGCCGGCATCGCGTCCCGCGCCGAGCGTCAGCAGGGCGCTGCCGAGGTTGTTCTGCGTCGAGGCCCACTCGTGCGGCGAAGCGCCCCGCGTCCGCACCTCCAGCGCCGACTTGTAGCACGCGATCGCCCGGCGCAGGTTGCGGTCGCGCTCCTCCCCCTCGGCGGGCATGAGCGCGTACGCGTTGCCGAGATTGTTCTGCGTCGCCGCCCACTCCGCGCGTCGGTGCGTGTCCGACCAGACCTCGAGCGCCGCCTGGTGGCACGCGATGGCCCGCTCGATGTTCTGCGCATGATCTCCGACTGGGTAGTGGATCCACGCGTTGCCGAGGTTGTTCTGCAACCGCGCCCAGTGCAGCGGATCGTTGTCACGGCTCCGCACGGTCAGCGCGCTGGTGTAGCACTCGATCGCGCGCTGCACCGTGGCGTGACGGTCCCTCGCCTGCCAGTGTTCCCATGCTCGCCCGAGTGCGGTCTGCACGCTTGCCCAGTGCTCGGGCGTCTCGTCGCGATTGAGCAGCGACAGCGCACGATCGAGGTGCTCGATCGCCTTCTCGCATCGGCGCGAGGGCGGGATGCCCGGGCTCTCCAGCCACGCGTTGCCGAGGTGGTAGTGCGCCTCCGCCTCCGTCACCGTGTCCCCCAGAGCGGCAAACGCCGCGCCCGCATCATCCAGCAGACCGATCGCGCGGGCGTGGTACTCGCCGCGTTCATCGTGACTCTGTGCGAGCAGCGCGGTGGCGAATGTCAACATGGCCCGCGCCTTCTCCGGCGTGGCGTCCTGCGCACGCTGCGCAATGTCTTCCAGCAGCGCTGCGCCCTCCTCGCGTGCATCCTCGTGCTGGGTCGGATCGAGGTGCAGCAGCGCCATCGCGAGATTCGCCTGATTGATGTAGCTCTGCTCGATCTCGAAGACCGTTCGGAACATGGATGCGCTCTGCTCGAACCGGCCTCGCGCGTAGTGCGCCTCGGCGCGCAGCATCTGCAACAACACCTTCGGCGCCGATCCGACCAGGCGCAGCAGCAGTTCATCCGCCTCCTCGACGCGTCCGTCCGCGATCGCCGCGAGCACTCTCCCCAGAACATGGGGCGCGCTGCGCAACGCCTCGATGGCCCCCCGCTGCTGGGGGGTCGGACGGTAGTCGCGCGGGTTGCCGAAGGGACGCTTGGTCTCGACGAGCATCGCGCGGAGGAGCGCGATCTCCTCCTCGTGTTCCCCGGATTTGGGGAGAGGACGGAGCCCATCAGAACCGGGCGACTCGACGCGGACGGACACCTGCTCCGGCGGTGATGGCGGCGACGGCGCAGACTGCGCGCCGTTCGGCGTCGGCGCGGTGTGTTGTCGAGGAGCCGCACCCCCGCCCCCGGAAACACCACCACCCCCGGAAGCCGCCGCGGCCGCGGCGAAGATCGGGAACTCCTCCGCATCCGAGCCGGGGAGCGGGCCTTCGAGCCACGCGCTGTACTCGTCGAGACGCTTCTCCAGCAGCGGGCCCTGGTCGGTCATCCATTTCTCGATTTCATGCAACAGCCATGAATGTCGCTGCAGAATCAGCGGCGCGGCGTTGGCGGTGACGGCCATCGCCTGCGACCACGAATTCGCCTTGTCCGCGGCGATGAGAGGATGCCGGCGACGGCTGGAGGCGAGGGCGTCGAGGGCGCGCTGCACCGTGCCGTAGCGGAGCGTGAGGCGGTAGAGCATGGCGGCGATCTGATCGATGCTCTTCGGGTCGGGGCTGGAATGCGGCGTGATGGTGCGTGCGAGCAGCTCGAAGATGGGGCCGATGATGCTGAGGCCGGAGCGTGTGGTCTCGGTCTGGCCGAGAAGGGTCCTGACCGCGCCCGAGGAGATCGAGGCGGTGACACTCACCAAGCGAGCGAGCGCGCGTGAGGATGCCATGGATGTAAGGTACTGCGCTTTGGGGCGTAGGGGAAGTGTTCGGAGGGCGGGGCGTGAGGTGGGGTGGGGGCACCGTGCGGGGCGAGACGGTCAGCGGAGGTCGACCTTGAAGTCTTTCTCGGTGCCGTTGCGGACGGCTTCGAGCCCGTCATCTCGTTGGGGCGATGACGGAGTTTGCGGGTCCGCCTGCGGCGGATGCCAGACACGCGCAATACCGAGAGGATCGCGGGCCCTGTCCCCCCGGAAGTTTGTTCCGAGTTCATTGAGAGTACTGGTGGGCAGGCCACCAGTGACACCCGGCGTCGTGGATCCAACCAACGGCTATCTCTTCATGCTCGATCAATTAAATGATGAAATCGAGTATCTATTTGGTCCGGATGATCCCACAAACTAGCCCTGTGAAGGATGTACTCGGAGCGTCGACAATGTTCAAACAACAGGGGCATGGCAATTGGTCGGTTCAGATTGCATCGGCCAAGTGAGACGCTGTGAATACAGAAGACCTGCAACTGCGGATCTATCGTACTCGGGCAGAACCGTTTGGCTTTGTCGAGGTTGTCCTGATGACGAGGAAGGTGCCGAGGGCCGCATGTACGCCACCACTTTGGTGATAGGCTGTGACGATTGTCCACCCGAGCCGGATAATGATGGACAGTGGCACCCAGGCGATCCCCCGTGGCAATCTGTTGATTGTTGAGTCGGTTGTCTTACGGTTGTCGTAGAGTACCACACCATGGCTTTCTCTGAGCACGCGCATGATGACTTCGAGAAGCGGAGACCGCGACAGGCGCGGTCTCCGCTTCTTGTACTTCTTCTCTGGCTCGTCTGCTGTGCCGTTGCCGCCCCTATTCTCCGAGTTTCAGCATGGCACTTGCCCGGCGATCATGTCGCCATATTTCTTGGAGGATTCGCCAGCCGTTTGTTGCCGCCGGGTAGCGGTATAGATGTGAGTGAGCCACTTGATGCACACACCCCCCAATCCGTTCTGGACAAAATAACTGCGATTTCGCGGGCCCAAGCACAATTCTTCTCTCGGGACAACCCGTCGCATGGAGTTTCTGCGGGTGCTCCTCGCCGCTTTACGAAAGACCTTGCTCAAATTGCAACCGGCGATCTTGTTTCTGGTCATCTTGTCGGGCCGAACTGGTGGTGGTTCGGGACACCCGTCGCCGAGTCGGGGTGGATCCCATTGCACGAACTGGAGCTGCAATGTGAAGTTCTGGCATCGAACCGGTGGACGGTTCCGAAGATCGTCGCCATGCGTGCGGTAGGCATCGTCTGGACGCTTGTCCCGCTGCGTCTGTTGGTCGGATCGTTCCTACTTGGCACCATGTTGTGGCTTGTCGTTCGATTCCGAAAACGCGAGCTCTCCTGGAGGCATGCCCTTATTTGCACTTCCCTTGCTACTGTCGCCATCTCACCAATTGCTGATCTGGTGTTCAAGTCTTGGATCGTGTACACCAATCGGATCGCCTCCATGGAGTCGCATGATTACTTCGCAGCATTGATCGGTCCGAGTGGGTACAGCTTGACAAGGATCGGCGGCTTTTTCTGCATCGTAGGACTGAGCATGATCCTCTGCAGCATCGGCGCTGACAGGCGGAATCCGCACGCCGGCAAGGATGGTTTGATGCGATGGGCCGGAGCGGTTGGGCTTGGAGTCGGATGTCTCGGGCTGTTGTGGCCTTGGCTCGGGGCTGTCGTAAATCGTCTCGTTGCTGAGAGCCCGCCGTTTGTGTTCGCGTTCTAGCTCATTGCCAGCAAGGAAATGCCCGTCGGCGACCCCTCCGGGCTGGTAACGACGGGGACCATGTCGCTCCCCCGGAACCCCGGAGGCGCTCCACACTCGCGGAAGAAGGCACCAGGAGAAGGCAGGGGGACAGGAAGACAGACCATGTCGCTGACGCTCCACGCTCGTAGTGGACGTGAATGCAGGTGGGGAGGGTGAGGGGTGATGCGTGGTCACAGGCCCCGTCACTGGCGTTCCGGGCTGGTCAAGGCGGGGGAGAGTCTGATCGCTAACATACTTTGTGCCGATGAGATGGATTGCCGGGGGCGGATGCGAGCCATGCACACGAGAGATGATGCCATTCCGGTGTCGGTGGCGGGGCGTGAGGCGCTCGAGGCGGTGGTGGCGTCGATCGGGAAGGCGGTGGAGTGGCTGCCGGTGTTGTCGTCGTGGGCGGATCACCCGCCGCGCCACATCGGGCGGGATGCGTCGTGGCTGTCGTTCAACGAGCGTGTGCTTGCGATGGCGCGCGATCCGGGCGTGCCGCTGCTGGAGCGGGCGCGGTTCCTGACGATCTTCAGCTCGAATCTGGACGAGTTTTTCATGAAGCGGTTCGCGCTGCTTCGTCGTCGGCTGCGGTCGGGGGTGGAGCACGCGAGCGCGGACGACCTGACGACGCGTCAGCAGGCGGAGCTGGCGCGTGCCGCTGTGCTGCACCTCCAGGACCGGCTGGCGGACTGCTACGAGCACGAGATTCTGCCGGCGCTCGCCGCGGAGGGGATTCGGATCGTTTCGTACCGGGATCTTCCCGGTGAGGATCAGCGCCGGGTGGATGCGTGGTTCGCGGAGCAGGTGTTTCCGATTCTGACGCCGCTGAGCGTGGACCCGGGGCATCGTTTCCCGTTCATCTCGAATCTGTCTGAGAACCTCGGTGTGTTGTTGCAGCAGGAGGGGAAAGAGGGCAAGTCGTTCGCGCGGCTGAAGATTCCGGACCCGATTCCGCGCCTGATCGCGGTGCCGGAGCAAGGGGCGATCGGGACGGTGCCCGATCCTTCGAACATCCGCTTCGTGACGCAGGAACAGGTGATGCTCCACAACCTGGATGATGTGTTCCCGGGTCTGGAGGTCGCGGAGGTGATGGCGTTCCGCGTAACGCGTTCGGCGGGCGTGGAGGCGGATACGGATGAGGTGGAGAACCTGCTCGAGCATGTGGAGGAGGAGCTGCGTCAGCGTCGGTTCGCCGCGCCGGTGCGGATCGAGACGGGTCCGGCGCCGTCGCGTGCGATGGTCGAGTTGCTGATGGATGAGCTGGAGCTGGGTCCGGAGGATGTGTACTCGCGTCGCGGATTGCTGGAGTATTCGGATCTGCTGGAGTTGCTGGAGCTGGATCGTCCTGCGCTGAAGCAGCCGCGGTGGCGTCCGGTGATTCCGCGTCGCTTGCGCGAGGAGAATGTGGATCTGTTCTCGGAGATCCGCGAGCGGGACATCTTCGTGCATCATCCGTACGACTCGTTTCAGGGGACGGTGGAGCGGTTCATCGCGGAGGCGGCGGTGGATCCGAATGTGCTCGCGATCAAGCAGACGCTGTACCGGACCTCGCGCGACTCGCCGTTCATCGATTCGCTGATTCATGCGGCGGAGTCTGGGAAAGCGGTGGCGTGTCTTGTAGAGCTGCGGGCGCGGTTCGACGAGGACAAAAATGTTCACCTCGCGCGCCAGTTGGAGAATCACGGCGTGCATGTCGCGTACGGCGTGGTGGGGCTGAAAACCCACTGCAAGTGCTCGCTGGTGGTGCGTCGGGAGAGCGGCGGACTGCGCCGGTATGCCCACCTCGGCACGGGGAACTATCACCCGGGGACCGCGCAGCTCTACACGGACTGCGGGCTCCTGACCTGCGACCCGGAGATCACCGAGGATGTGGTCAACATCTTCAATCTGCTGACGGGCCGGTCGCTGAAGCGCGAGTACCACCGCCTGCTGGTGGCCCCGACGGGGATGCGGAGCGGCTACGAGGCCCTGATCGAGCGGGAATGCGAGCACGCCCGGGCGGGTCGGCCGGCGCGGATCATGGCGAAGATGAACGCGCTGGAAGACCCGCAGATGATCGCGAAGCTGGAGGAGGCGTCGCAGGCGGGCGTGAAGATCATTCTGATCGTCCGCGGATTCTGCTGCCTGCGTCCGGGGGTGCCGGGGGTATCGGAAAACATCACGGTGCTGTCGATCGTGGGGCGATTCCTGGAGCACTCGCGGGTCTACCACTTCGCGAACGGGGCCGAGGATCCGGCGGATGGCGACTGGCTGATCGGCTCGGCGGACTGGATGAGCCGGAACCTGAACGACCGCGTCGAGGTGGCGGTGCCCGTCACCGATCGTGAGGCGAAGAAGCAACTGCGCCACATCATCGATGTGAACCTGCGGGATCGACGCCGGTCGTGGAAACTGCAACCGGACGGGCGGTATGTGCTCCTGCGTCCGGAGGGCGAGGTGCCGGAAGACGGCCCGGAATTGCTGGGGAGTTTCGAGATGCTCTGCCGCGAGGCGATGGCGACGATCGCACGCGAGCCGTTGTAGTTCGGGGCGATCGCGGGCGTCCCGGTGTTTTTCCCTAAGCGCATTCGCCCGGTGTTTTTTCCGGAAGTCACTATAGATGACTGATTCAGGGGGGCGTTGCTTGCAGCGCGCGTGAAACTGGGTAAGTATTTTGGATATCGGAAGACTGGATTCGGGATTTGCCCTGGGCAGATCTCGGGTAATGTGGTTCCGAGCGCTGCACTCGCGTTGTGCGTGTGTGCGGCATGGTAGGCGCAGTGTCGTGAAGGGTACTTTTATGTGCGCTTTGCATCGGGTTTCGTCCGTGTTCGCCGCAGCGACGATGATCGCGCTGTCGTGCACGACGGGGTTCAGCGCTGATCACCTTGGCCAAGGCGCTCAAAGCGAGAACGGACGCCCGAGCACACTACCGGGCGGCGTTCGTCTGTTCCTGATGGGTGGCGGGGTGATGCCCGTCCTGGAAGGACGCGTTGCCGATCCGACCGATCCGACGAAGGATCGGACGGTGCGGTGGTGGGACAACGGCGAGTGCGACTACCAGTTGCTGCATGTGTCGCACAGCATCGACATTCCCGAGCTTCAGTACGATGTGCGGACCGCGGACGACTTCGTGCTCCGCGAGGGATGCTGGTACCACATCCACACGGTGACGGTGAAGATGGCGACCACGGCGGAAACGCCGCAGTTCGGGCTTGATTTCTTTACGGACTGCAATGGCCGACCGGGTGAACCGCTGGATCTCACGGGCGAGATTCCGGGGTCGCCCTTCGACGGATCTGCATTCTACGAGTTTGAGTTGGAACTGACGGGTGTGGGCACGGGCGACTTCGAGGGGTTGTTCTTCTACGAAGTGACCTTCCTGGTCGACGGCTTCGCGAACGGGTACCGGCGGCTCTGGCTCTCGCCCTTCGGCGAGGGGCTCGGCGAGTACTACTGGGTATCGGCGAATAACGGGAAAATACAGGGTCGTAAGGGGCAGTACCTCGATATTTTCGGGGATTGGAACGACATCGATGCCCCCTGCCTCACCTGCGGGAACTACTGCACGGACTTCTGCTTCGAGATCGACGGGCAGGAGTGCAAGGTTCTGAAGGACAACAGCAACTTCGCGACGGAGATGGGGCCCGCGATGCATGGGCCGCCGAACATCGCCGGGTACGGCCCGCTGTTTTTCTACGGCGCTGCGGATGATTTTCAGGTGCCCCCCGGAGGCGATCTCGAGATCTGCAAGCTTCAGGTGTGGGTGGCTTCGAATTGCGTGCCGTTGATACGGGCCGCCTTGCTGGAGGGCGAGTGCCAGAACCCGGTCGGCGATCCGATGCCCCTCGGTCCGCCGCAGGAAATCCGGAATGTGACCGCACTCGATGGCGTGCCTACGCACCGTGGGCTGCCGGTCTACCGGGTGACATGGGCGAGCAACAGCAACCTCCCCGACTTGCAGGGTGGGCGGAACTACTGGATCCAGGTCGGCTTCTACGGGAGCACTTCGAGCAGCGCACGCGGCTACTGGCTCTTCCGGGCAGAGGACGAGTGCGACGGGATCAACATCGATCCTGCACGGTTCCGGTATGCGAATCGCGGCTATCCGGAGTTCACGCCGTACGAGATCGTGCACAATGTGAATCGGCGTGTAGATCACGCGTTCAAGTTGTGGACGAATCCGAAGCCGGTGGAGTGCCCCGACGCGGAGCCGGGGGCCGGAACCCCCG
>REDD01000092.1 GCA_007693725.1 Phycisphaeraceae bacterium
CTCTATGGGAGTGGTGACCCCATCGATTCGATTGAGCGACTATGGCCGTGGGTTCGTCAGGTGCATATCAAGGATGCCCTCACCAGCCGAGTCTCCGGAGAGTGGGGACAGGAAGTCCGCGCTGGTGAAGGCGAGGTCGACTGGATGGAGTTTTTCCGGGTGCTGGATGCGCGGGTCCCGGAGTGTGACCTGATGATCGAGCGAGAGGCGGGCCTGGAGCGCATCGAGGATGTTCGCGCGGCATCCGATCTCATCCGTCGAATCACCCAGACCGGGGAGCCGCCACGATGATCGGCATCGGCGTGATCGGGCTCGGATTCATCGGATGGCACCACATCCGTGCGTATCAGGCAGCGCAAGCAAGCGGTCTGAACTGCCGATTGAAAGCTGTTTGTGACACTGACCGCTCTCGGTGGGAAGCGGGCTCCGATTCGGCCGACTTGCTCTCAAAGGACGAGAAGGCACGGGTGCGCTTCCATGAGACTGTTCTCGAGATGCTCGCGGACCCGGCAATCGACCTTGTCAGCATCTGCACCTACACAGACTCGCACACCGATCTTGCGATCCAAGCACTCGAAGCCGGCAAGCATGTACTGGTGGAGAAACCCGTCGCCGTGCACACACGGGATGTCCGCAGACTCGCAATCGCCGCAGCGGATGCACGCACGCTCTGCATGCCGGCGATGTGCATGCGATTCTGGCCCGGCTGGGATTGGCTGCGCGACCGGATCCACGATCGCTCGCTCGGCCGAGTGCAAAGCGCCTGTTTCCAGCGGCTCGGAAGCCCCCCGGCGTGGGCATCCTCCTTCTACGCGGATCACTCCCGCAGCGGAGGCGCCCTCGTCGATCTCCACATCCATGACACAGACTTCATCTGCTGGTGCTTCGGACGCCCCGACTCGGTGGCCAGTGCGGGTTCGCTCGCTCATGTCACGACGCTGTACAGGTATGAAGCACATCCCGGCATGCATCTCACCGCCGAAGGCGGATGGAGTCTTCACCCGAGATCGGGCTTCCGCATGCGCTTCATGGTCTGTTTCGAGCGGGGAACGGCCGAGTTCGACATATCCCGAACACCGACGCTTGTCCTGCACACCGACTCGGGCTCAAGCGCGATCGAGGTCGGCACAGGAAGTGGATACGATGCCCAAGCACGCCACATCATCGAGGCGATCTCCGAAGGCAGGCAAGACCTGCGAGCAACGATGGAACACGCCGTCGAGGTGTCAGAGGTGCTCGATGCCGAACGGATGAGTCTGGAACGCTCCGAGGTGATCAGGATCGGTTGACCAACGCTGTGCGGAACCGCCTACTGGATCTCGCGGATCTTGATGTTGCGGAACCACACCTCATCGCCGTGATCCTGAAGCGCGATGTGACCACGAAGACGCGTTGCGAAGTTGGGCATATTCGGCCACTTGCTGTCCTTCCACGCCGCCTTGAACTCGGGGCTGAGGATGTCGACATCAACGATCTTCTCGCCGTTCAGCCAGTGTTGAACCCGTGTACCACGCGCGACGATACGCGCCGTGTTCCACTCCCCTGCTGGCCTCACGACGCCTTCGGGCGCCGGAAAGAGGTCGTAGAGCGAGCCCGCACGGGTCTTGGGATTCAAGCCGTCGCCGTGCCCCGCATCATCAAGGATCTGCATCTCAAGCCCCGTCTCCCAGCTATACGCGTGATCCTCGGTGCAGCGATAGATGATGCCGCTGTTCCCGCGTGGCGAGACCTTCCAGTCGCAGACGAACTCGAAATCCCGGAACTGTTCGCGCGTGACGATATCACCGCCGCCCTGCCCCGGAGGGCGCCACAGTGTCCCGTCCTTCACACGCCAGCCAATCTCGGGCATCTCCGCTTTGCGATAGCCGCGGAAGTGCTCTAGCGATTCACCATCGAAAAGCAACCGCCAGCCGGATTCCCGCTCGGCATCGCTCAGCACATTGTGCTTCACGGCGCCCTCCGCGCGCTCCGCGTTCGGCCCCACAGCACACGAGCTGCTCGCAAAGCAGGCGATCAAGAAAATAACTTTGCACGCTCGAATCATCGCATCTCCTCATCTCGCGAGAATTCCTCACGCAGACGCTCCAACAGCGACTTCGTGGCGAGGATGCCGTCCCGCTCGCTGAGACGCCGACCCTCATACTCGATTCCGATGAAGCCACGATACCCGCTCAGCAACACGATTTTCAACATACGCCGATAGTCGATCTCTGTCTCTTCACCGCTTGTTTCGTCAAAATCGTAGCTCTTCGCGCTGACACCCTTCGCCCACGCCATCATTTCCTGCACGCCCTGGTAGCGGTCATAGACCTTCGGATCAAAGTTTCCGAAGTCCGGGAGTGTGCCGCAGCGAGGATGATCGACCAATTCCATGACCCCGACAACCCATGCCGCGTTTGACGACAGCCCCCAGTGGTTCTCGACGATCACATTGATCTCGTGAGGATCCGCGAACTCGCACAACCGTCGCAGCCCGTCCGCCGTCAGCTTCTGCTGCTCCTCGAAGTCTCCCCGACTCTGCGCATTCACGCGAATGGAATGGCACCCGAGTGCCGCCGCCGCCTCAACCCACTTGTGATGATTTGAAACCGCCTCGCTGCGCTTCTCTTCATCCGGATCACCCAGCGCCCCCTCCGAATCGCACATAATGAGCAGCGAACGCACACCCATGTCGTCACATCGCTTGCGAAGCTCCGCGATGTAGGCGTCATCGGCCCCACGCGCAAAGAAAGTATTGACATACTCGACCGCTTCGATGCCGAAATCCTCGCGGGAAGACCTTGGAAAATCCAGATGCTCGAGATCCCCCGCCCGCAAGGTCCGGTGCAACGACCACTGAGCGAGAGAAATCCGAAACAGCGGCTCGCGCTCCTGAGCAATGACATGGCGCGCAAGCACCCGCTCGATGAAACTCGGCCCGGCAAGCATCAGCATGCCGACGCCCGCCAGCACTCGTCGCCGATCCAGAAGAACCCCAGAGTCCATCATGATGAGATGGCCTCCCTCGGCGAATTCCTCGGGCCGAACGGACGCCAGAGTTCCACCAACGACATCAGAATCATCAGCACCGAGGCAATGAAATACAGCATTCCGCCGATCACGATCACATACACCCAGATATCCCCAAGACGAGCGAGCCACCACGAAGAGATGTCGGCAGCCAACGCCAATCCAGCAACCGCGAAGACTCCCGCAACAAAGCGACGCGGGAAGATCGTGGCAAACGCCATCACACCGATCACGAGTGTGAGCGGCGCCATCGCTAATGCGTGCGTATGCGTGGAGATCGCCACAATTCTCAGCGGCACGGGCTCGATCTTCACCGCGAACGCGATCTTACTGACATCGTTCCAATACTCGAGCGGCATCGCGCCCGCGTCACGCTCGGATGCGGGCGCACTCCGCGAGTGACAGGAGAGACACGACATCGCGATGATCTCCGCCGGAGCATCGTCGCCAAGATCGAGACTATCGTAGTTCTCACTCACCCGCCCCGATGCGAGCCAGTCCAACAGCGCCTGCCGATCCACATCGCTCAGCGTCTCCGGATGTCCCCCACGCAGTGACTCCGCAAGAATCGACGGCGAATCAATCCCTCGATACGCACTCCTGATGTCGTTGATCGACAGCCCGGGGCGCCCATCGCGCGGCTCGTAGTGCCAGTAGAGATGCAGTCCCGATGCCGCGTAACCGATCAGCATCGTGATCAAGAGCCCGGTCAGGCCCATCCGAAAACCGATGCCCAAATTCCTCAATCGAAGCGTTGCCAAGCGATGATCCCGTCTTCATCAAATCAGAACTGGAACAGCGAGGGGTCAATCCGAACGATATCTTCCCCGGTCACACTCTTCGCGGCGTGGATCGCCACGATCGTTGCCCGCGCTCCCGCCTCCGCATCACAGATCGCCGGCTTCCCCTCCGCGACGCTCGCGATGAAATCTCCCAATGCGTAGTAGAGCGGAGGGTTGGGCAGACCAACCCCTTCCTGCAGCTTCCCTTGCGAAGCCAACTGCGTCGCATCCGCGATCAGCGTAATGCCTTCCTCGTTGTGAAACTGCTGCCGGTTCGCGTACACCTCCCAGCCCTGTGTCGGCGCATCCGCCTCCTTGAACATCCAACCCGCCGTCCACGCGAGTTTGATCGCCGCGTTGGTGCCGCGCAACAGTTCATATCTCCCCCCGTGCGAGTTCCCGAGTGATGCACCGTACCTCATCCCAAGTCCGCGCGGAAACCGCAGAGCACAGTCGATGGTGTCAGCCACCGCTCTACCATCGTCGTAGACACGAATGGACCCCGCCCCGATCACCGACTCCGGGATGGCATCCAGATACCACATCATCACATCGAACTGATGCACGCCCATCTCACCCGCAAGCCCCAGCGATACCTCGGGATCAAGCCGCCAATTGATCTCCCGATCAAACCGCGGATCGGGTGATGGAAAACGCCACGAGGTCTTTCGATAGTCCTGCGCCTCCAGCGACACCGGTTCGCGCACCGCGTCCGAGCGGAAGAATGTCCTCGCAAGCTGATAAATCGGATTCGATCTACCCTCCAGCCCGGATTGAAACACCAACCCGGAAGCCCGCCTTGCGGCAATGACGATCGCACGGCAGTCCTCGACGGTGTGCGCGAGGGGCGCCTCGCAGTACACATGCCGACCCGCACCCAGACAATCGATCGCGATCTCCCGGTGCAGGTGCGTCGGCGTCGCGATCACGATCGCCTTGCAACCGCTGAGCTTGTCGAGCATCGCACGATGATCCGCGAACCCTTCAGCGCCCTGGACGCGACGAAGCCCCGAGTTGAGCCGTCCCGGATTGTTGTCGCAGATGCCGACAACCCGAACACCCGCGAACTTCTGCAACTCGCCCAGAATTGAGCGCCCCTGACGCCCCGCACCGATCACCGCGACATCGAGCCGACCGTCGATCTGCGCCCCCTTCGCGATCAGACTCGGCATGAACGCAACCGCGCCAAGCGCACCCGCGGTCTGAACGATGAACTCTCTCCGCGTCGTATGGCTCATGAAACCTCCTGAGGGCAAGTCCGCTGCGAACACACCCAGCCGTCCTGCCCATGTATCATCGATTCGAGTTCGTCGCACATCGATGCCGGACGCCCGCCGAGCACCACCAGCGCTGTCGCCCACGCGTCCGCGACACCCGCCGAAGACCCGACCACCGCCGCGGTATCAACCTGCTCTGCCGAGTGCTCCGATCGCGGGTCGATCACATGCGACACCGAGCCGCCCTCACACGCCACGATACGCCCACGCGGTGCCGACACCCCCAGAGCCCGATCCGCGAGATCGACTTCGATCGCCTCCCCCGCCGAATGGATACTGACCGTCCAGCCCTCGCGATCCGGGGGCGCACCGATCGCGATGACGCTGCTCGTCCCGCCGTGCAGGAGCGCGGCTTCCACGCCATGCTCGCGCAGAACACCAGCGCTGCAATCCAGCGCAAAGCCCTTCGCGATCGCCCCCAGATCGATCCGCACTCCGCGATGCGTCAGCCGGATCGTGCGCTCTCGTTCATCCAATTCCACGAGATCCGCCCATCCGATTGGGCCATCCTCGCCATCGCCCGGATGCAGACCCAGTCGCCGCATCACCACGCCAACAGTCGGATCGAACGCCCCCTCCGAATCACGATGCACACGATCGCACAGGTTCATCAGATTCCACATGTCCTCGTCGAGCCGCACCGCACGATCACAAGCCGTCCGGTTGATGAACGACAGCATGCTCTCCGGCTGGAACACACTCAGAGCTGCGTGCAATCTCTGGACTTCCTCGAGCGCCGCCTCCCCCACCGCTCGCAGCGACGGCTCCGTTGCCCCAGAGAGCACGAACTCAAATCGAGTGCCCATGGCATGAATGGACAGCGGGAGAATCACCAACGACTCCTACAACTTTCGGGTCTGCATCGTCTTCGAATCGAACTCATACGCTCCGCCATCCCACATCGATCGTGTCGCGAGATCCACCATCACCATCACCTTGGTGCCCTGCTCGATGTCGCTGTCCGGCTGCACCCGTGTCCTGATGCACTCCAGCCATTTCAGACGGTGGACATCCTGATCGTTGCCGATGTCCTCGCACTCGATCGTCTGCATATCCACATCATCGGCGTAAATGCGCTCCGGGCGAACCACGCAGTTGCGACCGCCGAGATAGATGTTGCCCATGTGGCCGCGGATCATCGTTTCGAGCCCAACTTCGTTCGCCGTCGACCCCGCCAGAACCATCGTGTGACCACTGTCAAACTCGATGTTGATGTTGACCTGATCATGATTCTCCATCGCCTTATCTATGTAGTGCCCGCCCGAAGCCACCACACGCGTCGGCCACCCCGGCTCGATCGCCACAAGCATCGGCGTCAGCACATGCACCAGGAGATCGCCGATGATCCCGGTCGAGTATTTCCGATACCGCCGCCACCGCGCATACACCACAGGATCCCACGCCTGTTCACCCAGCGGACCGCACCACTCCCGCCAGTCAATGTTCACACCGTCCTGCCAGTTCGGATCGATGTTGTAGTAATTCCATTCCCCGTCGCGCGAATTACGGCAGTAGCTCGTCTGGCTCCAGACCGGCTTCCCGATCGTCCCCGAGGCGATCACTTTTCGCGCCTCGTGATACTTCGGGAGATTCGTCATCTGCGTGCCGACCTGCAACCGCAGCTCTGGATTCGCCAACACGACCTCGCGTAGCCGAAGCGCCTCATCGAGACGAAGCGTCATCGGCTTCTCCAGATACACATCCGTCCCCGCCAACAAGGCATCCACCGCATGCACCTCGTGCCAGTGCTCAGGGGATGCGATCAGTACGCCGTGAAGATCGCCACGCTCCAACAACTGCCGATGGCTCCCGTAGTACGCGTCCACCTGCACACCCGGCTGATGCTCGCGGCAGCGACGCAGGGCATTCTCGAGCCGGGGCTTGCACACATCCGAGATCGCAACGATCTGCACATTCTCTCTGCCCTGCTTGACGAGCGAACAGAACGCGTCGCAGTGGCTCGTCCCCATGCCGCCCGTCCCGATCACGCCCATCCGGATCGGCTCACCCTCCGCAAGCGGCAGCCGCGGCTTCGCCTTCGCAACCGGCCGCCCCGCAACGGGTCGTGCGCCGGGCTGAGCCCCCGACGCCAAGGAACCAGCCACCCCCGCTGCGCCAGCCGCCGCCGCCAGCCCCAACAGAAAACGCCGACGGCTCACTTCCGGATGCTCGGCCGGATTGGTTTGCGATTCGTTCATCGATGCTTTCCTCTCAAACGACACGCCCTACGGCGTCTCCGAAACAAAGCGACACTCAGGATACTCCCGCCGCAATCGGCTCATTCGGGCCGCGTCGCGGGTACGCCGCAAGCAACAGCACAAGACATGCGACCGCACCCCACATCGGATAGACAAACAATTTCGTGTAATCCAGACTCCCGTCGGGCCGCAAAGCTACATCCGCCACAAGCCCCGCGATCTTGCTCCCGACGATGATCCCAACCCCGAAAATGATCACGCTGAACAAGCTCTGTGCCGTCGCACGCACATCCGGCGTTGTCTCCTCATCCACCACCATGAACGCGATGAACACGAAACAACCGAAGCACAGACCGTGCATCGCAATCCCCGGAATAAGCACCGCAATGGGGCTCAGCCCCGTGACACCAACGATCTGATCGACATACGCGAACAACGCCATCCGAATCGCGTAGGCGCCGACACCAATCGCCAGCAGCACCTTGCGCGACACCTTCTTCGCAAACAACGGGATCAGCGCCAACACCGTGATCTCCGCGATCTGGCCGATCGTCATCAGCCCCCCACCACCGACCCCGAAAATGCTGTTGATGAACGAAGCCGCCTTCACCTGATACCCGCCCAGAAATCCCGCGGTATGCACGAAGTAGAACTGATGGATGCACGAGATCGGCACCGCCAGCAGGAATAGCAGCAGCAATGGATTCCGCCGCACCTGCCCCATCGCCTCCATCGCCGCGTTCCGCTTCTCTCCCTTGCTCGGCGGCGTATTCGGCAGTGTGAAACAGAAAATCCCGAGCGCAATCCCCAGAATCGAACTCAGTCGGAACGCATCGGCCATCCCGGCCGCCTGCGCTGCACGCACCACTTCCTCCGCCGCGTCCGACGGCGTGTGACGATGCAGAAGCCACTGCCCGATCCCGATCCCCACCATGATCCACCCGAGCGTCCCCCACAACCGAACCTTCCCGAAGTCTCGGTCTCGATCCGGAAGATGATGAAATGAAATCGAGTTCGTCAGCGACAAGGTTGGGGAATAAATCAGTGAATACACGAGCGAGAAGCCGAGAAAGCCCCAGTAGGTCGAGATCGATGCGAGCTGCCACACCAGAATCCCGCCCAGAATATGGCTGATCCCGAGGTACTTCTCCGTCGGGAAGTGACGATCCGCGATCTGGCCTGCAATGAACGGCGCGAACAACGCCCCCACCGCCCCGATCGCGAACATGTCACCGATCTGCCCGGGCGAGAATCCCCGGTGCCCGCTCAGAAACGGGTACAGCAACGGCAGCCACGCCCCCCAGATTGCGTACTGAAGCAGCATCATGAACGACAGCCGGACTCTGAGAAACGAGGGCGGCTTCTCAGAACTCCGGGACTGCATCATGCGAGGTCTTCCTGTTCCGCTTCGGGGTCCAGTTGCCGGGGCCATTTCCCCCACGGTCCGGGGATCCGGGGGTCCGGGGGTCTGAGGGTCCGGGGGTGCCCGACAACACCAGCAAGGTCATGCCCGGATCCGCAAAGCATCAATGTACTGCCTGATCCCGCAGATGCTACTCGACCCAGATTCCGCCTCGCCGTCCGATGTACAGTGCTCACCAACCCGAGCCGGAGAGCAGCATGCCGAGACCAGTCACACTTTTCACCGGCCAATGGGCCGACCTCCCCCTTGAGACCCTGGCCGCCAAGGCCGCCGAGTGGGGCTACGACGGACTGGAATTGGCCTGCTGGGGCGACCACTTCGATGTCCTGCGGGCGCTCGCCGAGCCCGGCTACTGCAAAGGCCGCCACGACCTGCTCGCCCGCCACGGCCTCAAGGTCTGGGCCATCAGCAACCACCTCGTCGGCCAGTGCGTCTGCGATCCCATCGACGAACGCCATCGGGCCATCGCACCTGACCATATCTGGGGGGATGGCGAGCCCGAGGGCGTCCGCAAGCGTGCGGCATCCGAAATGGCCGACACCGCCCGCGCCGCCGCCAAACTCGGCGTGCCCGTCGTCAACGGCTTCACCGGCTCGAACATCTGGCACCTGCTCTACTTCTTCCCCCCCGTCACCACCGCCATGATCGACAGGGGCTATCAGGACTTCGCCGAGCGATGGGGACCGATCCTCGATGTCTTCAAGACCGAGGGCATCCGCTTCGCACTCGAAGTCCACCCCTCCGAGATCGCCTACGACATCCACACCGCCAGGCGTGCGCTCGACGCCCTCGACGGGCATCCCAGCTTCGCGTTCAACTTCGATCCCTCCCACCTGCTCTGGCAGGGCGTCGATCCCGCCCACTTCATCGACACCTTCCCCGACCGCATCGCCCACTGCCACATCAAGGATGCCGTCACCCGCCTCGATGGCGCTCGATCCATCCTCAGCTCTCACCTGGATTTCGGCGACCACCGGCGCGGCTGGGACTTCCGCTCACCCGGACGCGGCGAAGTCGATTTCGAGGAGATCATCCGCGCCCTCAACCGCATCAAGTACACCGGCCCCCTCTCCGTCGAATGGGAAGACATGGCCATGGACCGCGAGCACGGCGCTGCCGAAGCCGTCGATCTCGTCCGCGCACTCGATTTCCCCTCCTCCGACCGCGCCTTCGACGCGGCCTTCTCCGAATGACACACGGGAGCACGACAGTGCAGAAACTCAAACTCGGCATGATCGGCGGCGGAAACGACGCGTTCATCGGCGCTGTCCACCGCGCTGCCGCCGCGCTCGATGCAAGATTCGAGTTTGTCGCCGGCGCTCTCTCATCGACCCCCGAACGCTCGCTGGCCTCCGGGCACGCACTCGGCCTCCCGGAAGACCGCATCTACGCGACATGGAAAGACATGCTCGAAGGCGAACGCCGACGCCCCGAGAACGAGCGCGTCGATGTCGTCTCCATCGTCACCCCGAACAATGTCCATGCTGAGATCGCCCTCCCCTTCATCGATGCCGGATTCAACATCATCTGCGAGAAGCCGATGGTGACCACCTCCGCAGAGGCAGCGAAACTCACCGCCGCGGTGGAACGCTCCGGCATCGTCTTCGGCGTCTGCTACAACTACACCGGCTACCCCATGGTCAAAGAGGCCGCTGCCCTCGTCCGCTCCGGCGCAATCGGAAACATCCGCAAGGTCTTCGTCGAGTACCACCAGGGCTGGCTCGCCGACAACCTCGAAACCACCGGACAGAAGCAGGCGTCATGGCGCGTCGATCCCGCCCGCGCAGGCATCGGCGGCGCGATCGGCGACATCGGCACCCACGCCGAAAACCTGCTCACCACCGTCACGGGACTCCGCATCGAATCGCTCTGCGCCGACCTCACATCCTTCGTGCCCGATCGACGCCTCGACGACGACGCCTCGATCCTCCTTCGCCTCAGCAACGGCGCCAAAGCCGTTCTCACCGTATCGCAGATCTGCATCGGCGAAGAGAACAACTTCTCACTCCGCATCCACGGTGATGGCGGCTCCCTCATGTGGCGCCAGGAGGAGCCCAACCACCTCACCATCTGCCGCGCAGACGGCTCCCGCCAGATCCTCGCCCGCGGCGGTCCCGGACTCGCACCCGAAACAAACCGCGCCTCCCGCCTCCCCACCGGACACCCCGAGGGCTTCATCGAGGCCTTTGCCAACATCTACCGCGCCGTCGCCGATGCCGTGCTGCACAAACGCGCCGTGCTCACCACCACTCCCGACACACCCCCCACCGTCCACGACGGAGCACGAGGTGTTGCTTTCATCGAAAAAGTCGTGCAAAGCGCCAATGCCGGAGC
>REDD01000108.1 GCA_007693725.1 Phycisphaeraceae bacterium
ATGGGGATGTGGGCGCACCGATCCCCTTCCCCGGTGTGGATGTCTCCGGGATGCGTCGTGGACAGGGGGGCCTCGGGCGTGGATTGAGCGTGGTCGGGCCGGGGATGGGGCTGATCCGGGCGGATGAGAATGAGCGCGGGGATGTTCCGGGGGAGATGTTGGATCGGGCGCTGCGCGAACGCCAGGCGCGGATCCGTGCGGCGGTGGAACGAGAAAATGTCAGCGCGAGCGGGCTCGGGGCACGGGATGCTCGGCGTGTGCTGGCGGTGCGGACGAGCGAGGCGCTGGAGGGCGGCGCGAGCGCGATCCTGCGACCGGACCGGCGTCGGCGGATTCTGGACCTCGCGCAGGGGATGGGGCTGCGTCCGTTCGATGCGAACCTGGTCATCGCGATCGTGCAGGACAGCGCGCGCCGCGGCGTCGGCATCGAGCACGAGGAGACGAGCGCACGCCTGGAGTTGGTGGGCAGCGCGCAGACGAGCGATGTCCCCGAGCGCACGCACGGCGTGTGGATGAGCGTGGCGTGGGCGGTATGCGCGGGACTGGCGCTGGCGGGTGTGCTGATCGGGTGGGTGATGGGGGCGGGGTGACGGGGTGTGGTCAGCGAGGTATTGGACGGTCGGAGCGTGATGTGAGATGATCGGAAGTGTAACCGGGAGGAGGTTCCTTTCTGGTCGTTACCCGTTCGGGGGCATCGCATGCCGACGACAACACTACGACAGATTGTTCAAGAGAGCGACACGGCTCGGGGGAGAGCGTTTGATATCTGCATTCAGTCGCTGATTGTTCTTTCGATTATCGCATTCTCGATTGAGACAATTCCAGACTTGTCGAATTCGACACGCGTCTGGCTTCGGGGATTCGAGGTTTTCTGTGTGTCTATTTTCAGCGTCGAGTATGTGCTCAGGGTGATCGTCTCAAGGCCAACTCACAAGTACATTTTCAGTTTCTGGGGCCTCATCGATATCCTGGCGATTCTGCCGTTTTACCTGAGTCTCGGTGTTGATCTGCGCTCGATCAGAGCATTTCGGCTACTACGCCTATTCCGGATATTCAAGCTCGCGCGTTATAACGCCGCGGTCCGGCGCTTCCATCAAGCACTCATCATCGCAAGGGAAGAGATTGTACTTTTCTTCGGCGTGGCCCTAATTCTCCTATATCTCTCTGCTGTGGGCATTTACTTCTTTGAGAACGAGGCGCAGCCAGATACATTTGGATCAGTATTCTTGTGCCTGTGGTGGGCCGTGGTCACATTCTCAACGGTTGGGTATGGCGATGTATATCCCATTACCATTGGCGGACGAATTTTCACAACGCTCACTCTGCTCATAGGGCTCGGCATTGTTTCTGTGCCCGCTGGCCTCATCGCATCTGCGCTCGCTAAAGCCCGCAAGCTTGAAGAGGAGGGTCACGCCGTCCCATGACTATTCTGCTCATCTTTTTGCTGACGATGGCGCTGGGAGCATGCGGCTTTCTTGCTGTGATGTGGGTGCTTGAACACAAGCAGGCGGCAAGGTTGCGGGTCGAAATTGAGACCGTCACAGCAGAGGGCCAGAAGCAGATTGAGAGATTGTCCGCATCCATTCGCGGCTTGCAATCCGAGAATGCTCGTCTGGAAAAGTGGTCCGATGTCGCAGATGCTGACGAGAAGGCCGCGGAGCTTGTTCGTGATGCAGAGGCCATACTTCAGCAAGCCGAAAAGGATGCTGGAGTATTGCTGCAGAACGCAGAGCAGCAGTACCAACAGATGGTTCAGCGAGCTAAGGATGAAGCCCTGAACGATACCCGCCAGAGTCGTGAGCGGGCAAAGAAACTCCTGGAAGACGCAAAGAGCAAGCTTGAATCTGCGGCCAGACGATCCGATGAGATTCTGCGCAAAGCAGATAGGGACGCCCAAGAGATCGCTGGGGAGGCGTATGCCGCAGTGCAGGATGCAAACAGATTCCGGCAAGTCGCGGCTGCGATGAAGAATATCGTTGAAGGATACGGCGACGCGTACATCGTTCCCTCAAGCAGCATTCTGGATGATCTCGCAGAAGAATTTGGGTACAAAGAAGCGGGTGCCGAGCTAAAGATTGCACGAGAGCAGGCGAAGCATCTGGTAGACACCGGATTGGCTTCTCGGTGCGACTACGCAGAAAACAACCGACGCGTTGCCGCCGAGAGGTTTGTGCTTGACGCCTTCAACGGCAAGGTCGATTCGATTCTCGCTCGGGTGAAGCACGACAATTTCGGTACGCTTTCTCAGGAAATCAGAGACGCGTATGCCATCGTCAATCATGGGGGTGCGCCCTTCCGGAATGCACGAATCACGAAAGAGTATCTTGATGCTCGGTTGCAAGAGCTGAAGTGGGCTTCTGCGGCACAGGAGTTGCGGAGGCAGCAGCAAGAAGAGCAGCGGAGACTTCGTGAGCAGATTCGCGAAGAAGCAAAGGCGAGGAGAGAGTACGAAAAGGCGATCCGAGAAGCAGCCAAAGAAGAACACATGCTCCGAGATGCCATGTTGCAGGCACAGGCCAAGATCGATGCCGCAACAGCGGAGCAGCGGATCGAGTTCGAGCGCCAGCTAGAAGAGCTCAATACAAAGCTACGCGAGGCCGAAGAGCGTAACCAGCGAGCCATTTCGATGGCACAGCAGACAAAGCGCGGCCATGTCTACATCATCTCGAATATCGGATCATTCGGCGAGAATGTCTACAAGATCGGGCTTACGCGACGACTGGATCCTTTGGATCGTGTTCGCGAGCTTGGTGATTCCAGTGTTCCATTCGATTTCGATGTGCACGCATTGATTTTCAGCGATGATGCACCAGCGCTTGAGCACCAGCTCCATAAGCATTTTGTGTTCAATCAAGTCAACAAGGTGAATCATCGCAAAGAATTCTTCCGGGCGGACCTCGGCGCAATCCGGCGCGAGATCGAGGGCATGGGAGTTGCTGTCAATTGGACGATGGTTGCGGAGGCAGCACAGTATCGTGAGACCCTCGCGATCGAGCGGGCAATTGCTGACGACCCTGCCGCATGCGAAGCGTGGCGGAACAAGCAACTCACGCTCGATCCCAACGATTTCATGCAAGCGATATTGGCAGAGGATGAAAACGACGAGGCTGAAGCTGACGAATAAGGTCGGTGGCGGGCTTATGTGCAGGGGAAGTGCCCCCCCGGATGCGGCAACCCCTCTTTGGGAGGCGGGTGGCGATTGCAGATGGGGAGGATGCGGGGTGATTGGGTGTTGAGGGCCATGTCGCTGACGCTCCACGCTCGTAATGGGCGCGAGTGCACGCGGGTTGGGTGGCGTGGAGAAATCGGTGCGCTACGCTTGGCGATGTCTCCGCGGCATCCGCTGAACACGCACCGGATCAGGAAAGGGATTGACGATGGGATTGATCGAGGTCGGGAAGAAGGCGCCGGCGTTTTCGCTCAAGGATCAGGACGGTAAGGCGCACGCGCTGAAGGATTATGCGGGCAGGTCGGTGGTGCTGTTCTTCTACCCGAAGGATGACACGAGCGGCTGCACCAAGGAGGCGTGCGCGTTCAACGAGATGCTGCCGGATTTTTCGGGGGTGGATGGCGTGGTGCTGGGGGTGAGCATGCTGGGCGTCGAGAGCAAGGCGAAGTTCGCGAAGAAGCACGGGCTGGCGTTCCCGCTGCTGGCGGATGAGGATCAGGCGGTGTGCGAGAAGTACGGCGTGTGGCAGGAGAAGTCGATGTACGGCAAGAAGTACATGGGCATCGTGCGGACGACCTACCTGATCGGGCCGGACGGGAAGGTGGCGCAGCGTTGGGACAATGTGAAGGTGCCGGGGCACGCGGAGGAAGTGCTGGAGGCGGTCCGCCCCCGGAAGTAGAAACTCGGGTCAGGCGTGGTGGGCTGGTAGGATATCGGCATGGTCGCATCGGTTGTGATGCAGCATCGGGATGAGATCGTGCGTGTGCTGGAGCGCCACGGCGCACGGCGTGCGCGCATCTTCGGTTCGTGCGCGCGGGGTGAGCCGGGGCGGGGCAGCGATCTGGATGTGCTGGTGGTGATGGATGAGGATCGGTCGCTTCTGGACCGGATCGGCGCAGCGCAGGAGTTGGAGGATCTGCTTGGGATGCGGGTGGATCTGGTGAATGAGCGTGCTCTGCACCCGATGCTGCGGGAGCGGGTGCTGGCAGAGGCGGTGGCGTTGGATGCGTTGCGCGAGATGCTGGCTGGTGAGGCGTGATTTCCGGGCGGGTGTGATCCTTTCTCGCTCGCCTCAGGCGTGGTCGGCGATGCAGCGCTCGACCTCCTCGGTGATCATTGGATCGTGGCCGACAATGAGGATCAGGTAGCGGGAGTGGTACTGCTCGTCTCGAGGACAAGAAGCCATGAATGCGTCGTCAATGGCCTCTTTGATGGAACCCATTGGGTACGACGCTGTATTGATGTGTTCGGGCGGATTGAAGTCGGGATCCGATTCGACATGTGCCATGTCGATGGCTGTCTCCCAGATGTTGCAGTCGCGACCCCAGCACAAGACGGTCGTGCATACGAGCGAGACGATGTACTTGCAGCGACGCTCGCGCTCGTCGGCTGGAACATCGGCATCGATGATGAACAACATGCAGGCGAACGACCCCGACGGGAACGGCAGAGCGAACCGATCGGCTTGCTGCCAATGATGCAGCCAGACCTGTCTGTCCATCGTGTTGGAGATCCGTCGCATGCAGTAACCATACTTCGAGACATGGAAAAACCGAACCATGCGGCGCGCATGCTTCGGCGTTTCCATGCCACCCCCGCCCCCGGAAGAACCCCCGGAAGTCGAGCACTGCATCCCCGACCACGCCTGACGCGGCGTTCTACTTCCGGGGGGGGTCAGCGTGCGTCGGGGTGGCAGTAGCAGGAGGCGACGGGTTTGACATCGGCGCGGGCGAAGGCGCGTTGCATCTTGGGTGCGATGTCATCGGCGCAGCAGGACTTGTCCTGTGCGCGGAGCGACTGTTGCAGGCCGAGGAGCGCCCAACCGTTGTCGCGGTACTTTTCGAGGTCGGCGCGGTAGACATACTCCGCCTCCGCGGCGCGGCCTTCGGCGAGGAGCAGTGCGCCGAGGGCGTGGCGAACGGGCTGCATCCAGCCGGGCGGCTCGTCGTAGGCGAGGTCGTCTTCGAGCGCGATGGCGGTGCGGAGTTGCGCGAAGGCGTGTTCGAGTTTGCCTTCGCGGTAGGCGATCTCGCCTTCGAGCATGTGGCGGGCGACGCCCATGACATCGTGCGCGTTGTTGTTGCCGACGACCCAATCGGAGGGGATGCGTGCGGCTTCGCGCTCGAAGGCGCGCTGCTCGGCGCGGGCGCGCCGGGTGTCGCCGAGCGCGGCGTAGGCGATGCCGCGGGCGTAGCGGCGTGAGGCGCGGGAGACATGGCGGTAGGCGGGCTTCTCGGGCTCGGCGAGGATGTCGTTCCACCTGCCGAAGCGGATGAGCACATGGAGCGTGACGGGCGTGAAGCCGTCGGCGATGAATGTGTAGTTGCGGAGGAAGGACTCGGGGATGTCGCGCTCGAGTTCGCGTGCGGCGTTGAGCGCGGTCTCGAAACGGCCCTCCATCATGGCGGACCACGCGAGGAAGTGGATGTTGTGGACATAGTACATGGAGTAGAACTCGGGCTCGGGCGCCACGGCGAAGTAGGCGCGGTCCGCGGCGATGGCGCGCTCGTTCGCATCGGACGCGTCGGCCCAGCGACCGACGCGGGCGTAGATGTGCGCCGGCATGTGCACGAGGTGGCCGGAGCCGGGAACGAGATCGGCGAGGCGATCGGCGGAGGGGACAGCGCGCTCGGGCTGGTCGGATGCTTCGACGGCGTGGATGTAGAAGTGGTTCGCGCCGGGGTGGTTGATGTCGATCTCCATGACGCGTTCGAGCGTGGCGACGATTTCGAGCGTGCGCCCCTTGGGCTGGAAGTCCTTGGTCCAGAGGTCCCAGGGCTGGAGGTTCATGAGTGATTCGGCGAAGAGTGCGCCGATGTCGGGATCGTTGGGGAAGCGTTGCCAGGCGCGCTGCATCGCAGCGGCGTAGGCCTCGTCGAGGTGAGAGCGGTCCTCTGGGATGGGCATCTCGTAGCGGGTCGCGACGGCGCGAATGAGCGCCTGCTCGGCGGGTGAGGCGTTGTGGAGGCGTGCGAGGGCCTGCTGGGCGGCCTCGTAGGCGCGGGTGGACTGGATCTCGGTCATCTCGGGGTTGTTGATGTGCAGGCCGTGCGCGTAGGCGATGCCCCAGTAGGCGATAGCGCAATCGGGGTCGTGGACGGTGGCCTGCCGGAACGAGCGGATGGCCTCGTCGTGGTTGAAGCCGTAGAGGAGCTGCATGCCCTGGTTGAACCAGCGCTGTGCCTCGGGCGAGTCGGTGGTGGCGGTGCGGTGGTAGTTGCCGAAGCCGTCGTAGATCCGGGGTGGCGGCGGCTCGGCTTGGGTGGTGGCGGGCGTGGCGGTCGTCTGGCAGCCGGTGATGGCGAGCGAGCACGAGAGCGCGAGAACGAATACGGCGGATGGGATGATGCGTGGCATGTGTGAATCTCCTGCCCCAGAGGCGGTGCCCGGAGTCGTGCCGGACTTGGCGCGAGGAGAGTAGGGCGAACCCGATCGTCTGCCAGTTGACTTGAAGTACACCCCCGGAAGGGGGCCGGGAATTTCCCTGGGGCGATGGAGAATGTGAGGATGGGCAAGAAGGGGGAAGTGGGCTGTCGTTATCGGCCGATGGATGTATCGGGTTTTTGCTTATGCACCAGAGATTGTTCGCGCGCGGTGTGGCGGGGCGATGAGTCGGCTGTAGGTTTGAGATATCGCGTTGGGAACGCCTTTGTGCGAGGCGCGGTTGTCAGTCCAGAGAGCAGGAAGAACCGGGGCTTCGGCTCCATAGGGAGAAATTCGTCATGCGTTTTGCATCCATGCAGATGGTGATGGTGTCGGTGGCGGTCGGGATGGCCACGGGCATCGGCGGCGTCGCTTCGGCCTCCGTGCTGAGCGACTGGAATGTGATCGTGCGGAACGATCTGGTCTCCTCATCGGAGGTCGATGGCAGCGCGCTCATCGGCGGCAATCTCTTCGGCACCTCGAACTACGCGGTGCAGGGTGTCACCGCCGCGACCGGCGACGGCATCGCGATCGCCGGGGACATCGCCTCGGGGAACATCCAGATCAACAACGGCGGCAACCTGCGGATCGGCGGGAGCGTGCTGAGCACCGTGAATTTCAACGGCGGCGGCACACAGATCAACGATGCGGGCGTCGGCGCGATCGTCAGCAACGCGTTCGCGCAGGTGAACGCCATCAGCTCGTACCTGTGGGGACTCACGCCCAACGGGACGCTGGACGGCGCGGGCAACATGAACGCCGTACCGACGCTGATCGACGGCCAGCTCGTGGCGGTGTACAGCATCACGCAGGCGCAGATCAATTCGCTCGGCCAGTTGAACCTGAACATCGGCAGCGCGGACTCGGTGATCATCAACTTCACACCGGATGGCGCGGGGCTAGCGAACTTCGTCGCGCCGCCGAACTTCGTCGGCGGGCTGGCGAACCAGTCGCTGTCGGATCGGATCCTGTGGAACATCCCGGGCGCGACCGATGTGCAGACGAACAACACCTTCAACGGCGCGCTGCTCGCCCCGGATGCGGACCTCCGCGTTCTGGGCGGCGGGATCAACGGCAGCGTCGTCGTCGACTCGATCAGCCAGCAGGATGCCGAGATCCGGCGGTTCACCTACACCGGCTTCGTCCCGTCGCCGGGCGCCGGTGCGATCATGGTGCTCGGCGGGCTGATGGCGGCACGCCGTCGTCGCTGAGGGGAATCAGACATTTGTTGAAGCACTGCGCTGCTTGAAAAACCCCCTGTAGAGGGGGTTTTTTCTGCGTGCGTTTCTGGTGTTGCTCCCGGTTTATGCGTTGCGGCTGGTGTCTGCAACGCTTTGTGGATGCTGGGCTTGTGGCGTGTGGTAGGGTATTCATGCACAGTATCCGGCTGCGAGTTCTCGCAGCGGAAGGGAATCGAGAGAGTGCCGCGCCGTTGCACGCGTCGCGGCGACCAGACACAGGGAGATCGAGATGTTCAAGCAGACTGCTTGCGTAGTTGTTGGTGTGTGCGCGTTGGTGGGCAGCGCCTCGGGCGCGTTGGTTCCGCTGGCGCCGGGAGCGGGCGCGGGCCTGTCGGGGACGACCACCGCGGCGGACCCGGTGTTGGCGGGAACGAATATCGCGGATCAGACCTTCGAGTTCGAGATCTTCGACGGCATGACGCTGCTGTACTCGGGCGCGATCCAGACACGGGTTGTGCAGTCGGACGATACGGGCGAGTTGATCTTCGAGTACCGACTGCGCGACTCGATGGGCGGCCTCAACGGCATCATCACCAATGTCGCGATCACGGGGTTCGGCGGTTGGCTCACGGATGTGGAGTACAGCACGGACAGTCTGGGCGATGTCGGTCCGTCGCGGGCCGAGCGCTCGGCGGGTGATGGCGACACGCTGGACTTCCTCATGGGGAACACTCCCCAGCTCGCGGGCGGCGTGGAGTCGTATTCCTTCTTTGCGCTGACGGATGCGCCGAGCTTCGGGTTGGTTGGCGTCGCGGAGATCTTCATCCAGGGCGGCTTCAGCACGACCGTGGATGTGTACGCGCCGGTGATCCCCGCGCCGGGCGCGCTGGCGATGGCCGGTCTCGTCGGCCTCGCGCTGGTTCGTCGTCGTCGCTGAATATTCGCGTTTGATCCGGGTGGATCGTGATACTCACACAGCACCCCCGCTTCGTCGGGGGTGTTTTTTCGCGCGGATGTTCTGGGGGCCTTCTTCCGGGGGCACGGACTGCAAGCAGTCCGTGGCACCCAGGTCGTATTGCCTACGCGGGTTCTTCAGCGCGCCGGGTCCACTCGAATTCGAGCGGTTCGAGTTGTTCCATGAGCTTGGTCCGCTCATCGCCGAGGTTGGCGCACTTGGCGGGATCGCGCCAGACATCGGGATCGTTGAGCGATGCATCGATGGTGCGGATGCGTGACTCGATCTTCTCGATGCGCTTCTCCAGCTCGGAGGTCTGGAGGCGCTCGAAGGGGTTGCCGGATTTCTGTTTGTTCTGCGATTGCTTCTGCTGCGCGAGTTTTTCCTGCTGCGCTGCGCGCTCGCGCTTCTCGGCCTGTTCGCGGCTGCGTTTGTCCTCGGCCTCCTGCTTCTGTCGGTCCGAGGCGCGTTGCTGCTGGCGGTTGTGCCACTTGGAATAGTTGCCGAGGAAGATCTCGGCGTTGCCGTGCGCATCGAGGATGAGGAGGTGATCGCAGCAGGCGTCGATGAGGGCGCGGTCGTGGGAGATGAGGATGAGCGTGCCTTCCCACGCGCCGCCGTCGCGCCCGGGGTTCTCCGAGGTGGCTTCGACGGGCAGCGCGAGCGCATCTTCGAGCCGCTCGGCGCCGGGGATGTCGAGGTGGTTCGTCGGCTCGTCGAGGACGAGGACATTCTTCGCCGAGGCGAGGAGCCCCGCGAGGACCGCGCGGGCGCGCTCGCCGCCGGAGAGGACGCCCATCTCCTTCTCCTGCTCCTCGCCCGAGAAGAGGAACGCGCCCGCAAGATTGCGCGCGGCCTGTTCGGAGAGCAGCGAGCCGGGGTTCTCCTTCAGGATGACCCGCTGGAGATAGCGGTAGACATTGAGCGACGGGTCGATGCCCTCGTGGGTCTGGCGGAAGTAACCGACCTTGACATTGGTCCCGATGCGGACGGTGCCGGCGTCGGGCTGCTGCTCGGACAGGAGACAGCGGATGAGCGTGGACTTGCCCGCGCCGTTGGGGCCGATGATGCCCCAGCGCTCGCCGCGCGAGATGGTGAGGTCGAGGTTGTGGAAGAGGACCTTGTCGGAGCCGTCCTCGTTGGCGTACTTCTTGGACATGCCGCGCGCGGAGACGACGACATCGCCGGTGCGCTCGGGCTTGGGGAGTTCGAGGGCGAAGTTCGCCAGCTCGACCGGCGCTTCGAGCGCGGACTGCTCGCGCTCGCGGTCGAGGCGTGTTTCGCGTCCCTTGGCCTGCTTGGCGCGCTGGCCCGCCTTGTACTTCCGGATGTACGCCTCCTGCTGACGCCACTTGCTCTGCTGATTCTCGAACGCCCGGTGCTGCGAGAGCCGGCGCTCGGCGCGGATCGTCCGGAACGCCCGGTAGTTGCCGGGGTAGTCGATGGCCCGCCCCATCTCGATCTCGACGATCCGCGACACGACCGAGTCGAGCATGTACCGATCGTGCGTGATCATCAGGACCGCGCCGTGGTACTCCTCCTTGAGGAAGTTTTCGAGCCACAGACGACCGTCGAGGTCGAGGTGGTTCGTCGGCTCGTCGAGCAGCAGCGCATCGGGGTCTTCCAGCAGCAGCTTCGCCAGCGACAGGCGCGACTTCTGCCCGCCCGAGAGATCCCGCACCCGGATCGAGAACTGCGCATCGGTGAAGCCCAGACCGTGCAGCACGGCATCGACCTTGTGGTCCACCGCGTAGCCGCCGGCGGCCTCGATCTGCCGCTCCAGCCGCTCCTGCTGCTTGAGCAGCTTTTCGAGCTCGGCATCGTCCGCCGCGGCCATCCTCTCGAACACGCTGTCAAGCTGCTGATGCAGGGCGTGCAGCTCGGCGAAGGCGGACTCCGCCGCGCCGCGGAGCGTCTCGCCCGGGTCGAGGGAGTGATCCTGCGTCAGATGGCCGATGCGGGCGGTGCGCTGCACGGCGAGATCGCCGGAATCGGGCTTGAGCTGCCCGGTGAGGACCTTGACGAGCGTGGACTTGCCCGCGCCGTTGCGCCCGACGAGCCCGATCCGCTCACCGGGCTCGATGTTGAGCGTGCAGCCATCGAGGACGATGACATCGCCGTAGGCGTGACGGATGTTGGTTGCGGCGAGGATTGGCACGGGTCGATGGTAGTCGCGCCGGGCGAGACCGTGCGATCACTCCTCGCGTGGCGAAGGGCCGAAGCGCGGGGCGTTCATCGGGTCGCGGAGGGCTTCGAGCTGACGCCCGT
>REDD01000074.1 GCA_007693725.1 Phycisphaeraceae bacterium
AGAACAACCCCGTCCTCATCGGCGAGCCCGGCGTCGGCAAGACCGCCATCGTCGAGGGTCTCGCCCAGCGCATCATGCGCGGCGATGTCCCCGAAGGACTCAAAGAGAAGACCATCTTTGCGCTCGACATGGGCGCGCTCGTCGCGGGCGCCAAGTACCGCGGCGAGTTCGAGGAACGCCTCAAGGCCGTTCTCAACGAAGTCAAGAAGTCCGAGGGACGCATCCTTCTTTTCATCGACGAACTCCACACCATTGTCGGTGCCGGCAAGGCCGAGGGCTCCATGGATGCGGGCAACATGCTCAAGCCCATGCTCGCCCGTGGCGAACTCCGCTGCATCGGCGCGACCACCCTCGACGAGTACCGCAAGCACATCGAGAAGGATGCCGCGCTCGAACGACGCTTCCAGCCCGTCCTTGTCGATCAGCCCTCCGTCGAGGACACCATCTCCATCCTCCGCGGCCTCCGCGAACGCTTCGAGGTCCACCACGGCGTGCGAATCCTCGATGCCTCACTCGTCTCCGCGGCAACCCTTTCAAACCGCTACATCTCCGACCGCTTCCTCCCCGACAAGGCCATCGACCTCGTCGATGAGGCCTGCGCCATGATCCGCACCGAGATCGACTCACTCCCCGCCGAACTCGACGAAGTCACCCGACGCATCATGCAGCTCGAAATCGAAGAAGCCGCCCTCAAGAACGAGAAGGACAAGGCCAGCAAGGACCGCCTTGAGAACCTCCGACGCGAACTCGCCGACCTCCGCGAGAAACGATCATCCATGCAGGCGCAGTGGGAGAGCGAGAAGGCCGAGATCGAGAAGGTCCGCGCGCTGCGCTCACAGATCGAGGATGTCCGCAGACAGGTCGAGCAGGCCCAGCGCGACTACGACCTCAACCGCGCTGCCGAACTCCAGCACGGCCGCCTCCCCTCACTCCAACGCGAACTCGAGCAGGCCGAGGCACACATCGCCGAGAAACAGCAGTCCGGCGCACTCCTCCGCGAAGAGGTCACCGAGGAGGAGATCGCCGAGATCGTCTCCCGCTGGACCGGCGTCCCCGTCCGCCGACTGGTCGAAGGCGAAAGGGAGAAGCTTCTCCGACTCGACGAAACCCTCCATCAGCGTGTTGTCGGCCAGGATGAGGCCGTGCAGCTCGTCTCGGATGCCGTCCTGCGGGCCCGCGCGGGCATCAAGGATCCAAAGCGTCCGATCGGTTCCTTCATCTTCCTCGGCCCGACCGGCGTCGGGAAGACCGAGCTTGCCCGCGCCCTCGCCGAAGCACTCTTCGACACCGAGGAAAACATCGTCCGCATCGACATGTCCGAGTACATGGAGCGCCACGCTGTCTCGCGGCTCATCGGAGCGCCTCCCGGCTATGTCGGCTACGAGGAAGGCGGCCAGCTCACCGAGGCCGTGCGCCGTCGCCCCTACTCCGTCATCCTCTTCGACGAAATCGAGAAGGCCCACCCCGAGGTCTTCAACATCCTCCTCCAGATCCTCGACGACGGACGCGTCACCGACTCTCAGGGCCACACTGTCGACTTCAAGAACACGGTCATCATCATGACCAGCAACATCGGTTCGCACTACCTCCTCGATGGCGTCACCGAGAGCGGCCAGATCACCACCGATGCACGCACCAGCGTCATGCGCGAACTCCGCTCCCACTTCCGACCGGAATTCCTCAACCGCGTCGACGACACCGTCCTCTTCGCGCCGCTCCGGCGCGACCAGATCCGCAAGATCGTCAAGCTCCTCGCCGAGCAGGTCCAGGCACGCCTCGCCGCCCGCTCCATCACCCTCAACCTCACCGAGGCCGCCTGCGATGCCATCGCGGAGGCAGCGTACGACCCCGTCTACGGCGCTCGCCCGCTCAAGCGATACCTCCAGCACGAGATCGAAACCCGCCTCGCCCGCGCGATCATCGGAGGCGAGATCAACGAGGGCGACAGCGTCACCTTCGACAGCGATGGCGGCGAACTCACCTACCGTGTCACAAAGCAGGCCGAGCCGGTCACAGTCTGAACCGCAGCACCCGGCGGAGTCGCAACGAGTTCCCGACCACGCACAGATCGCTGATCGCCATCAGCCCCGCCGCGACGATCGGTCCATGCACGCCGAGCAGCCCGAACGCCGCCGCGGGAATCGCCAGCGCGTTGTAGCCGAACGCAAAACCGAGATTCTGCTTGATGGTCCGGCGCGTCTGCTTCCCGACCTCGAACACCTCGCCGACCGCCATCAGACGATCCTCCGGCGTCACCACATCCGCCGACTCCATCGCCACATCGGATCCGCTCCGCATCGCGATCGCCACACCCCCAGCGCTCGACACATCCGCGAGCACGCCCGCATCGTTGATCCCGTCGCCCACCATCGCGACCGGCCCCGCGATCCCCGCTTGCTCGCGTGCCAGATCCACCTTCCCCTGCGGCGTCAGGCCCCACCACACCTCATCCTCCCGAAGCCCGACCTCCTGTGCCATCGACCTCGCTGCCCGCTCGCCATCGCCCGTCACCATGCCCACACGCAAGCCGCGCTCCCGAAGCAATTCGATCAATCTCCTGGCATCCTCCCTCGCCTCATCCTCAAACCGGATCACACCGACCACAGATCCGTCCTGCACCACCACACTGCTCGTCCCGCGTTCCTCGACTCCGCCAAGATCCACATGGCGCTCTTTCGCTGACCGCGGCGACAGCAGCATCGTCTCCACGCCGTCCACAACCCCTCGCATCCCTTCGCCCGGCAACTCATCCAGTACATCCGGCCGCCCAACCTCGATCCCACGCGCCTGCGCCTCCGCGACGATCGCCTTGGACAAAGGGTGGCTCGACCCCGCCGCGAGCGTGCTCCCGATCCGCAGCACCGCATCATCCGCCTCGACCACCCGCGGCCGACCGATCGTCAGCGTCCCCGTCTTGTCGAACAGCACCGTCCGCACCAGCGCTGCTCGCTCCATCGCCTGCGCGGTCCGCACCAGAATGCCCCGCTTGCTCGCGATCCCGCTCCCCACCATGATCGCCAGCGGCGTTGCAAGCCCCAACGCACACGGACACGAGATCACCAGCACCGTCGTCGCATTCACGATCGCCTCGAACCATCCGGAGCCGCCCGTCGCGATCAGCCACCCCGTCAGCGTCAGCAACGCGATCCCGACAACACTCGGCACGAAGATCGAACTCACCCGATCCGCAAGCCGCTGAATCTCGGTCTTGCTCGCCTGTGCCTTCGCGACGATCTCAGCGATCCGCGCCACCGTGGTATTCGCGCCATCACTCGTCGCACGCACCACCAGCCGGCCCGTCGTGTTCACCGACCCGGCAACCACCTGCTCGCCCGGCGCGCGATCCACAGGCATCGACTCACCCGTCACGATCGACTCATCCAGCGACGACCGACCATCAATGATCTCGCCATCCACCGCCACCCGGTCGCCCGCACGGATCAGCACCAGATCGCCCGCGCCCACCTCCGAGATCGAGACCTCCTCCCCGTGGGAATCATCCACGGATCCGAGCCGCACCGCCCGCTCCGGCTGCATCTCCAGCAGTTCACGCAACGCCGCATTCGCCGAGGCCGTCGTCCTCGCCTCCAGCCAGTGCCCCAGCGAGATCAGGGTCAGCAGCCCGCTCGACTCCACGAAGTACAGAGGGATCTCCGGCCCCCCCGTGAATCTCAGGATGACCCCCGCCCACGACAGCAGAAACGCGCTCGTCGATCCGATCGCGATGAGCGTGTCCATGTTCGTCCCGCCGGTCCGCGCCGCCGCGAACGCAGACCGATAGAACGCCCACCCCACATACCCCTGCACGACGCATACACCAGCCACCACCAGCCAGAAGAGGACATTCTCCGGTCCGTGCGTGTGCAGCCCGACATGATGCCCGAACCAATGCAGCAATTCCGCCGGGATCCACACGCTGGCTCCGACCACCACCCGTCTTCGCCACGATCGCTCGCGTTGACGATGGCGCGACTCCATCTCTTCCCGGCGTGCAACAACGGACACGCCCGCGCCGCGCACCTCGGCCTCGTACCCGGCTCGACGGACCGCGTCGACCAACGCCCCGCCATCCATGCCCTCCCCCTCGACCTGCGCCGAAGCACCGCCCAGAGAGACCGCCGCCGACCGCACACCGGACACACCGCGCAGGGCTGTTTCCACGCGTCCCACACACGCGCTGCAGTGCATCCCCTCGATGCGGAGTTCCGTTGATGTCGAGTGATCAGGTCGGCTCATGGATCCTCATGGCGTGCTCCGGACTCCTGTCAGAAGAGGAAGCGTACTCCGAAGGTCACGCCGTATCGGCTCTCCGGCCGGTGATCCAGATCCTGCCACACAGGGATCCGTACACCTGCCTCCAGCGCGAACCGCCTCGCCTCGTACAGAATTCCAGGCGAGATGAACATCTGCGTTTCACCGTCCGTCTCGTAGATCGTATTCAGCTCCAAGACGGCGTAAGTCGAGGCGGTCGTCTCCGCGGTGTACTCATCCGGAGACAGCCGGTACAGATACGCCGAGTCCAGCTTCAGCACATCGCTCAGGCCGTCTCCCGCAAAGACACGATCATCCGCGGTGCCGGTCGTGAAGGTCCATGAAACCGACTGGTTGAAGCCGTGTCTGCCGTGGATCAGCATGAAAGTGGCGCCGATGAAAGGGTCCAGGGTGTCCTTCCCGAACCCGTTATTTCCGGTCGGCAGCGTCGTCCCGGCGAACAGACTCAGCCGTGCCGTATCGACGGGGCCGAAGTCGTCCTGCCACACACGATGCTTCAGCGTCAGCTCCGCATCACCCAGCCCGAACGAGCGGTCGTCCCCATCCGATGCCCGCACCGTACGGCTCCGCACGGGCACATTCAGTCCGATCGAGAGATCGCCGGTCAGACCGAGCACGAACTCGTGATCAAACCGCAGTTCGTGACCATCACGGCGGGCATCCGTCGGATCACTGCCGAACTTCTCGAACGAGAACAGTGTCCGCGTGGTGATCCGCTCCGCCGAGGGCATCGTCGGCGCGGGAGTGAAAATCGCCTGCTGCGCCAATCCCGACTCCGCACACGCGCACATCATCACGCCCACCGCCAGACAGCGGGCCAAAGACCCCATCTTCATCGCATGCTCCTCTGTTCTACGGGTGAGATTCCGAAATCCGCACCATCACGGCGTATCAATCGAGACCAGCGAAAACCCGGAGCGCCGGATCGCCTGAGCGAGCTGGCTCCGCGTCGGCGGGACCATCGGGTCCACCGCCACCTTCACCTCGCCCGCGCCGAGATCGATCGCAACATCCCGCACGCCGCGCACGGATCGCAGTTGCAGGTCGATGTTGTCCGCACACTTCGGGCAGGACATGCCCCGAACCACCATCGTGACGGACTCGGACTCGATCCGCCCATCCATCCCTTCCGCTCCAACAGCCGCCTCCGATTGAGCGCTCCCGTTGGTCGCGCATCCGACAAAGCCTACCGCAACACCCATCAGCACAACAAATGCAACATGCTTCTGCATGACAGTCTCCTGTTCAGAAAGCCCCGGATGTCAAGTTCGTAATATCGTCACACGAGCGCCCACGCTGTGGCGGAGTCGCAGACCTCGACCGCGATGAGCGCGCACCGCTCCTGGAGAAACGATGATCTACTCTCGCCAGATGCAGCAGGCGCTGTGTCGACGACGCCCATCGTGGAGATGCGCTGATGCACTCGCGCCCACACCAAATCGTTCACCCGACGCATCCTCAGTCACCATCCGGACCGGGAGGGGCTTGGGAAGCACGCCCGTCCAGTCCGCAGTGTTGATCGCTCTCGGATCCTGCCGCGGCGTCCGCTGTTCCGCGGGCACCATGCAGCCGCAGTTGCAGACCTCATCACGTTCGCAGCAACGCTGGACCGAGCCCTCTCCCCCGCAGCAACCCCGTTCCACACTCGCACACGAACACCGCGACGGCACATGGATCGAGCCCTGCGCGGCCGGGACGCCCAGCGGCAGCAACATCTGCCACAGGAACATCCAGATCAGCATGAAGCGAACAAGACCCATACCCAATACTACCACCCGCGAGGCCCGTGGTCATCGCCGCATTCAGACCATCCCCGCCACACGCAGCAGATCGCCCATTCCGAATTCTCGCCGCTCGTTCTTCTCGGGCCGCCACCTCGGAGCGCTCCGCACGAACGACAGGGGATCCGCGTGCAACAACCCGACCATGACCTCGGCGAAGATCCGTCCACCGACCGGTCCCAGCGTGCACCCTCCGGTCTGAAGTTCCGCCTCCTTCAGGATGTAGTACCAGAGCGGCGTGTGCTCATCGAGACCGAACTCGCGTAACTCCGGAAATTCATCCCTTCCGAGGACAACGATCGGTTTGAGCCCGGGAATGCCCTCGGCGTCGAGGCCGTGCCCGGCACGCATCAACTCCGCAACACTCTGCCCCGACGGCAATCCGACCTGCGCGCCGCGCAGCAGGAGGCGTTGAGCGATCGAGCGCCGATCATCACCGGCATCACCAGGCATCGGATCAAGCAACTCCGTCGTGACCTTGGTGTCGATCCGCTTGCTGAACAGCGGCGTCGAGTTCGTATCGATAAAGAAAAAGTTCCGCCAGTCGACCCGCCGATCCGGTGTCACCTGCCTCCCCCCCGCGAGCGCATGATGGAGATCACCCCAGAGGGTCTCGTTGATCCGATAGGTCGGGCGCATCAGTGTCCACAGCACGCCGGAAGCGCCCAGAAGAAACTCGACCGGAAGCGAGGGCACCTCACGGATCTGATAGAACCGGCGTGCGCGAAGCACCGCATCGACCATCGGCTTACCCACGAGATACACCAGATACTCGTGCAGCACGATCCATTGGAAGTGCCGACGTACCTCGAGCTGCGCCCGCTCAAACACGCCTCTATCATCCTCCGAGCGATGAACGCCATTCTGACGAAGCTGGTCCACCCAGGCATTGTGGAATCGTTGAAAGGCAAGGTGCATCTGGCTCAGGATCAGGTTCTGATCATTCCGAGGATCCGGAATCACCCCCGCCCCTTCTCTGTTGCGGACGATGTCCCGGCCGGGATTCCCCTCAGAATCCGCACCGAGTAGGAACCGTGCCCGATCGTGCCGCTCGTAGAGGAATACCGCATCGTCTGGGCCACCGCCGTACACACCATCGAGCGCCAGGCGAGCGGGCCGAAAGTAGCGCAGCGCCTCCGGATCGACCTGCTTCTCGTGCTCGCACGCGGCATCGAAGGTCAGTTCGTGCTCGATGAATCGGCCGAGAAACGCGAACCCGGCGGGCAACGCATCGGGATGATCGGGATTGCGCGAACGAGGCCCGGAGTCGCGCCCATCCATGACGCCGTCGAGACACGCCACCTCGCGGAGGATTCCCGGATCGAGATGGAGTATCGGCAGCCCCCGGAACATCCTGCCGAACCGTCCATCCGATGCGTGGATCGAGAGCGGACACCGCAACCCGCGATGCTCCCGCTCTTCGAGGTGCTGCGTTGGCAGGGCCTGCACTCGCGTGCGTGCCGACTGCACGAGCTTCATCTCCGATGCCATGGCGTATCCGTTCCGTGATAAATGCGGCTCTCCGAAGAAAACCATACATCCACCATCGGCATCGGTGCGCAACGATTCGCCGTTGCAGCATTTCTTTTTTGGGTCACTCGGCAGTGACCCAAATCTGTGTCGTTTGACACAGATCTGTGTCAGCGCGACCCCGTGAACGCCGGTTTTTCGCTCATCGGAAGGAACCGCGGCTGGGCCTTCCCGCCGGTCCAGACGGAATCAGAGAACGCCTCGTGCATCTGCGACTCGATCGCCGATGCCAGCTTCGCGTTCCAGTGTGTCAACGCCCTCGACCACAGCCGATACTCATCCGTATCGACCATGTCCCGTCGCTCGAGATCCTTCAGAATCTGCTCGACGATTGTGATTCGGCTGGCCCAGATGTCGTTGAAGTAGTCCGGATTTCCAATGAGCCGCTCCCCCGCGACCCATTCGAACGCCCATAGGTACAACAGAAACTCACCGGCGCGATCAGCATCCTGCATCTTCGAGATTGCAGTCTGAACCTCGGACAACATGTACAACAGCACCCAATTATTGTCTACGGCATTGAGGCGCCCTCGCTCGCTCATGTTCCATCGCACCGTCGCGTAACCCATGTACGAAACGGCGCCGATCGCAAGCACGAAGATGACGAGCAGGAACACAGCCAGCCCGGGGCGCCTTCTTCTCCACAGCAGGGCCCTTCGCAGGAGATTCGGCTTTGTCCATACCAGCGGCCGGTGCTCGAGCCAGCACCGAAGATCATGCGCAAACTCGTGAGCCGAGGAATAGCGCGATGAGACATCCAGCGCGGCGGCTCGCCGACAGATCGCTCCCACATCGCGCCCATGTTCCCGCTCGATCCGCTTGCACAACTCATCGAGCCGCTCGTCCAGACTCTGCCCCAGCAGCCGCCGTCCATCCCGGAGCGTGGCGATCTCTCCCGTCAGCAGCCAGATCAGGATCGTCCCCAGCGCGAACAGATCGCTTGCCTGCGAGTATTGGCCGCTGCCGCCCACGAACTGCTCGGGCGCCATGAACGCCACCGTCCCTCGAAATCGTCCAGCGCCGTCACCAACATCACCGGTCGAAACAGCGATCCCGAAGTCCGTGACAAGCGCTCTGTCCTCCGCATTCAACAGAATGTTCTGCGGCTTGAGATCCATATGCGCCACGCCCGCCGTGTGCGCCGCCAGCACCCCGTTCGCGGCATCCAGCATCAACCTCGCGCCGTCACGCGCCGTGAATCTCCGCTCCTGACCCACTTCCCACAAGCTCTTGCCATCCACCAGTTCAAAGACGATGAACGGGAAACCCTCCTGCACGCCGCACGACAGGACCCGCACAACATTCTCGTGCTTCACAAATCGTGCCTTGAACGCCTCCTCCAGCCGCCGCTGCTGTTCATCGGTCGCCGCGGTCCGATGCAGAATCTTCACGGCCACCAATTCATCCGCCGCGGCATCGCTCAGCACATGATCCACCGCCCGGAATACCGCTCCGCTCGTCCCCTGGCCAACCTTGCCGAGCAGCGTGTACTGCTTCTCGCGGCAGTAGCACGCCGGCCCAAAGTCGATCGGGAAACCCGGCGGCTCAAATGGCTCGCCGCGACCAGGTATCGTGTCCAGATCATCAATGGCCTGATTGAGCAATGCCGATTCGCGAATCAGATCGCTCAGATCCGGATACCGTTCCATCAACTCATCGACGCACCCACCGCCGGACGACCGCAGTGTGTACTCCACCGCGGCATCCAACGAGATCGGGTACGCGCTCGCCGGATTCATGTGCTCCAGGTATGCATCGAGCGTCACGCGCTGATCCGAATCCATCATCCACCGGGCGTGTCGCTCGATCACATATGCCAGCGAAGAGTCGGTCACCTCGCCCAGATCAGCAACCATCGACGCGAAATCATCCTTCTCAACTGGGAACTCGAAATCTCTCGCTCGACTGATCATGCCGCCCGCTCAGTAAGTTTGCTGCTCAGCCGCTCTCGCAGTCGCTGCCATCTCTTCCGTAGCGTTGCGCTCGGGACATCCAACGCTTGTCCGATCTGCTCAAAGCTCCGATCCGTCAGAAGCATCCACACCATCACCCGATCCTGCGGATCGTCGATCGCATCAAAGATCACCCCCATCTGAGCATCATCATCAAGCCCGCCATCTTGACTCGCGGCCGAATCTGCCGCGCCACCTTCCGCACCGAACAGGTCGCGCAGCTTCACGGACAACCGAACCTTGTCCACCACCGCGCTGTCCGCGATCCGGTAGATCAGACTCATGAGCTGATTGTCGTTCGTCGCCAGCAAGTCGTGATCCATCAGATACACATCCAGGCGACGCAGCACCGTCGAGAGAATGTCCTCCGAATCGAACACCCTCCGCATCTGCGGCCCGAGACGCCCACCCAGCCGCCGCCGGATCCGATCTCCATACCGCAGCACGAACATCGCAGCCGCAGATCGGTCACCACACCGGATCCGTGCGAGCAGTTCATCAATCGGGGTGGCCTCGTTCACGCGCTTCCCTTCTGGGCCCTCATTCGGCGGCTCCCGCAAGTCTGACACAGATTTTTCATTTTTTCCACGAATCTGGGTCACAAACTCGCAATGACCCGCGACTCCTCCCTGTCCCTCCACTCCGGACGGGACCGGATAAGCAGGCGATCCCCGTCAGGCATCGCCGCGGAGTTGTTTCAATGCGTAACCCACCACGCCGTGCGTCTTTACGCGCCCGCAGCACGATCTGGCTCGCCATCCTCTCCCTCGGCGCCACCACCTCGCTCGCCACGAATTCGGACGAAACCTACACCGACCACACCCTCCCCGCCTACTTCCCGCTCCCCTTCGATCCCCTCACGCTCCCCGAAGCCCTGCTCATGCTCGAGTTTGCCCTTCTGATCGAGGCCTCAACTCTCGATCAATCCTGTGTTGAGCAATGGGTCGAGTATTTCCAACGGTTGGGAAGCGGAGAACTGAGCCCGCCTCGCCCCACATGCCTTCCCATCGGAGATCTCCAATGAAACGCTCACCCTCCTTTATCACACCGCCCCAGTGGCATGCCCTCAGCACCCACGAGTACAACCAGCAGCTCCGCGAACGCGCCCGCGACATCTACGACGGCTGCACCTACCGATGGATCGGTCGCTTCACCGGGCACAGCAACGAGAGCGTCCGCAGGTGGCTCACCATCGGACATCCCCCGCCGAGCTTCCTCGCCGCCACCGCCCTCCTCCTCGATGTTTCACCCTCATGGCTGCTCCTCGGCGTCGAGCAGCGCGACCTTCAGCTCAATCGCGAGGTCAAGATCCGTTCGCAGGACCTCAAGCGTCTGCTCACCAACCTCCAGATCCAAGCCCACAAAGCCAGCGCCTGACATCGCGTCAGCGCA
>REDD01000208.1 GCA_007693725.1 Phycisphaeraceae bacterium
GAAGGGCGACATCGTCACGATCTACATGCCGATGGTCCCCGAGGCGATGATCGCGATGCTGGCCTGCGTCCGCATCGGCGCGGCCCACTCGGTCATCTTCGGCGGCTTCAGCGCCCAGTCCATCGCCGACCGCGTCTACGACGCCAAGAGCCGCGTCATCATCACTTCCGATGGCGCGTACCGGCGCGGGCAGGTGCTCCCGCTCAAGGAGAATGTCGATGCCGCGTGCTCGCAGGTGAACCTGATCGACCATGTCATCGTGCTGGAGCGGACGGGGCAGTCCGTCGCCTGGCACCACGCCCCCTCCGCGAGCCACGGCAACAAGCGCGACCACTGGTGGCACGACCTGATGCTCGCCGCCAGCGACGAGTGCCCCTGCGAGCCGATGGACTCGGAGGATCTGGCCTTCGTCCTCTACACCAGCGGCACGACCGGCAAGCCCAAGGGCATCATGCACACCACCGGCGGCTACATGGTCTGGACCTACCTGACCGCCCGGGCCACCTTCGACCTCCACCCCGGGCGCGACCAGATGTACTGGTGCACCGCCGATGTCGGCTGGGTCACCGGCCACTCGTACATCGTCTACGGCATCCTGCCCAACCGCGTCCCGACGCTCATGTACGAGGGCGCCCCCAACCATCCCGGCCCCGACCGCTTCTGGGACATCGTCGAGCGCCACAAGGTGACGCACTTCTACACCGCCCCCACCGCCATCCGGGCGTTCATGAAGTGGGGCGAGGAGCATCCCCGCAAGCACGATCTGTCGTCGCTGCGGGTGCTCGGGACGGTCGGCGAGCCGATCAACCCCGAGGCGTGGATGTGGTACCGGCGGGAGATCGGCGGGGAGAAGTGCCCGATCGTCGATACCTGGTGGCAGACGGAGACGGGCGGGCACATGATCACCCCCCTGCCCGGCGCCACGCCGACGAAGCCGGGCTCCTGCACGCTCCCCTTCTTCGGGGTGGATGCGGCGATCGTGGATGAGCAGGGCGTGGAGCGTGAGCCGAACCACGGCGGTTTGCTGGCGATCCGCACGCCGTGGCCCTCGATGTTGAGGGGGATCCTCGGGGACCGCGAGCGGTTTCTGTCCACCTATTTCGGGGATATCCGCACGCCCGATGGCATCCCGTACTACAAGGCGGGCGACGGCGCGCGGCGCGATGCCGACGGCTACTTCTGGGTGATGGGGCGGATCGACGATGTGATCAATGTCTCGGGGCACCGGCTGGGGACGATGGAGGTCGAGAGCGCGCTGGTGGCGCATCCGTCGGTGGTGGAGGCGGCGGTGGTCGGGATGCCCCACGAGATCAAGGGGACGGGCATCGCGGCGTTCTGCACGCTCGGATCCGGCTCCGATGCAACCGATGAACTGAGAAACGCACTCCGGGAGCATGTCGCGAAGGAAATCGGGGCGATCGCCAAGCCGGACATGATTCGGTTTACGGATGCCCTCCCGAAGACCCGATCAGGGAAGATCATGCGTCGCCTTCTGAGAGACATCGCCAGCGGCGAGGAGCGTGTCGACAGCGACACGACCACGCTCGAGGACTTCTCCGTGCTGGCGCGCCTGCGCGAAGGGCGCGAATGATGCATCCTCAGCGTTCCGTGGGGGCTGCCTTTCTGGTGGCGATGGCGGGCGTGGGCGTTGCGCCGGGTGTGGCGTTGGCTTCGGACGCGGTGCCGGAGCTCGATCGGCCCCGCTCCGGCTGGGGGAATCCGGTCCGCATGGCAGCGCTGTGGGAGAACGACTCCCACGCCGCCAAGCTGTTCCTCGACACCACGGACCGGTACTACACCAACGGCCTGCGGTTCGACATCGCCTGGCGTCCGGACTGGGCGCAGGATGCGGTGCGGGCGATCCCCTTCGGCGAGCCGATGGGGGAGAATCCGCAGGCCGCGTTCGGGCTGGGCGTGCGACATCTGATCTTTACGCCGCGGGACATTGATGCCCGCGAGCCGCTGCCGGATGACTATCCGTACTCCGGCTGGCTGGCCTTCTCGGCGTACCTCCAGCGCGCCGGGCAGATCACCGAGCATCTCGCGATGGCCGACCACATCGAGCTCGATGTCGGGATCGTCGGCTCGTGGACCGGCGCGGAGCAGCTCCAGAACAACACGCATCGGCTCTTCGGCTACGACACCGTCAAGGGCTGGGACAACCAGCTTGCCAACGAGTTTGCCATCAACCTCACCCTCCGTCGCAAGTGGCGGTTCAGCACGGGGCGCGACGACAACGGCTACGAACTGCAGTTCATCCCCGAGGTCGGCGGCGTCGCCGGGACCGTCTACCGCCAGCTCGAGAGCTACGCCACGCTCCGCTGGGGCATGAACCTCCCCGACGACTTCGGGCCGTCGCGCATCGCGGACATCAACATGGCCACCGGCGGCTGGACCGATGACTTCGGCTTCTACCTGTTCGCCCGCGCGGGCGGGAGAGCCGTCGAACACAACCTCTTCCTCGACGGCAACACCTTCCCCGACTCGCTGAGCGTCAGCAAGCATGCGCTCGTCGGGGAGATCCACTTCGGCATCGTCGCCGTGCTCTGGCGGAATCTCGAGATCGGCTACTCGCAGACCTACAACACCCACGAGTTCAAGACCCAGACTGGCGATCCGAACTTCGGCGCGTGGACCATCGCCTGGCGCTGCGAGTTCTAACCCCCGCCCCCGGAAGTTTCCCCGGCCCCCGGAAGTTTCCCCCGGCCCCCAGCAACACCCGCGTCCGGAAGTCCCTCCTGGGGGGAGACGCGACCGATGCACCGAGCGCAAAAATGAAAACCGGCCGCCCCGTGGGAGGCGACCGGTGAGAGTCCTGAATGATATCAGTTCAAACCGTGGGTTCGGTCCAGTCGTTTCTGAGCGAGAACTCAGAAGAGGAGCTGGAACTGGAACCGCAGAGCGACCTGATTCTTCTCGGTGTTACGGAAGTAACCGACCTGGGCGTTGTCCTGAGTGAGGGCAGTCGCCTCATCGATGAACCACTGCAGATCGAAGGTGAACTTCGCGGCCTGACCAGCCCAGTACCAGTTGGTACCGACGGTGATCGTGCTGAAGTTGTCATCACCCGAGGAGAAGCGATCGTTGTCGAGGAAGAGAACATCGTAGCGGGCGAAGACTTCCCAGTCGGTGTCCGGGATGAAGATGCCACCCTGAACAACGATGCCGAAGTCGTCGAATTCGAAGCTGCTTGTGTCGCCGGTGATCTCGTTCGTGACGACGGAGGAAACATCGGAGTGACCCCAGATGCCGGCCACGAAGAAGTTCCAGCCATCGCCCTGGATGGTGAAGTCTGCGGTGGCAGAGAAGTACCACGCATCGCCACCCGCACCAGTGACACGGTCGGAATCGGTGAACTCATAGTGAGCGGCCAGACCGAGCATCATTGCCATCGCATCGCCGGAGCCGGGCATGGATGTGAAGGAATCGAACTGATCCCACATGCCGGAGAACTTGATGTCGGCGCGAGCGGTGAAAGCGAGGTCCGCCTCGCCGCCGCCGATGGCGGTATCGAAGCCGTTCGACAGATCACCGGTGATCGGATCGAACTCGGGGGCGAACAGGGTCTTGCCTTCCGTGAACTGCGTGTTGCGAGAACGGAAGCCGTCGGTGAAGGCCAAGAAGATGCGGAAGTCTTCCTGGAGATAGCCGAGCTCGATGCCCTGGCTCTCGCCCTGACGGAAGAAGGCGTTCGTGAGCGAACGCTCCGCGGCGAGCTGGAACTCGTCGAGGATGTTGTCTTCCTGGAGGAAGCGGGTGCGGAACTGGCCGAACTTGACCTGCCAGCCGTTGTCCCAGCGATAGCCGAGGAAGGCGTCACGGAGGTTGAAGTCGCCGTTGTCGATGTCGTCACCGTTGAACTCAGCCTTGATGCCGTAGAACAGGTTGGGGTTCACGACATGACCGGCGAACGAGAGCTGCGAGCGAGCGATCGAGAAGCCGCTGTCGAAATCGCGGCCCTGAGCGTCACCCTTGCTGTCGCGGAAGTTCATGGTGTAACGGGTCTGAACCAAGCCACCGATCTCCAGGCGGAAATTGCCCGAAGCATCGCCAATGAAAAAGCTGCGACCGTCATGACCGACCGATGCACCGCTCTGGAGGAGCGATGAACGGGTCTGTGCGTCAGACAGGGCCTCAGCGACGATCGCACGAACCTCATCGGGTGTCGTGTACGCTGCAGCCGCTGAGCCGAGAGGAATCGCGGCGCCAGCGAGCAGACTGACCATTACTGTCTTGCTCATTTCGAGACTCTCCTTGCAACTCGACGGCGTGTTTCGCTATGCCAGTTTTCCCCTGACACCTTCCTCCACCCCGACGCCACTGCGGCCCAGGATCCATGGAGGCATTGCTTCGCACACACGCTAGTTACTGTTTTTCTCAGCCCGCAATCCTCGCGGGACTCTTCCAAGTAAGGGGTCACTATCATACCCCTGCATGATAGCGAACGCAAACTAGTCCACGATGTCTTTCGGTCGGAACACCCCTCCGGCATCCACAATTGACCGGTAATTCCGCAAGAAAGACCGAACAAAACCCTTCTGAACACTCCGGGCGACTCGCCCAAAAATCACCCTAAACCCTTATGCGGAAACGACCTGCAGCAATCGCAGGCACCGCTGGGTGATGTCCTCGTGGGTGAGCCCAACCATCCGCAAAATCTCGTCCGGATTCGGGGCGGATTTCGGAATTCTCTGGATAAACATCTGGTCCAGCGTGAATCCCTCGCCCGATTCGGCCAGCGCATCGGCCACGGCGGAGCCGATCGAGGCGCCGTAGTTGTCCTCGATCGTCAGCACATAACCGTTGTTCTGGTTCGCGATGTCCAGCAGCTTCTCGGCATCGAAGGGCAGCGAATACAGGTCGACGAGCGTGGCGGAGATGCCGGCACGATCGAGATCTTCCAGCGCCTTGTTCGCCTCGTGGACCATGTAGCCCGCCGCGACGAGCAGGATGTCCCGCCCTTCGCTGAGCACCTCGAAACCGCCGAGGTTGAAGACCACATCATCGCTGTAGAGGAACTCTGTTTCCGGACGGAGCGTCCGCATGTAGCAGCAGCCCTCGTACTCGGCCATGACGCCGGTGAGGGCGTACGCCGCGTACGCATCGGCGGGCTGGAGGATGTAGCAGCCCGGGTTCCCGCGATGGTCGCGCATGGTCGCGAAGGATCGGAACCACGCCACATCGGGCAGCGACATCTGGCTCGGTCCATCCGCCGCCAGCGAGGCACCCGCGTGGGAACCGACGATTTTGAGGTTTGCACCCGAATAAATCGCCATCTCGATCTGGTCGTAGGCCCGGGTCACGAACTTCGCGAAGGTCGAGCAGAAGGGGATCTTCTCCGCCGCGGACAATCCCGCTGCGACCGAGAACATGTTCTGCTCGCCGATCTTGCACTCGAGGAACCGCCCCGCCAGCTTCGGATCACGGGCAAAGTCCTCGGCATAGGTCGAGTTCGAGACATCCGCATCCAGCACGACGACCCGCTCGTTGGCGTGGCCCAACTGCTGGAGCGCGATGCCGTAGGCCTTCCGGGTCGCGAGCCGACCCGAATGCAGGACGCTCGTCATGTCCCGGCTCTTCAATGCCTCGCTGAAGGGCGGCAGCTCACCGATCATCACCTCGCGGGCGGGGGCATCCTGCGGCGGCTGGATCATGAACGAATCGCTCGAAGCCAGCGACGAGGTCAGTTCCGTTCTACGCTCGGCGAGTTCGCCCAGAGCACGCTGGAGGGCATCGCCCGCGACCACCTTGCCGTGGTAGTTGCCGCTCTGGAGGGTGGGCGAGCCCCAGCCCTTGACCGTCCGGGCCACGATCGCCATCGGCTGAGCATTGTCCTTCGCGGAGATCCCCGCGAACTCGTCGAACGCCGCCTTGATCTGGCTGGGATTGTGTCCGTCGATCTCACGAACCGTGTAGCCGGTCGCTTCGAGCTTGGCCTTGATCCGCTCGAGCGACTGCTGCTGGCTGACGCGATCGGCCTGGCCGAAGCCGTTGCAGTTGAAGATGGGCAGGACATTCGTCAGCCGCTGGTCCACGATGAAGTCCAGCGCCTCGGCCACCTGGCCCTCGCGGGCCTCGCCATCGCCGACGATGCAATAGATGCGCTTCTCGATCCCGTCGATCCGGGCCGCGGCGGCCAGACCCGCCGCAGCGGAAAGTCCCTGACCGAGCGAGCCGGTCGCGGTATCGAAGAAGGGGAAGCCCTCGCAGGGGTTCGGGTGCCCGTCGAGCACCGAGTCCGCCTGTCGGAGCGTGGCGAGGTCGGACTCGCGGAGGGGCCGACGCTCATCCTCGCGCCCGACCATGACCCCGAGTTTCGCCGCGGCCGCGTAGATGATCGGCACCGCATGCCCCTCGCTGAGCACGAGACGATCGGAGGTCGGGTACTTGGGATGCTCCGGGCTCCACCGCATCGAGTGGAACATGAGGACGGTGACGATGTGCCCGAGACTCATCGCCGTGGACGGGTGGCCGCTCCCGGCGGCGGCGGTCATCTCCAAGGAGAGGCGATCCAATTCAATCGCCTGGGCGTGTACCGCGGCTTCAAATGACATGCTGCAACCTCTTCTTCCGGCTCCCGCCGCGTTCGAGGAATGGTTTTCGTACAGATACCGAACACACCGACGCTCCAAGCGTCAGGCCGGTTCCCCGTCCCGCAGTATCCGCCATTCAAGGCCGGGTGACAATCCCCCGGAGGCATCCGTTTTGAATTGGTGCATCGTTTGCTGGTGAATCCGTTGCGGGCGGGCTGTCAATTCTTCCGCTCGCCGCCACGCTCGCGGTACACTCCCCCACATCTTGCGTGCATGCCGAAGCGTGAACACCACGCCCCGCGCTGCGCCAACCGACTCTAGACGGAGGCCACCGCCACCATGAAGGTCATCTGCGATCGTGCCGCCTTGCAGGAGGCCACCAACCTCACCGCGGGGGTTGTCAATCCTCGCTCGCCCCGCCCGCAACTCGCGTGCATACGCCTGACCGCCAAGCGCGAAGGCGCCGGCGGCACACTGACGCTCGCCGCAACCGATGCCGAGATCTCCCTCCGACTCACCACTGATGAAGTCGAGGTGCAGGAAGAGGGCGAGGCCCTGATCCCCGCCGACAAGCTCCGGCAGATCGTCGCGGCGCAGGACACCGATCCGACGCTGACACTCGAAACCGACGGCGAGAAGACGACCATCAAGGGCACCGGCTCGCGATTCCTCATCTACGGCTTCCCGCCCGGGGACTTCCCGCCGATCCCCGACTTCCCCAAGCCCGAGGCCGCGGCGGACGCCTTCAGCGCCTCCTCCGAAGTTTTCCTCCAGCTCATCCAGCGGACCATCTTCTCCACCGCACGCGAGAACTCCCGCTACGCGATCAACGGCGTGCTCCTCAAGCGTCACAACAAGAAGATCGAGATGGTCGCCACCGACGGCCGACGCCTTGCGCTCGCTCGCGGAACGGTCGATCCCGGCGCTTCCAAGTCCGAGGGCGGACAGTGCATCGTGCCCACCAAGGCGCTCAACCTCGCGCAGCGACTGCTCCCCACCGCCGCCGACAAGATCCGCATCGCCATCACCGACAACCAGATCATGTTCGCCTTCGACGATCCCGACAGCCCCGGCGGCACGGTCCTGACATCGAACCTCGTCGAAGGAACCTTCCCGCCCTACGAGGATGTCGTCCCGCGCGATCAGGACAAGAAGGCGACGCTCAATGTCGAGACGCTCTCCAGCGCGGTCAAGCGCGCTGCGCTGCTCACCAACGAGGAATCACGCGGCGTGCGACTCGCCTTCACCGGCGCACAGGACAAGATGCTCCGCCTCTCCAGCCGTGCGCCGGAGATGGGCGAGGCCGAGATCGAGGTCGCGCTCGACGGCTACGAGGGCGAAGGCATCGAGATCGGCTTCAACCCCGCGTTCATCACCGATGCGCTGAAGGTCGTCACCGGCAACGATGTCGTCATGGAACTCAAGGCGGGCAATAAGCCGGGACTGATCAAGTCCGGCAACGACTTCCTGTATGTCGTGATGCCGGTCAGCTTGCAGTAACCCGAAGCAATCACCACGGAAAACACGAACGCCCGAGCGCTCCATCAGGAACACCCGGGCGTTTTTTCATGCAATCACGCGGATGATCGATCAGCGATGCTGCAAAGCGTCACGGATCTCTCGCAGCAACAGAACATCTTCCGACGGCGCAGGCGCCGCGACCTCCTCATTCTCCTGCTTCTTCTTCGCGGCGTTCATCATCTTCACCACCAGGAAAATCGCAAACGCGACGATGATGAAGTTGATCACCACATTGATGAACTCGCCGTAGAAGATCGCCACCTCGGGAACCGCCACCACCCCATCCGCCGCCTCGACACCCTCCTGGAGCAAGAGCCGCTTGTCGGCGAAGTCAACCCCACCGAGCAGCATGCCGATCGGCGGCATGATCACCCGCTCAACCAGCGTGGTCACGATCCTCCCGAATGCAACACCGATGACGATGCCCACGGCCATGTCGATGACATTGCCGCGCATGGCAAAGTCGCGAAACTCTTTCACGATGCCCATCTGACACCTCCAGGTTCGCAGGACATCGCCCGCGCCAAACAGCGAAAGCAAAGTCCCATTGCGTAGGAGGAATTAGACCTCACCCACCCGTCAGTCCGCAAGTACATCCCCGCCGGCCACCCGACGGGCGCGCGGCTGGAAGATCGCGCTCATGTGGATCGACGGGCTGTCCTTGCTGATCCGCACCGGCCCCGCCTTGATCCGCTCGAACGCCGACTTCGCGTTCGCACGGCTGTACTCCACGCCGATCCCCCGCCGACCGAGTTCTCGCGACACCGTCAGCGTCGTCCCGCTCCCAAGAAACGGATCCATCACCAGCATCCCCGGCTCCGTACACGCGCGAATCACGCGCTCCAGATACACCTCCGGAATCTGGTTGTCGTGGTTGTGGCGGCGTTCCTTGTTGTTGCCCTGGATGCGCCCCCAGTACTTGCCGTACCACACATCCATCGGCACGCGCATCCCGTTCACGCCCTCCTTCTTCGCCTGCGTCCGCGGATCGAAGTAGGTCGTCGCACGATCCGATGCCTCCAGGATCTCCTCGGAGCGCCAGATCCGCTTCGACGGATCCTTGCAGAAGTACAGCACATGCACCTTCGAGTTGATGAACCGCCCGAGCGTGTTCTGCCCGAACCGATAGTGCCAGATGCACCAGTTCACCATGTGCAGCCCGCGCTTCTTCAGATGCACCACGATCTCCGCCGCGGTGTCGTCGGGGATGTTCACCCACATCGACCCGTGCGGCGCGAGCGCCCCGATGCAACCGTCCAGCCACTCCTCCGTGAACTTCAGGTAGTCCTCGCGCTGCATCGAGTCGTCCCACTCGTCGTACGCACGATTCCAATTGAAGGGCGGATCCGCAAAGACCAAGTCCACCTCGCCCCGTGCGCACTCCGGCAAGCGCGCCAGCACCTCGCGGCAGTCACCCACATACACCCGCGTCTCCGGATCGTTCAGCGCGTGCGCCGGCTTCAACGCGCCGCCGCGACCGTTCGATTTCGATGCACCCTCGGCCCGACTCCCATCCGTGTTCGATCGCCCCATCGTGTTCACCACTCTCTTTCGAGGCGCAGAATAGCGCACCGGCACAACCCGCGCAAGCCCGGACATATCCCAATCCCATCCACCTTCGACTCACAGCGTTCCGAACAGACGATCCCCAGCATCGCCCAGTCCCGGCACGATGAACCCCCGTTCATCCAGCCCCCGATCCAGCGCCGCCGCGTAGATCGGCACATCCGGATGCTCCTCGAGCATGTGGCGCACGCCCTCCGGCGCGGCGACGATGCAGATCATCCGAATGTCCCGCGCCCCGGCAGCACGGAGCATCCCCGACGCCGACGCCGCCGAGCCGCCCGTCGCCAGCATCGGATCCACCAGGATCACCGGACCCGCCGACAGATTCCGCGGCAGCTTGCTCAGATAATGCACCGGCAGCAGCGTCCGTTCATCCCGCAGCAACCCCAGATGCCCCACCCGCGCCTCGGGCATGATCTCCAGCACACCCTCGGCCATCCCCAGCCCCGCCCGCAGCACCGGCACCACCGTGATCGACGCCTTGATCGACAGGCCCGTCGTCTTCTCCAGCGGCGTCTGCACCTCCACCGACACCGCCGGGAAACTCCGCGTCACCTCGTAGACCATCAGCCCCGCCAACTGGGCCATCACCGCCCGGAACGCCCGAAAACTCGTCTCCCGGTCCCGCAGCGCGGTCATCTTGTGCTGGATCAGCGGATGATCGAAAAGATGCAGGTTCGGGAACTCGCTGTGGGCGTCACGCATAACCGTCCAGAGTACCAGCCCCCCGCCCCGACGCTACGCCCTGGCCCCCCGGATGCCCCCGGTGCCCCCCGGAATCCCGAATCCGCCGGCAGCGGGGCAAATCCACCCGGAACGCCCGATTCCTCGCCCCGGATGCCTCAAACGCTTGACGCACTCCCCCCCGCCGCTACTCTCCGAACAGCGAATCGGTGCTGCCACCGGTGTCGCCGACAATCCGATACCCGGAACATGGGGCTGTAGCTCAGTTGGGAGAGCGCTTGCATGGCATGCAAGAGGTCGTCGGTTCAACCCCGATCAGCTCCACTGTCCCCC
>REDD01000073.1 GCA_007693725.1 Phycisphaeraceae bacterium
GTGCCCGTGATCGTCGCGGGGATCTTCTGTGTCCTGCTCACCGTCGACCTGGTGCGGCGTCTCGGCGCGGGTCGGCGCGTCGCCATGTTCACCGGCATCGTCCTCGCATCCACGCTCGAATTCTTCCGGTACACCCACGCCTTCTCGCTCGACATCTGGCTCACCATGTGGATGCTGCTTCTCGCCTGGAGCACGGTCCGAGCATCGAACACCGAACGCATCTTCGCCGGTGACTGGTGGCGCTGGACGGTCGTTGCGGGGATCGCCACCGGCTGTGCGCTCATGACCAAGCCGTTCATGGTGCTGATGCCGATCGTGATCCTCACGCTGTGGGGGCTTCTCTTCCGGAACCCACGGGCGCTGACCACCCTCGGCATCGCCCTGATCACCGGGATCGTGCTCGCAGCGCCGTGGCACATCGCCATGGCGCTGCATTGGGGCGATGCATTCACGCGGAACTACCTCATCACGGAGAGCGTCGATCGGGTACGCGGCCGCTTCGAAGAGCCGAGCCCGTGGTATCGCTACCTCCGGACGCTCGGCAAGTGGTACTGGCCGTGGATGATCGGCCTTGCGGGCTTTTTCTGGCTGCTGGTTCGGCATCGCGTGCCGCGGACCCAACTCCGTGCCCTCACGCTCGCAGCACTGTGGGCGGGTATCTGGCTGGTGGCGCTCTCGCTGGTCGGAGACAAGCGGGGGCGATACATCGTCCCGATCTACCCGTTCCTCAGCATCTTCTCGGCGGTCTTTCTGGCCTACGCGCTCCCTGTGAAATCGCGGCGCTCCGGACGCATCCCCGTCCTCTGGCTGGCGCCGATCATGCTCGCCCTCGGGGTTCTGCTCACACTCCTCCCGGTCCAATGGCACAAGCCGATCACGAAGGAATGGCCCACGATCACCGCCTGGATGGACGAGCACGCACCCGGACAGGAACTCTGGACGATCGAGACGCACAACTCGTCCGGCGCGCACCCCTACATGCTCCGCGGCCAGACCATGCGACTCATCGGCCCCTCACGCTTCGGCTACGGCACACAGCCCCCGCCCAACGCGATCGTTCTCTTCCGCCATGGCACTTACCCGCACTTTGCGGAACTCGGGGAGCCGGTCCTGGAGGCAGGGCCATTCCAACTGATCCGCCTCCACGCCGACTGGTACTGGCCGGAGGGCGTTCTGGAGCTGCTCAGCCCGGATGAATGGGATGAGTGACCGGAACTGACTCGGCCCTCGTGTCCATGCGCACGATCGGGATCCCACGACCGCCGAATGCCTCTGCGACCCCACCGAAGCCCCTCCCACCATCTTTCCGGCCGTGCCCGGGCCCCGCCCGCGATGATGATGCCGCCCCCCACTTTCCCGCATGGCTGGCCGCCCGATGGCCGATAAACCTCCTCAATGGACCCCACTCCGGCCATCCGGCGCAAGATTCTCAGTCGCGACGCCCTGCTCGATCTCCGCGCCCAGGCCCGGCGGGAAGGGCGGACCCTCGTCCAGTGCCACGGCTGTTTCGACATCGTCCACCCGGGGCACATCCGCCACCTCCAGCAGGCCGCCCGTCTCGGGGACATCCTGCTTGTCTCGATCACCGCCGACACCGCCATGAAAAAAGGCGACGGGCGTCCGCTGTTCCCTCAGGAACTGCGGGCGGAGAACCTCGCCGCGCTGGACTTTGTCGATTGGGTCCACATCGACCGTCAGGAAACGGCTCTCGAACTCCTCGAAGCGGTCCAGCCCGACATCTACATCAAGGGTCGCGAGTACGAAACGAACAACGACCCGCGCTTCGCCGCGGAACGCGCTGCGGTCGAACGCCACGCGGGGCGCGTCGTCTTCTCGTCCGGCGACATCGTCTTCTCCTCCACGGCCCTCATCGCTGCCATGGAGCGCCGGGACGACCCCTTCCAGGCGCGGCTCCAGCAGCTCGCCGACTCGGGCGAGATCCACGCCGACGCCCTGAGCGCCACCATCGACAACTTCGCCGGCCAGCGCGTCTGCATCATCGGCGAAACCATCATCGACACCTACATCCTCTGCGACCGGCCCGATGTCGCGAGCGAAGGACCGATGATGTCGCTCCGTCCTCTCGACCGTCTGTCGTACGACGGCGGCGCGGCGGTCATCGCCCGACACATGGCGGCGATGGGCGCACGCCCCACGCTGCTCACCGCCATGCCCCGCACGACACAGGCCGAAGCGATGCGTACGCGACTCGAAAACGAGGGCGTCGAGGTCCGGCACATCGAGATGTCCGGTCCGATGCTCGAAAAGCAGCGTTTCCTCGTCGGCACGCAGAAGGTCATGAAGCTCGACCTCGTCGAGCCGATCGTCGTGGATGCGACCCGCCAGAATGAACTGCTTGTGCTCGCCAGGGCGCTCTGCGCCGAATGCGATGCGCTCGTGCTCGCCGACTTCGGGCAGGGGCTTCTGACGCCCCGGCTGATCAGCGAGATCGTCGGATCCGTGCGCGCCATGGTCGGAACGATCACGGGCGATGTCAGCGGACCGCGGAACGGGCTGATGAAGATGAAGAATCTCGACCTCATCTGCCCCACCGAGCAGGAGCTGCGTGCTGCAACCAACGACTACGAAGACTCGCTCAACGCCGTCGCATGGAAGGCGATGCAGGCCACGAACATCCCGCACGCCTTCGTCACCCTCGGCGCTGAGGGGCTCATCGCCTTCGAGCGTGCCCCCGGCGCGGACTCCACGGAGGCCTGGGCCCACCGCGTCCGTGCTGAGCACCTCCCCGCGTTCACGCCCCATCCCGTCGACACCCTCGGGTGCGGCGATGCGCTCCTCGCCGCCGCGACCCTCTCGCTGGTCGCCGGATCGAAGCCGCTGGATGCCGCGTTCCTCGGCTCCGTCGCCGCGGCACTCGAAGCCAACCGCCTCGGAAACGATGTCATCGGAAGTGTTGAATTGCGCCAGAATGTTGCACGCATCCTAGAATCCCGGCTAGCGATCACCGCATCGCGCATGGGCGCACGGATGGCCATGTAAAACCTCGGGCGCACGAACAGGATCGAACCCGGAGAACGAGGAACGATCGACCATGCTCTTTTCGTTCATCATCCCGACGCACAACCGCCAGGAAGAGCTCGCGCTCACGCTCGCGGCGATCGGTCGCCTCGACGCCGCCAAGCTCGGCGAGTGCGAGGTCATCGTCGTCGACAACGCCTCACGATTCCATCCGACGCCGCCCTCCAAACTCGCGAACGGCATCCCCGTGCGCACGCTGATCCGACTTGAGAACGAGGCCGCCGCGAGCCGCAACGCCGCCGCTCGCGAAGCCCGCGGCGCATGGCTCATCATGCTCGACGACGACTCGGCCCCGCTTGACGAAAACTTCGTGACCGAGTTGCTCGCAGCGCCACGCGAGATCGCGGCCATCGGCGCCGACATACGACTCACCGACGGCTCCCGGGAACACGGCGGGCTCCCGGAGGTCTTCATCGGCTGCGGCGTCGCCATCCGGCGCGATCTCTTCCTCAAGCTCGGCGGCTACGACCCGACATTCATCTACTACGCCGAGGAATACGATCTCGCCGCTCGCATCCTTCAGGCGGGCCATCAGATCATCCATTCCCGCGCCTTCCGCATCGAACACCGCAAGGTCACCAGCGGGCGCGACATGAACCACATCATCCGTCTGCTCACACGCAACAACGCGTGGGTGATCCAGCGCTACGCGCCGGACGATGTCCGCCACGAAGCACTCATCGAGATACTCGCCCGCTACAGCGACATCGCCGAGAAGGAGAATGCCCTCGACGGCTACCGGATCGGGCGCGAGGAACTCATCGACACTTTGCCGAGCCAGACCCGTGCTCCGCTGAGCCGCACCCTCTACGAGCGCTTCACCGGCCTCGCGCAGACGCGCGACCATCTCACCGGCCGGCTCGCCGAACTCGGCGCGCAGCGCATCGCGCTCGTCGATCCGGGGAAGAACGCCTGGGTCATCCGGGCGGTCCTCGATGAGGCGGGCATCGCCATCGTGTCGACCACCGACAACCCCGATGCATTGGTCATCGGGACGCTCTCGCCGGGGCCGATGCTCGACGCCTGGGAACGCAGGCAGGGCGAGCACACCACGACCCCCGTCCTGACGCCGTGGCTCCTGCCGGACTCGGTCCGCACCGCCTGCTGGGCCGCCGCCTGAACCAACCCTTCACAGAATTCGTCCCGCATATCGCCCCGCTTGTTTGCGTACACTAGCAAACGGCGGAGGCCCATCGTTGTGCTCCGCGCTTGAGTACTTGGCCCGGCGCTCGCCGAATCGAGCCCGGTGAAGGAGGTTCGCTCGTGCTTCGGACGCCCCTGCATCAGTACCACCTCGAGCATGGCGCACAGATGGTCGAGTTCGCCGGCTGGGAAATGCCCATCATGTACCGCTGGCCCGACAAGATCGGCGGCGGCGGCGGCATCCACGAGGAGCACAAGCAGGTCCGACGCTCCGGCGGATTCTTCGATGTCTCCCACATGGGGCGCGTCCGCGTCAAGGGACGCCATGCACGCCGATTCCTCGAACGGATCTGCACGCGACGCATCAGCGACATGCAGAACGGCCAGTGCCGCTACTCCCTCGTCTGCAACGGCAACGGCGGCGTGATGGACGATGTGCTCGTCTACCGCCTGGACGATGATGAATTCCTCGTGGTCGTCAACGCCTCCAACCGCGAGAAGCTGCTCGCCCACTTCGAGAACTCCAAGGGCGATCTTGTCGTCGAGTGCGAAGACCGCACCGCCAAGACCGCCATGGTCGCCATCCAGGGCCCGCGCGTCATGGACCTCATCTCGCGCTTCAGCCGCGAGATCCCAACGCTCAAGCGCTACCGCTTCGTCGAGAAGAACTACCTGATCATGAAGCTCCTCGTCAGCCGCACCGGGTACACCGGAGAAGACGGCGTCGAGGTCATTCTCCCCGCGAACATGGTCGGCATGGCCATGAAGATGCTGCTCAAGGACATCGGCGAGGGCGATGAGACCATTATCAAGCCCGCCGGACTCGGCTGCCGCGACACACTCCGCATGGAGGCGGGCATGCCGCTCTACGGCCACGAGCTCGGCGAGAACATCAACGCACTCGCCAGCGGCCTCGACTTCGCGATGAACCTCGACAAGGACGCGGACGAACGCGGCGAACCGTTCATCGGGATGGAAGCACTCAAGAAGACCCGCGATGCTGGCGGACCCTCCGAGCGGCTCGTTGGTCTGCTCGTCGACGGCAAGCGCACCGCGCGTGCCCACATGTCCGTCCACGCCGGAGGCAAGCACATCGGCGAGGTCACCAGCGCCTGCCTCAGCCCGACCCTCGAGCGCCCCATCGCCATGGCCTACATGCTCGCCGAACACGCCGAGCCCGGCACAAGGGTCACCATCGACACCGGCAAGGAAAACAAGCTCGAGGCCGAGGTCTGCCCGCTCCCCTTCTACAAAGCGCCGAAGCCCGCGGCCAAGGCCAACTGACCCCGCACCCGATCACGCATCGGCGAGTCCGAACTCCGTCACGAGTTCGTGCAGTTCATCGAACGGCGTCGCGCCCAACTCCTCGATCACCGATCGTTCCAGGTACGCGGTCCGCGCGTAGCAACGCGCGCCCGATGCAACCCCTGCCTGCACCCCCGTCAACGAATCCTCGACCACCGCGCACGCACGGATGTCCGCGCCCATCGCTTCCGCGGCGTGCAGAAAGATCGCCGGATCCGGCTTGAACCGACCGATCTCCCACGCACTGAAATACCGCCCCTCCAGGCGTGGCAGCAGCCCCGTCCGCCCGAGCGTGACGCGCATCTTCTCCGGCGGACCGTTCGACCCTGCGACATACGGGATCCCCGCATCGTCCAGCATGTCCAGCAGAGCCGTCGCCCCCGGAACCTCCTCGACCTCGCGCGCCAACGCATCGTCGATCCGGCTCCGGATCTCGATCTGCAGCTCATCGGTCGTTTCGATGTTCAGTGTCTCGCGGATGAAGCCGAGCACGCCGGTGAGATGCCCGCCGTGGAACCGCTGAAGCGATTCCTTCTCCGACATCGGATAGCCGAGCTCCGTAACCACTTCCGCGAGAATGCGATTCCCGATGGATTCGGAGTCCACCAGAACACCATCGCAGTCGAAGATGATCAGCGATGGTCGACTCACCATGACGCCCGTTTAACTGTTCTCGATCTGGAACGCGGCGATCGCGGTCGACTTGTCCGGCGCGAACTCGAACACCTTGTCGAGACCGGTCAACAGCATGATCGACCACACCGCATCCGCCACACCGGAGAGCTTGATCTTGCGATTCGACTCGACCAGAATCTTCCGCAGGCGGAGCATCTGCGCGATGTTCGAGGAGTTGAGATACGAAATGGCCGAGAGGTCCAGCACGACATTCGGCATCTCATCGCCCTGCCGCTTCTGCAACTGCTGATACAGATCGCCCAGCTCTTCGGAGAGCTGCGGCTCATCGGCAAGATCACAGACCACGATGTCATCCGACCACTCTGTCGCCATGCCCGACCTCCGTGGACGACGGAAATCTCCATCGCCCGTCAAACGCCCGTCGAGTGTACCACCTCCGGCACTTCGCGGCGGTTGCCGGCCGCCGCCGCACCCCCGGCACCCCCGGCACACCCGGAGAGGCACCGATCACTCCTCTTCCTGCTCCTCCGAAGGTGCGACCGCCGCACCGATCAGCGAGTCTCCATCCTTCAGGTTCACCACGCGAACGCCCTGCGTCGCCCGCCCGATCCGCGAAATCTGCGACACCGCGATCCGCACCAGCAACCCCTGCTGCGTGATGAAGATCAGCCCCTCCTCGCTCCGCACCGCCAGCATGGACACCACCGAACCGTTCCGACTGGTCGTTCGGATGTCGATCCGGCCCTTGCCGCCCCGGCCCTGCGGGCGCACAGTCGCCTCGCCGCCCTCCTGCTCCGACCGCACGAGGTACTCGTCGATGTGCGTCCGCTTGCCGTACCCGTTCTCCGTGACTGTGAGCAGGTCGAGATCCGCCTCCGCCGTCGTCGCGTCTTCATCCGGACCCGACATCGAAACCTTCACGAGCGCGACCACCACATCGTCCTCGCGGAGGTCGATCCCCCGGACACCCGCGGCGTTGCGACCCATCGGCCGCGCATCATCCTCACGGAACCGGATCGACATGCCGCTCCGCGTCCCGAGCAGGATGTGGTCGTACCCGGTCGTCCAGGTCACGCCGATGAGCGAGTCGCCATCGTTCAGGTCGATCGCGATGATGCCCGAACGATTCACATTCTGATACAGCCGCAAGCTCGTCCGCTTCACCTTCCCCTGCGCGGTCGCGAACACAAGGAAGTACTCACCCTTCTCGAAGTCCGAGATCGGCATGAACGCCACGGCCTTCTCGCCGTCGCGCAGCTCGATCAGATTCACGATCGACCGCCCACGCGCCGTCCGCGCCCCCTCGGGAATCTCGAACACCTTGATCTTGAACACGCGCCCCGTGTCGGTGAAGCACAGCAGATCGTCGTGCGTGGAAGCCACGAACACCTGCTCGATGAAATCGTCGTCCTTCGCATCCGCGCCGCGGATGCCCCGCCCGCCGCGGTTCTGCTCGCGATAGGTCGAGAGCGGCACCCGCTTCACCCAGCCCTCGTGGGTGATCGTCACCGCGACATCCTCTTCCTGGATCAACGCGCCGTGATCCCAGTCCGAGGCGGACTCCTCGATCATCGTCCGACGAGGCGACCCGTACCGCGCCTTCATCTCCGCGCAGTCGCTCTTGATGATCGCGTACACCATCCCGCGATCCGCCAGAATCGCCTCGTATCCCTCGATCTCCTCGACGATCTTCGTGTAGTCCGCGACCAGCTTGTCGATCTCCAGACCCACCAACTGGATCAGCCGCATCGCGCCGATCGCCTCCGCCTGCACCCGCGTCAACTGCACCCCGTCCGGCGAGCGCTCGCTGACCTGTATCAGCCGCTTGGGAATCTTCGGTGCATGCTGATGATCCGGCGCGATCCGGAACCGCTTCGATGCGAGGCGCGTGATCGCCTCCTCGCGGGTCGAACTCGAACGGATGATCGCGATCACCTCGTCGATGTCGCACACCGCGTAGATCAGACCCTCCAGAACATGCGCCCGCTTCTTCGCCTCGTGCAGCAGGTGGCGCGTCCGACGCTCGATCACCTCGACACGATGATCGATGTAGTGCTGGATCAGCTCCTTCAACGACAGCGTCCGCGGCTGGCGATGCACCAGCGCGATGTTCATGATCGAGATCGTGCTCTGCAGCGGCGTGAACTGGAACAACTGGTTCTCGACCACCGCCGGGTCGATGCCCTTGCGCAACTCGCACACGATCCGCGTCTGCGCGCCGCGACCGGACTCGTTGCGGATGTCCATGATGTCCTTGATCCGCTCGCCCTTCACCGCATCCACGATCCGCTCTACGAGCGTGCTCTGGAGCAACTGGAACGGGATCTGGTCGATCACGATCTGCTGCTTGCCGTTCGGCAGATCCTCCACATGCGTCCTGCCTCGGACGGTGAGCCGCCCGCGCCCCGTCGCGTACCCCTCCGCGATGCCCGCACGCCCGCAGATCACGCCGCCCGTCGGGAAGTCCGGACCGGGCACGATCTCCATCAGCTCCGCGAGCGTCAGCTCGGGGTTGTCGATCACGCTGCAGATCGCATCGAAGATCTCGCCCGGGTTGTGCGGCTGCAACGCCGTCGCCATGCCCACCGCGATCCCCATCCCGCCGTTGATCAGCAGGTGCGGGAACTTCGCCGGCAGCACCATCGGCTCCATCAGCCGGTCGTCGTAGTTCGGCTGGAAATCCACCGTGTCCAGCTTGATGTCCTCAAGCATGTCCACCGCGGCGTGGCTCATCCGCGCTTCCGTGTACCGCATCGCCGCGGGCGGATCACCATCGATCGAGCCGAAGTTCCCCTGCGGATCCACCAGCGCAACCCGCATCTTCCACGGCTGCGCAAGGCCCACCATCGTCGGATAGATCACCGACTCGCCGTGCGGGTGGTAGTTGCCCGAGGTGTCGCCGCAGATCTTCGCGCACTTGATGTGCTTCCGACCCGGACGCAGATTCAGGTCGTGCATGGCGACCAGAATCCGGCGCTGCGAGGGCTTCAGCCCGTCCCGCACATCCGGCAGCGCACGATCCATGATCGTGCTCATCGCGTAGGTCAGGTACGAATCCTTCAGCTCATCCTCGATCTGAAGGTCCGCCACCCGTCCCAGCCCGGCGACCACCTGACCCGCAACCGGCCCCCCACCAACCCCCGCCAGATCACCGGGCACGCCGTCGGGACTGTTCCCGGGCTCGGGTGCTCCATCCCCGTTTCCGGGGGGGGTTCCGGGGGTGTCATCGGGATGCGCGAAGAAGCCGCGCGGTGCGCTGATGTCGTACTGGGGCATGCGTGCTCAGGGTCGAAGTTCGCAAAGCAACCGCGGCGGCGTCCATCGCCTCCGCATCAGCCCTCATTCTAGCGTTCTCACCCCTCGGATGCCGCTTTCCGTCCCATGCCCAGCCGCCCCAACCCCATTGCCACCAGCGGCCCCAGAAGCACGATCGCCACCCCCACCGGCAACGCCAGCCACCGCTCAAACAACGCTCCGGCCACGAAGAACGGCGATGCCGCAACCATCGTGACCAGCCACCCCACCACCCGTTCCCGCCGCCCGCATCTCCAGCCCAGCACCACCGTCCAGACATACGCCGGGAAGACCAGCGCATAGGCCGACAGCATGAGTTCATACCCGAACTCGAAGCCCTCCTGCGGCACCGCCATCCCCGCGATGCCCGCCAGAAGCACCAGCACCCCCGCCGCCACCCATCCGCCCCTCCCGAACCCCATCGCCCTGCCCTCGCGTCCCAGGACACTCACCGTGAACCACCCCTGCAACGCGAAGTAGGCGAAGATCCAGTGGGACATCCGCCCCCCGGACTCGAACATCGCAGCGTACATCGCGGTCATCCCGATCAGGATCAGGAACAGCACCCCGAACCCCAGCACGAACGCGAGCCGCCCCCCTGTACCGGGGGTTTCCGCCCGTGCCCGAAGCAGCGAGGCATCCAGAAACGGGCAGGTCAGAAAGCCCAGCATCAGGACCGGGACCAGACCCACCATCCCGATCATCGCGTGATCCCCCCTCGAAGCGGGGATCGCGAACGCCGAGCCCCCCCCGCTCCGGTCCAGCCACCAGAAGATCGCCATCGAGACGAACCACACCGCCACCGCCACACCGCCCACCGTCGAGAAGCGACGCCGGAACATCGGGATGCACAGACCGATGACGATCAGCCACAGAAACGGCGCGGCCCCCCGAGCGACGGCGTACTGCCCCAGCCAGTACGCCAGGAAGTACGCGTGAAACGCCAGCGTCCACGCGATGAAGCCCCCCACCACCCAGCGATGCTCCTCCAGCATCCGGCGCGCCTTCGCGGGATCCAGCAGCAGCCCCACGCACATCGCCCCCACCACATTCGGCGCTGCGAAGGCCACCCACGCCCACCACCCGAAATCGCGGATCAACAGCACCGGCAGAAACATCCCGATGCACCATGTCCACGAACAGGCGACAAAGAAAGCCGTCCGCAGGACACCCAGCATCGAGGCAGATCCGTTCATCGCTCG
>REDD01000070.1 GCA_007693725.1 Phycisphaeraceae bacterium
GGTTAGGTGTCTAGGGGACGCGTGGATGAATGTTCGACCGGCCGGAGCACACACACGGCATCGAAGGTTCATCCGGTTCGACCCGGCGGAGTCCGGCTCGGGAGCGTCGAATTCGGCTCGTCCCGGTAGCGCAGTGTTTTCCTTGAATATGTGTGTGAAGGAGAAAGTGCGATGAGTTCTAAGTGTCAGTTGGTTAAGCCGGCGGCGACCGCTCTTATGGTCGCAGCGCTGGGCGCCACCGCGTTCGGGGCTGATTCCGTGCAGTTCAAGACGGGTTCAGATCTCGCTCAGCAGTGGAACGACATGCCCCGTCGGGCGATCACGAACTTCACCGTGACTGAGACACCTCAGGCACGCGTGGTGGATCCGACCGATCCGACGAAGCGTTCTGTGGAGTGGTGGAACAACGGTCCGCGTGACGGCAATGTCGCGCTCCGCTCGCAGTCCGATGACTGGGAGGACTTCCGCGTTGCGGACGACTTCTTCCTGCAAGAGGGCTGCTGGTACCACATCCACGAGGTGACTGTGGTGATGTGCGTCAGTGTTGAGGCCGAGATCCGTAACTACGGCCTCGAGTTCTACACCGACTGCAACGGTGTGCCGGACGAGTTGATCCTCGGCCCGTTCCTCGAATTCACCGAGGAGCAGATCGGCACCGTCGATGATCACGGTCTGGTTCTTTATCAGGTGACCTTCAAGGTCGGCGAGTTCCTGCCCGGTTATCAGCGCCTGTGGCTGTCGCCGTACGGAATCGGCAACATCGGCGAGTATTTCTGGGTTTCCTCGAACAACCTGCATGTTCAGGGCCGCAAGGGTCATGAGCAGTACATGGACTACGGCTGGACCCCGGTTGACGAAGTCTGCGCGTTCTGCGAGGTCTTCTGCACCGACTTCTTCTTCACCATCGAAGGTCAGGTCTGCAAGGTTCTGAAGGACAACAGCGACTTCGTGACCGCTACAGGTCCCGCGGTGGCCGGTATCCCGAACCTCGCTCAGTCCCTGATCCCCTTCAAGACTGCTGCTGCTGACGACTTCCAGGTTCCCCCCGGCAAGGATCAGGAGATCTGCAAGCTGAAGGTCTGGGTTGCCTCGAACTGCATCGAGTTCATCCGCGGCGGTCTGTTCGCCAACGAGTGCGACTGCCCGACCGGTGATGTCACCGAGCTCGGCGCTCCGTTCTCGATCGAGCTGCTCGACGGCGAGGCACACCTCGGTCTGCCCGTCTACCTCGTCACCTGGGTCAACAACGAGGATCACCCGGTTCTCGAGGCCGGCCGGAACTACTGGCTCGCCATCAGCTTCCCCGGTGCTACCAACCAGAGCCACCGCGCTTACTGGCTCTACAAGGCCCCGAATTCCTGCACCACCCTCAACATCAATGAGGCCAAGTATCGTCGTGCAAACTCCGCGTTCATGGAGTTCACCCCCTACAGCCTGATCCCCGTCGTCGGCTTCGCAACCGACCACGCGTTCAAGCTGTGGACGAACCCCGTTCCGCATGTCTGCAACGGCGACGATGATGACGAGACCGGCGGCTCCGCTGGCTCGCCCATCACCCCCGGCAACAAGATCAATGATGCCAACCTCATCGGTGGCACTCAGGGTCAGTCCGGCTCCGGCACTCAGACCTTCAGCCAGTTCGCTCGCTGAAGCTTCTGAGAGTCACATGCTTGATCTCTGAGTGATCAGAGTTCAACGATGAGAACTCAACGCCCCGGTGCTTCGGCATCGGGGCGTTCTTTATTTTTGCCAGGGAGCATCACCGCGCGAATACGGAGATCGAGCGACGGCGTGTCAGAAGCCCGCGCTGCGCAGCCAATCGGAGGGATTGCAGTCCAGTGCGGTCGCGACGCTGAGGAGCGACTCGAGCGAGGGGAGATGGGCGCCGCGCTCGATGCTGGAGAGCTGGCTGACGGACACACCGGAAGACTCGGAGAGGTCCTTCAGAGTCCATGAGCGTTCCGTGCGTGCGAGGCGGATCTGACGCCCGAGTTCGTGTCGGAGCCGGTCGTGGGGCTTGAGGCCGAGATTGAAGGTCGTAGCGGCTTGCTGGAGCGTGTGCTGCAGGGTTTCGAGGGCGAAGGGCTTGGCGATGTAGTCGAAGACATCCTGCTTGAAGGTCTGCCGCATGGTTTCGAGCGAAGGGAAGCCGGTGAGGATGACGACGCAGAGCTTGGGCCAGCGCTCGCGGACGATCTCGAGGACGCCCTCGCCGGAGTGCCGCCCCATCTTCATGTCGAGGAGGAGGACATCGGGGAGTTCCTCCTCGTTGAGAGCGATCATCTCGTCCGGGGTCGCCGCGACGCGGATGTGGTGGCCCTCATTGTTGAGGAGGTTCTTGATGTAGGCACGAAAATCGGGGTCGTCATCGAGAGCGACGATAGAGAGGCGGGGCGTCTCGGTCTGGTCCTGTGCATCCTTCTCGGCGGTGGTGACCATGCGGAATCCTTGGGCTGGAAGCGTGCTGTCAGGGATCGGATCGGTACCGCCTGTACGGTTCTACAGGAAATCTTAGGGCAAGGTGGCGGGATCGTCGGTGCTGGGGGCTTGGGGGGGCATCTCGTGGGGTGCGGCGAGGGGGAGCATGATCTCGAAGATGGCCCCTGAGGCGGGCGGGAGGGCGTTTCTGGCGAGAAGGACGCCGGAGTGCTCCCGGATGATCCCCTCGGCGACGGCGAGGCCCAGGCCGGTCCCAGAGGCGTCCAGACGGGTGGAGGCGAAGGGCTCGAAGAGGCGAGGCAGGACCGAGGGGTCGATCCCGGGGCCGTTGTCCTGGATCGTGATGGAGAGCCAGGAGCGGTCGTCGCGCTCGGTGGTCTCGGCGCTGATGGTGATGGCGGGTGAGGCGGTGGTGTCGAGGGCATCCACGGCGTTGCGGAGGAGGTTGACGAAGACCTGGGTGAGGCGGTCCTCATCGGCGAGGACCGCGGCGTCGGGGGGGATGTTGTCGGTGAGGGTGACCTGGCGGGCATCGCGGTCCAGCGAGACGAGGGTCCACGCCTCCTCGGTGACGCGGCGGATGGGGACGAAGTTGTGTGCCGGAGGGCGAACGCGGGCGAAGTCGAGGAGCGATTCGGAGAGGCGTTCGAGTCGTCGGACGACGCGGAGCATGAGTTCGGCGCCGTCGCGGTCGACGCCGGGGGACTTGCCGGAGCGGAGCGACTGGACGAGCTGTTCGACGGTGCCCTTGAGGACCGCGAGTGGCGTGTTGAGTTCGTGGGCGATGCCGGCGGACATCATGCCGAGCGAGGCGAGGCGGTCCTGATCGGCGAGGTTGCGTTTGGCGGTTTCGAGGAGGTGGTTCTTGCGTTTGAGCTCGGCCGCGACGGTCTCGATCTGGTCGAGTGCATCGTTGAGGGCGCGTTCCTGCTCGCGGAGCTTGAGGATGGAGGCGTTGCGAGAGCGCATGATCTCGCCGAGTTCATCGGTGGGGATCTTGTTGTCGGGGATGAGCTCGGCCTCGCGGTTGCCCTGCTGGACGGCCCGGTCTGCGAGGCGGAGTCGCTCGATGGGGGCGTAGACCTGTCGCGGCAGGACGAAGACTTCGAGCGTCAGGGCGATCACCGCGTAGACCGCGAGCAGCGCGAGGGTCAGGAGGAGGTAGAGGTTGTTGACGGCTTCGGAGCTGGTGGGGAGCGGCGCCTGCGCCCGGAAGTAGCGGTTCTCGATGGGATCGTAGAAGAGCCACTTGATGCCGCCGGCGGGGAGGCGGTCGATGTACGGCGTGCCGGCGAGGTTGGCGACTTCGACGGCGAGGAATGGAGACAGTTCGAGTTCCTCGGCGGTGCCGGACTCGATGGTGATGCCTCTGACTTGCGTGAGGTCATCCGGCGTGCGCGCGAGGGCGAGGCGCTCGAGCGCTCCGGTCATCGCGAAGAGCTTCTGGACGGGGGGGCGGATGGCGAGGATGAGCGCGGCGGCGAGTGCGATCGAGAAAAGCGTGTGGAGAATGATGAGTTTGGCGCGGATGCGCGCGGCGGAGGGGGCGAGGCGGCGCGTGTGCGGACGCGAACGCTCGGGAGCGCGTTGCGACGACGGATCTGCGGACGAGCGCGGGTTGTTGTCCGGTGGGGCTGTCATCGCGGAGCGGTGGCGTCAGCGCTGCGGCGGAGTGGGTGGGAGTTGGGAGGGGAATGAATCAGGAGCGTTCATGGGACCGGGACGGACGCTGCCGGGCGCCTGGTTCGAGTAGATGCTGGGATCGATCTCGTTGGCATTGTCCCATGCCAGCAGGTCGAAAAGGATGTAAGTGAGGATCCCGAAGCAGACGAGAAGGATGCCGAGCAGGATCAGCGTGGTGAATCGTCTACGCCGTATGGCGTGTTCTCTCGCGGCGTGAGCCAGTGCGAGCATGGGCTCGGGATCGAGGCGTTCGAGGGCGGTCCGGAGTTCGGCGAGCGCGGGGTCGTAGTCGTCGGCGAGGGCTTCGCGGAGGAGGTTGAGCGCGGTCGGACGATGGACCGTCTCGATGGCGGTGCGGGAGCAGTCCATCGCGCGTGCGGTGGGGATCTCATCCATTTCTTCGAGGTCGCGGAGGATCCACGCTTCGCGGGGCTGGGCTTCGAGCGTGCGGCACGCGTCCCAGAGGCGGCGGGCGGGCTCGGTGAGCGAGACGACGGCGTCGAGGGGGACATCGGAAACCGTGGTCTCGGAATACGCGGGCAGTGGGGCGATCTCGCCGCGGGCGTGCTGGACGATCATGCGGTCGATGCGGGATTCTCCGATGCGCAGGATGTCCGGGTTGGTTGAGAGGATGATCGCGAGCGCATCGGCGGCCCGGCGCGGCTCGGCGGTGAGGAGCAGAGCGAGGCGGATGACCCTTCGCTGGAGAGCATCTTCGCGGTCCATGGGGAAAGTCTACGGAGGGTGGAGAGTCCGGGCGCGTGTGGCGATAGAGTGGGAGGAGAACCCAGTTAAGGAGGCGTCTGCGATGAGTTCGGGCACACGGATCGAGAAGGACACGATGGGCGAGATGAGCGTTCCGGCGTCGGCGCTGTACGGCGCCTCGACGCAGCGCGCTGTGGAGAACTTCCCGATCTCGGGGCGTCCGCTTCCGCCGGCGATCATCCAGGCGTACGGGTGGCTGAAGGCGGCGTGCGCGGAGACGAATCAGAAGCTCGGGCGGCTGAACCGCGAGCGCGCGGAAGCGATCTCCCGTGCCGCGACCGAGATCGCGATGGGGCAGCACCTGGAGCATTTTCCGGTGGATGTGTTCCAGACCGGCTCGGGCACCTCGACGAACATGAACGCCAACGAGGTGATCGCCAATCTGATCTGCATCGCGAACGGTGCGGCGATCGGTTCTTCCAAGAAGAGCGACTACATCGGCGATGCGGAGACGGGCAAGGGCGTCCATCCGAACGACCATGTGAACATGGGCCAGTCCTCGAACGACACCTTCCCGACCGCGATGCACATCGCGGCGGCGGTGGAGATCCGCAAGCGGCTGATCCCGGCGATTCGGGGGATGACGCGCATCCTTGAGAAGCACGCGCAGGAGTGGGACCGGATCGTGAAGATCGGACGGACGCATCTTCAGGACGCGACGCCGATCCGGCTGGGGCAGGAGTTCAGCGGGTATGCGGAGCAGATGAAGAAGGCCGAGCAGCGTGCGATGGAGGCGCTCGATGCGCTGGCGGAGTTGCCGATCGGCGGGACGGCGGTGGGGACGGGCATCAACACGCACCCGGACTTCGGTCGGCTCGTGTGTGCAGCGCTGTCGCAGCGGCTGGATATTCCGTTCCGGGAAGCAGCGAACCACTTCGAGGCGCAGCACGCGAAGGATGCTGTGGTGTCGGTGAGCGGACATCTCAAGACGATCGCGGTGAGCATGTCGAAGATCGCGAACGACATCCGCTGGCTGGGGAGCGGGCCGCGGTGCGGGATCGGGGAACTGATCCTGCCTTCGACGCAGCCGGGTTCGTCGATCATGCCGGGGAAGGTGAACCCGGTGATGTGCGAGATGGTGATCCAGGTGGCGTGTCAGGTGATCGGGAACGATGTGGCCATCACGGCGGGCGGGTTCGGCGGCGTGGGATCGCTGCTGGATCTGAATGTGGCGATGCCGATGATGGCGGACAACCTGATGGAATCCATCCAGTTGCTTTCGAACGCGGGCGAGGTGTTCACCGTTCGGTGCCTCGAGGGGCTGAAGCCGGATGAGCGGCGGTGCGCGGAGCTCATCGAGGGTTCGCTGGCGATGTGCACGAGTCTGGTGCCGGTGATCGGGTACGACGCCTCCGCGGCGATCGCGAAGAAGGCGTTCGCGGAAGGAAAGACGGTGCGCCAGGTCGCGCTCGAACAGGGCGTGGTGTCGGCGGAGCGGTTGCAGGAACTGCTCGACCCGACAAACATGACGAGTGGTGAGTGAGCAAGCAAGAGGCACGAAGGAGTAGCGTCATGTCTGGGATGCGTGGAAGTCTGCTGCTGATGCTCTGCGTGATCGGGCTCGTGGTCGGCGCCGGGTGCTCGGGGAAGACGACGGCTGGTCGCTCGTACACCTTCACGGTGGATCGGAAGGTGCAGGTGTACATGGCCTCGCCGCTTGAGAAGACTCACTCCACGGCCGAGCGGGTGCTGCGCGAGGATCTCGGCTACCGGATCACATCGTCGCGTGTCGATGCGCTCGATGGCTGGATCGAGGCGAAGACCGCGCGGGACGACACGGTGCGTGTCGAGACCTTCAAGGATGGTGAGAACATGACGCGGGTGCGCGTGTTCACGGGCCCGATGGGAGATCGCTCGCGCTCGGTGACGATCGTCGAACGGATCGAACGCGGGCTGCGCTGAGCGGTCAGCGGTTGCGCCGTGAGCGGATGCTGGTGATCGCGAGTCCGAGGGAGACGATCGCGAGCGTTGTCGGTGCGGGTATGACGAGGAAGACGGGATTGACGGAGACCCCGGAGTCGTAGGCGATGGCGAGGTTGAGGAGCGAGACTTCGTAGCGGACGCCCCGGCGCATGATGATGCCGTTCATGAGGTCGTCGAGGAGGTCGGAGCCGGGGAATCCGACATTGTTCCCGACATGGTAGATGTTGCCCCAGGTGAGGGGGACGGGCCCGCCGTAGACCCGCATGGCCTCTTCGCCGACGAAGTACATGAACCCGTCATCGGCGACGATGGTGAGGGCGTCGAATGTCGAGCCGAAGCCGCCGATCGCGCCGGTGTACTCGTTGCGCCAGCCGTTGAAGGCGAGTGCGTGGCCGAGCTCGTGCATGAGCACGGAGTAGGCATCGACGCGGTTGCTCGGGATGGCGGGGTTGGGGCTGCCGGGATTCGGATCGAACCAGAGCGTATTGATGGCATAGTTGGGGTTGATGATGATCTCGACATCGGGATCGGAGCCGTTGACATCGAAACCATCGCGGAGCTTGGTGCTGAGGGCCTGCTCCCAGACCTCGAACTGGCCGTTGTGACCGACATAAGCGCTGGTGAAGCTGCGCCCGCCCGCCCGCGGGATGGAGGTGTCGAAGCGCACGAGGACATCGACGCGGACGCCGGGGACGGCATCGATGTACTGCGTCCACTCGTTGGCGGCGGCGATGAGGTTGTCGCGGACGAGGGTCGTGTTGATGCCGTCGCGGATGCTGTCCTCGTCGAAGCGGATGTCCCAGAAGACGGGGGCCGCCGAGAGTGGCGCGACCAGGCATGCCATGCATGCCGAGACGAGGAACGCGCGGCGGAAGTGCTGTGTCGTCCTGGACATGGGTCTGCTCTCCACTTGTGCCGATCGCGGGTGAAGCAAGGATCCCGCGTGTCAAACTTCGACCCGTGCAGCGAGCAACTTTGGGGTGGGACTGGGTGGAAGAGCGAAGCGGGGCGGGTTGTGCGGGACGGGCGGATTGGCGGGGCGTTCGCGTCTTCTACAACCCCCGGAACATCCCCGGAACAACCCCCAAGATGGGTGTCTGGAGGAAGTAGAGGGGTGGAACCGGGGCGGAACGCTTCCCAAGAAGGGGGAGGATCAAGGGGGGTGCGCATGCTGCCGAACGGAGATGTCCCGATGCTGATCGTCGAGGAACTTGTGGAGGGACAGGCCTTGGTCAATGAGTTTGCGGACCATGAGCGGCGGATGCTCCTGCTCGCGCTGGCGCGGCTGGAGCGCGGAGATTCCGTGGGCTTCGACTACGCGCTGTGGGTGGGCTACGGCGACGGATGGCGGGCCAAGCGTGTGGAGCTGCTGCGGTCGGGCTATTTGAGCATCGCCAGCCAGCGTGAGGGGACCGTGCGAGCCACGGAGAGGATCCGAGAACTCAAGGCGTCGATGGAGCGGGTCGCGGCGTAGGGCGTCATCGTCGTTTGGGATGAGCGGTGCGGACGCGGATCGGGAGTACCATTCCCCCTGAGGAGGCGTCCGCGATGCGTCATGCTGTGTTGTTGATTGTTTGCCTGCTGGCGATCGCGCGGCCTGCCTTCGGGGATGGCGTGCAGCGCGAGGAGGTCCTGTTCGAGGTCACGCAGACGACCGCGTTCGGGCAGTCGGTCTTCGTGCTCGGGGATCTGCCGGAACTAGGGGGCGGGGATGTGCGTCGGGCGGTGAAGCTCGAGCCGTCGGCGTATCCGGTGTGGCGCGTGCGCATCGCGATCCCGGTGAATCGATCGTTTTCGTATCAGTACTACATCCGCCAGGACGGGCCGACGCAGATCGGGAATCCGGCGAACGGGACGCCGGTCGGTCCGGTGTTGCAGGGTCAGACAAGCACGGTCGCGGCGGGGCCGAAGATCGTGATCGTGGATGCGACCTTCCCGGATGCGGTGCTGCACTGGCGGCAACAGGCGGGGAGTGCGGGCGGCTCCTACACGCAGACCGCGCTGTACGACATCGGCCCGGGGGCGAGCGGCTCGGAGCGGCGGTGGTCGGTGCAGGAGGGCGTGGGGGTTTCTGGTGAGTCGATCGAGTTCTATGTGACCTCGGCGAGCGGGCCGGGACGGATCCCCAGCGCCGGGACACACTCGACCACGCTGGATGCAGTGCTGGCGCGCCAGACGGGGATCTTCTCGTATGTGCCGGCGCCGACGGTCAGCCCGCAGCGTCAGGAGAATTTCTTCTCGTTTCCATCGACGATCCTCGGCGAGAACCGGCCCTATCGGGTGCTGCTGCCGCGGGGATACGACGAGCACACGGACCAACACTACCCGGTGCTGTACATGCACGACGGGCAGAATGTCTTCGACATCGGTCCGTTCGGGTCGTGGAACGCGGATGAGACGGCGGAGCAGATGATGCGCCTCGGGAAGATGCGCGAGATCATCATCGTCGGGATCGACAACACGGGCGGGAGCGCACGGTTCCGGGACTACATCCCCGCGGGCGACAGCACGGGGCAGGGCGCGATCTACGCGGCCTTCATCAAGCAGGAACTCAAGCCGGTGATCGACGCGAACTACCGCACGCTGACGGGCAGCGGGACGACGGGGTCGATGGGATCGAGTCTCGGCGGCGTGTGCGCGATGTACCACGGGTGGGATCACCACGACACCTTCGAGCGGATCGGATCGTTCTCGGGGTCGTGGGCGTTCGTGCCGAACTTCGTGTCGCGCCTGAATTCGGAGGCGAATCCGGATGTGCGCGTGTATCTGGATTCGGGCGACTCGGGAACCTCGAACGACGGGTACTGGGGCACCTTCTCGCTGCGTGATGCGCTGGTGAGCAAAGCGGCAGCGCTGCATCCCTACGCGATCGAGGGCGGGCTGCGGTATGTGGTCGGTTTCGGTCAGCAGCACAACGAGGCGGCGTGGGCGGCGCGGCTGCCGTTTGCATTCGAGTATCTGTACCCCGCCTCGGAATCGCCGAACGGACTCGCCGGAGTCGTGCTGGCGAGGCGCGCCGATGTGAACGGGAACGGCTTGGAGGATGTCGAGGATCTGTACGCGTTCGAGTCGGGCGAGGGGCCGTATCTCGATGTGATCCGCGATGGGGTGTCCTCGGTGGATGAGAATCGCGCGGAGCTGCGATCGATCCTGCGTGCGGGCGAGACGCTGGAGATGCTCGGGACGCGGTGATCGGAGCGGTCAATCGTCGATGATGAGCGATGCGGCCCACTTCATGGGGTGGAGCGCGGTCTTGGCGACGCCATCGTGCACCTGGTGGCGGCAGGATGCGCCGGGGGCGACGAGGACATCGTCCGGGTTCATGGCGCGGGCGCTGGGGAAGAGGGCGAGTTCGCCGATGCGCATGGAGAGGTCGTAGCGGTTGGTGGTGTAGCCGAAGGATCCGGCCATGCCGCAGCATCCGGTGTCGAGCGTGCGTGTGCGGGAGGGTCCGACGATCCGGCGCATGAAGCGGGCGGAGGACTCAGCGCTCCAGAGGGCCTTCTGATGGCAGTGCGCGTGGAGGAGGGCATCGCCGACGGGGCGATGGAAGCGGGGATGCGCGGGGTGGTCGTCCCAGTGTCGATCGAGGAAGTCCTCGGGCAGGAAGCAGCGTTCGGCGAGGGCGGCGAGTTCATCGCGGGTCGGGATGTTCGGCGCCTCGGGGAGCTTGAG
>REDD01000199.1 GCA_007693725.1 Phycisphaeraceae bacterium
CCTCACGAGACAGACGACCAGATCGTTTCCGATGGCGGCGAGGGACAGGATTGGAGGGCTCAGTGGCATGCTTGAGTTTTCCGGGTCGATCGAATGGTATGGCCGGTCGCTTGGTTCTCAGGAAGATTCCGGGCGGATTGCGATGAGTCGTGCGCGACGATCCGACAGAGAAACGATGGCGGTGAAGCTGGATTGGACTCGTCCCGAGGCGGGGTCGAGGATCCGCACACGGGCACGGAGCTGACCTGAAATGGTGTGCGAGAGCTGCATCGAGCCGTCCCGAGCGCGGGGCGGCAGCAGCGAATTGAGTTGCGACTCGGTCAGAGGTCCCTTGCTGCGGGCGTCGATGATGGCCTCGGCGACATCGGGCGTCACACCCGGTATCGCGAGCAGAACGGGACGCGGCGCTGCGGCGATGGAGAGCCGGTCGGTCGTTCCGCTCCCGAACACGATGTAGGGCGCCATGAGGTTGTAGATCTCGGGCGTCATGTCCGGGAGATAGAGCAACTCTTCCGCGGCGACGATGGGTCCATCGCGGGGAACAACACCGAATGGCCTGTAGTCATCGCGCTCGGCACCGCCGTAGCGACGCATGCTGTCCGGGTCACGCCAATCGAGGATCTGTGCGGCGATCCGAGGTGCGATGTCACGAGAAACACCCAGGTTGACCAGCAGCGTGACGATGGAGTCTTCGCCTGCGATATTCAGATCGAGCAATCCCGAGAGATCATCGTAGTCGATGAGGATGTCGTATCCTTCGATGGTGAGGAGGAGCGAGTCGGTCGGGAGTCCGACGCTGCGGAGTCTCTCGATGGCGTTGATGCGCTGCGTGGTGGCCTCTGATGCCGTGGGAAAGGCGCCGCTGTCGCCTCGATCGAGCGGGACTTCATTTTTGGCCCTCTGCTGGACCTCCGCGAGTTCCGGGATCATCTGGACAAGGAACGGGGGAAGCTCAATCTTCCTCTCCGGCTCCTGCGGACCAGTTGTCGGACGCGCGCCGGGAGGGCCGCCCGAATCGGCGATGAGCGTGTCGCTGACCGGCAGATAGCCGTCCAGCGCCAGGACGGCGGCAGCGCCCGCGATGCGCTCGAAGACAAGTTGATCGCGCACGGCGGTGGACTCGATGATGCCGGATCGCGAGATCACGGCCGCACGGAGGGTCAGCGCGAAAACCGCAGCGAGTGCGATCAGCACAATGATCAGCGCAAAGGCGCGGCGACAAGTACGCACGCGAACCGCTCCTTTCCGTGTTGACCGACGAGCCGAACCGCCGGAATACGATCCTCGAATTGCTCCGCGAAGATCCGCCACTCCCAAGCATCCCGGCCGGAAGAATCGCCACGACGCATGTCTTCGGATCGCCGGGAGCTCTCTTCATTCTCGGCGTCTCGTGACCGGCGCGACTGATCCGCTCGGAGAGGGCCGAAGCGTTCCCAGTGAAGCACCGAGCAGTCCTCGAGCAGCACGATGGACTGCGTCATCTGCATCCCGGCGGCGTCGAGCGAGCCGAGCGGGTCCGGCTGCCCGCCGGGGAGACGGGTTTCCGAATACACCAAGCGGTAGCGAGGGTCGGAGAGGGTGCCGCGATCGGGGTCGTACTCGACGCGGTAGACGGCCCGAACGAGCGGCCAGTCGGGGAAGAGAATGGGCGTTGCGGTGACGAAGCGCACCTCATCGGGCGTCATACCGGTGGCGTCGAGTGCGCTGCGGTCCTGATCGGTCGCGCGCCGATCTCGCCATTGCGTGCGCATCGTGTGCAGAATGCGCGTGATGTACATCGCGTTCTGCTCTTTGACCGAATCCTCGGTCCATGTGCGTGCCTGACCCCAGAGGACCGCGACAAGCCCCATGAGCACTGAGAGAATCGTGACCGCCAGGAGCGTTTCGAGCAGGGTGAATGCTCGGCACCGCGTGATCGCCGGAACATGATGGGTGCGGATGATGCTCATTCGTACCAGGGAAAGACTGTGGTTCGCTCGTCGATGGTCAGCGTGTACACGATCAGCGGGAGAGACGGACGGACGGGGTGGTCCAGCCCATCGACATTGGGATTCGGGATGCGCTCAACGGTGCGCTGGATGATGTACGGACGATCCAGAAACTCGCCCTGCCATGTGACGACGCCATCCGAGCTGGTCGGAGGCGGAAGCAGGCCGGCCACGAGCATCTGAAAAACGGCCTCATCGTCCCGTTCGAGGGCCTGCCGATCACGCGCCTGCTGTGCACCATGGATCATCTGCGTGCGCACCTGCAATACGGCGATCAGCGCAGCAGCGATGATCGCGAGTGCCAGGACCGCTTCCAGAAGCGAGAATCCGTGTGGTTTGATGTGCCTGCGTGGATGCATGGAGTGACCACAAATCAGTTATTGCTTATCACCATCCGAAGGATCAGACGACCCCGGCACACGAGCCGGGGTCATGGGCGCAGTGGTCTCGATGCGCACGGGGGCTTCCGCATCGGCTTCGTCCGCCGCGGCTCCGAGGGTGTCGGAAATGAAGTGAAGCGTGCCCTGCGGCATGTCATCGGAATGGCGATGCAGCACGGAACGGACCCCCTCGGCGGCCCGGAGGAAGTCGAGTTGGAGGTTCCTGCCGTCACGGGGCGTATTCACGATGCGGGGCGTGAGGGTCAGGATGAGTTCGCGCCGGAGACGCTCGCGCTGGATGTTCTGAAACGCCGGTCCCAAGAGGGGGATGTCGGCGAGGAACGGGATCTTCCGCGTCACATCCGTGGTGTTTTCCTCGATGATTCCCGAGAGCAGCAATGTCTGACCATGGGGAACGGTCACGACGGTTTCGAGCTCACGCTTGGAAAATTCCGGTCCGAGTTCGCCCTGTGCCTGAACATTATTGATGATCTGGTTGATCTGCAGTGTGACATCGCCGGACTCCGTGATGGCCAATGGGAGCACTTCGAGCGTGATTCCCGTCTCGCGGAACTCGATGTTGCGCCTCAGGCCGCCGGTTGTGGTGTCGGTATCACCCGTGATCACCGGCGTCTCGCCGCCGACATTGAACCTGGCGGGCTGCCGCTCCGCGACGACCAGGGACGGCTGTGACAGAATCTCCACATCGCTTTCGTTCTTCAGAGCGTTGATGATCGCGAAGCCATCGGCAGCGGTGAAAACGGCGCCGAGCGTCGGTGTGCCTGCGATGGAACTGACACCGGCGGCGATGTCGAGCGCACCGAGTCCATCGATATCGAAGGCATTGAGGAAGTACTCGACGCCGAACTCAAGACGATTCGTCAGCGTGACTTCGGCCAGCACGGTCTGAACGAAGACCTGCTGCGCCGGACGATCGATGGCGCGGAAGACGCTGAGGATCTCCGCAAAGTCACCGGGGGTGCATCGGATGAATGCCACGCGCTCATCGGCATCGACGGTGATGCGGATCTGATTGGGCGTACCCGCGACGGCCCCCGCTCCCGTGCGCGCCTCGACGCGACCCGCGAAGAGCTCGTTGACCAGTTGCTGAAGTTTGGCGGGCTGCGCCAGGTGCTGGACGCGATAGATGTACAGATTGGCGGTGGGCGACTTGGGATCCTGATCGACCTGCATCACGAGGTCGCGGATCACCGGCTGGAGTGACGGATCGCGCGTGAGCACCATCAACCGGTCCGAGTTGGGCGGAGAGAAGAAAGCCACCGAGGCATCGGTGGTCGCCCCGCCGGTCGTTGCCGCGACGGAGAGCCCGGCGCCTCGTGCCAACGCTTCGAGCGTCTGGCGAGCACCCTCGGGCGCCACATGCGCGAGACGGTAGGTCCAGATGGTCGTCCCCTGGAATGGCGGAACATCGAGCGCCGCGAGCAGATCCGCCATCCGGTTGATCTGGCGCGTGGTGCCGACAAGCAGCATGGTGCGACCGACGGCGAGTTGAGCGGATCCAGGAGCACCCTGTGCAGTCGCGGCCGGCGTGCGTGCTCCGGTCGTCTGAGGAGCCAGGATGCTGAGCGCTTCCGCGGCGGTCTGGGGCGTGAGGTGACGGAGCTGACGGATGCGGATCGCAGGCGCTTCGGAATCGAGGCCGGGGCGTGCTTCGAGAATCGGTGCGAAGGGATTGGCCGCGAGGTTGTCGGACGGTTGCACAAAGACGATGCCGTCACGCTCGGTGAGCACCCAGTTGTACATCATGGAGAGCCCGGCGATGAGGTCGCGGACATCGGAGGGCGTCATCTCCTGATCGATGTCGAGCGAAACCTCCGCCGTCGCCGCGCCGGTGCGCAAGCGGGGGTCGATCACGAAATCACGCTCGAGATAGTCCGTGAGCAGTATGCGGAGGATCTCCATGGGCGGGGCGTTGTTCGCGGCGATCTTCACGCGCATCAGCTTGCCGGGAGCATCGGTGTTGTAGATCGTCGGGGCAACGCGCTCGCGCACGAAGTCGGTCGCGAGGGTCTGCTGCGTGATGAGTTCCGCTCGCCTCCCGGAGGGTTGGGAAGAGAGAATCATCTCCGAGACCGGACGATCGCGAGCATCCCAGCGGGGCGGCTGCTGATACGCAACCGGCGGGGTCGCCTGAGGGCGTGTCGCGGTTGGTGGCGTCTGCTTCTGTTCACTCGCGCAGGCCGCGAGAGAAAGGACGGTACCGGCGAGGAGAAGAGCGGTGCGCACACTGCGGTAAGACATGTTTCGGACCTCCGTAACCCGGCGCTGCCATGCGCGGGGGCGGGGGGTGATGAAATTGACGCTCACAAGGCACCGACATCGGTGATGGCGAGCATTCCTGTCACGAGACTGTACACGACCCAGCCGACCGTCCCCGCGAGGAGGACGATCACGGCCGGTTCGAGAAGAGTGAGGAGACGATTCGTAATCGCTTCCTGTCGCTCAACACAGAGATTGGTTGCTCGACGAAGCGAACCGACGAGATCGCCCGACCGGACACCCGCACGAACGACCGCGGATGCCATCGGGGGAAGGACCGCATGGTCAGCGAGCGCCTGATCGATCGGCGTGCCCTCACGGACCTTTGAGCGAACCACATCGAGGCGTCCCGCGATGACGGGGGAAGTCACAACTTCGCGAGACTGGTCGATCGCCGCGATGAGATCGGCGCCGCCCTCGATCAGCGTCCCCATGATGTCGCAGACGATCGCGCCTTGATTGTTCCACGCGAGCGAGCCGACAATCGGCGTCCTGAGAATCACCGACGCGATACGCTCGCGGATGTGCGGTGTCAGCCAGAGGTGACGCAACGCGCCCATGAGAATCGCGAAAACGAAGATCACGGGCACGAGCCACGCGAGCACCGTGGCCAGTTCAAGAGTGAGGCGGGTCTGCCAGGGGAGCGTGCCGCCGAGCGTGAGCAGTGTCTCGGCGAAGCTCGGGATTACGCGCACCGCAAGGAACCAGATGGCGCCGATCGCGGCGAGCAGAAGAATCGCCGGGTACAGCAGACGGCCGATGACCGTGGTGCGGATGCGCTGCGAATTCGAGATGGAGGTGTCGATGAGGGCAACGGCGTGATCGAGGCGTCCGGACTCGGAGGCGGATCGCAGGAGTGCGACCCGCTGAGCCGACGCGAGACCGGGATGCTTGTCGATGGCGTCCGCCAGCGATGTGCCGGCACGGAGCGCCTCACGGATCTCCGCGGCGACATGGGCAAGGCGAGGGCGCGGAGCCAGTTCCTCGACGGTGCGCATCGCGGATTCGAGCGGAACACGATTCTCCAGAAGCAGACGGAGCGTGGAATAGAACCACGCCGCATCGCGTGCCCGCAAGCGATCGGCCGAGAACTGATAACGCAATGCATCGATGATGTGCACCGGACGGACATCGATTGCGATGAGTCCCTCGTTGCGCAGAGCCGCCCGCAATGCCGACTCGTCGCGCGCATCACGCTGCCCGCTGATGAGAGCGCCGGCGCGTGCGTCCAGCGGGATCGCCGTGTACGCGAAGGCCGTCATGCTTCCACCTCAGCGGAAGCATCGGGGTGTCCGAGGACACGGATGACCTCGGCGTGATCGGTGATCCCCTGCTCAACGAGGGTCGCGGCGTGGATGCGCATCGGCTGATACTGATGCGCTACCAGACTCTCGCGAAGACGATGCTCCTCCGCACCTTCGAGAATCAACTGCTTGACTGCGGAATTCACGCCCGAATATTCCATGATCGCGATGCGGCCGCGATATCCGAGCGATCGACAGACACGGCAGTTGTCACGCGCCGGGGCGAGATTCCGGCAGGACGGACAGACTTTCCGGAGCAACCGCTGCGCGGAGACGCCCTCGACCGCCGCGTTGATGAGGTACGGCTCGATGCCCATGTCGATGAGACGAACAAAGGTCGAGGGGACATCGTTCGTGTGCAGCGTGGACAGGACCATGTGCCCTGTGAGCGCCGACTGGAACGCCATCTCGGCGGTTTCACGGTCTCGGATCTCGCCGATCAGAATGACATCCGGATCGTGACGCAGCACATTCCGCAGCGTGTTCGAGAAGGTCAGCCCCACGGCGGTGTTCACCTGAATCTGATTCACACCGTCCATCGCGTACTCGACCGGGTCCTCAACTGTGACCACCTTGCGCTCAACGGAAGCGAGTTCGCGCAGCAGGGAGTACAGCGTCGTCGTCTTTCCGGATCCGGTTGGTCCCGTGATGAGCAGGATGCCATGGGACTTGCGCGAAACAGCACGAAGCGATTCGATGTGCCGAGCCGAAAACCCGAGTTCTTCGAGCGTGATCGCGGCGAGCCGCTGCCGATCCTGCAAGCGGATGGCGGCGTCCTGCCCGTACATCGTGGGCACGATCGAGACACGCATGTCGATGTTCCGCCCACGCTGGCGGAGTTGGATGCGTCCGTCCTGAGCACGCCGCCGCTCGGCGATGTCCAGATTCGCGAGGATCTTGATGCGGCAGATCAGCGCCTCGTACATATTCACTAGCGGCGGCGGCTGATCCACGAGGACACCATCCACTCGGAACCGCACCGCAATACGCCGGTCAAAGCGCTCGATGTGAATATCGGAAGCGCCGAGCTCCATCGCTCGCTCCGAGGCCTGATTGAAGAATCGGATGACCGGCGCTTCGGATGCCAGCTCGCGCAGCGTCGAGAGCTCGCTGGAAAGATCGAGCGCGTGATCGTCTTCGATCGCTTCATCGCCCGAACGCTGGAGCGTGCCGAGAAATTGCTCGATCTCGCGCGTGGTCGCGATCTGGATACTTGTGAGAGAAGCGCCGAACTGCGCCAACAACGACCCGACAAGGCAGTGATCCGTCGGGTCACTCAGCACCACGCGCAAACCGGAGCTGCCTGCTCCCTCTCCCCCACCATCACCGAAAAGAAGCACACCATTCGCACGCATGAAGTCGACGGGCACGAGATCGCTCGGAAAGTCGTGCTCCTCCTCGAAGTCCCAACGCTTGAACCCGAGATGTTGCGCGATGGCATCCGCGAGCGCTTCCTCGCTCACCAGCCCGAGATCGAGCAACGCACGCACCTGGCTGATGGATTGCCGACGCGCGATCTCCGCACTCAGCCGCCGATCTTCCGGTGAAATCATCCGCGACTGCATCATCGCATCGACCAGACGCGGAGCGCCCGCGAGCGATGCAATCGGATCGCCGACCGGGCTGCCGCCGACGGAATCACCCGAAACCGACGACTCCATGGTTGACACCGCCTGCGGAGTATTCATGACCGTGAATTTGCACCATCACGCGCGGAGCGATTGTCGATCTCGGCGTTGTCGCCTTCGCCACCCGGGCGACCGTCCGCACCGTACGAGAGCACGCGGAATCCCCATCGCTCATCAATCTGATAGATCAGCGGACGATTCCAGCCGTCCTTCGGCTCTTCGTCCCGATCGAGATACGGACCCGCCCAGCTCGGCGTATCCGGCGGCGGATCGAGCAGAACACTGAACCCCTCCTCCTCGAAGGGATACCGGCCGACATCCATCTTGAATCGTTCAATCGCGGCGGCGGCCGCTTGTATCTGCGCCTCCGTCACACGAGCTTGGCTCTTCCCGTATGTGCCGCCCAGGCGCGAAAAGACCAGCGTCGCGATGAGACCGATGATCGCAACCACGATCAGCATCTCAAGCAGCGAGAACGCTCTTCGGGTGCGCAGAGGGCTACGAGAGTGGGATCGCGTCTTCATGGGCGTCGCTCCATCGACGGTGACAAGGCGGCCGTCTCCGCGGCCGGATCCGACACTTCTCCCTCAAACAGGCGGGGTGCGCCCGAGAGAGGATCGAAACGGATCGTCCAGAGTGTATCCGCAGAATCGCGCAACCCGAAAGCCCATTCCCGCTGATCTGTCCGCCCCGTCGGCAGAAAGTGTGCGACCAGAGGGGCGTAGGCATCGGGAACCGAGCGGGGACCGGCAGGAACCCGCAGGATATGTCGTGTCATGGAGGGTGCGGGGAGGTCAATCTCCGGTGCCTCGGCACGCATGATCACCAAGCGTTCGGGATCCCGGAATTCCAGACGAACCGATGTCTCGGCTCCGGACTGCATCGCATCCACCCGCGCGTGCAGCAGAGCCAGATGGACCGCCTCCACCGCCCGCTTGCGCTGCACGCCCTCTGAAGACCTCGTGACGCCCAGAACGACCAGCGATGCGACCATCCCCAGCAGCACCACGACGATGAGCAACTCCAGCATTGTGAACGCAGGCCGTCGCATCAGTCGTCATTGCTCCCGTTGCGCGACGGCCGTGAGGGGACCTCCGGAACGGGCCGATTGTTCATCACCCGGTAGACCTCGATCACATCCCTCGTATCCACAACACCATCTCCATTGACATCCGCGCGAGATCGCTCCGCCTGCGTCGCCGGACCCCCAATGATGATTCTCAGGATCAGCGCGGCGTCCCGACGATCCACAACGCCGTCACCATTGACATCCGGGTTGCCGGATGGAGTCCCTCCGCCTCCCCCACCACCGCCGCCGCCATTGCCGCCGTCTCCGGTCGCCGGTGCAAGATTGAATGCCCGCGACGGCGTGAGAAGATCGCCGAAGTTGAAGCCGGGGATGTCAATCGGAGGAACATCCTGCCCCTGGAAAGTGAAATTCACCGTGTCCCCGCGCGCGTTCAGGACACGCAGCGGGATCGTCTCATTCGTCGATGAGCGGTAGTACTTGAATGCGACGCGCTGCCCTCGTGCCGGACCGTTGCCCGGATCGGACTGGCTGGTCTTGCCGTACAGCGTGATCGAGAATTCACGAGACGCCGCCGCCTCCGTGTCGAACTCGAAAAACCCGACGCTGACCGTGTCGTTGAAGAACGCCCCGATCTGATCGCCCTCTTCGGGCACCGGACCCGACGAACCGGGGATGAACTCACCGCCGATCCGCTCGCGGACGGAGGTGACAATCGGCTGATCGAACTGAGCCGAGACCTCCGGCGTCACAAAGATGAGACAGAGAACTCCCACGACCCAGAGGGAGCAGAAATGCAGTGATCGCGCCGTCAACATGGAACGCCTCCAGACATTCAGACGCGCGATGGTATGAGCTTCCGTCAGGCCGGGCAAAGAAAAACAGCGGGGTCTCGAAAGACCCCGCTGCTGATCAACAGATTTCAGATGTCCTGACCTCGAGGATCAGTTGCGGTAGTGGAGGAAGAGGGCCTCGGGCGCCTCGATCTCGATGACATTGAAGTCATCGGGCGTGGCGGTGGTCGCATCGACCCAGCCGACATTCCCGCCGCGGAAGGCGATCAGGAAGTCCGCCGCCGCGTTGAAGCCCGCCGCGAAGAAGTTGCTCGCGGAGACATCAACCGTCGCGGTGGCGAGCAGCCAGCCCTGCGTCGCGCCACGATTGCCCGAGTTGATCGGGTTCGCGGCGAAGACCGCGTTCTGCTGGAGCTGCGAACCATGGAACTGGGCACCGAAGTTGGCGTTGGTGTTGTTGAAGAAGCCGACGCCGTAGCCGCCGACGACGCTGGTGATGCCGGAGCCCACCTGCACGCCGCGGGTCGTCATGGTGAAGGCGAAGTGGCTGATGCGGTTCGCATCAATGAACATGTTGTTGATGGACTCGTTGAAGTCCCAGACACCATTTCCGTTGCTGTCGCTCCAGTAGACCCATGAGTCGAGGGCACCGGCGAACGGCCGCGTGCCGGTCACGATGTTGGCATTGTTCACGCCGGTCGGCAGCGTGGGGATCTGGTTGCCCGCGGTGGCGTAGCCGCCGTTGCGATCCACGGGGACCATCGTCCAGTTGGAGCCCGAGGTGCCGCGATTCGGGATGCCGGCCGAGCCGACATTCCGGAGGTCGAAGGTCACCTGCGTCGGACCAGGCGCGATGTTGTTGCCCGCCGATGAAGTCTGGCGACGCTGGTTGGGGTTGAAGAGGATCGCGCTGCGACCGGAGGTCGCGGAGGTGTAGAGCGAGGAGACCGCGTAGCGGGTGCCGTCGGTGCGCTGCACGATGAAGAT